>UQFE01000017.1 GCA_900540255.1 uncultured Clostridium sp.
AATATTATTTTAACTTAGTTCGTCTTAATGTGTCCACTACTTTATACTAACACCATATTGCTTGCTTTCTGCATGGACGGCGATACTCGGTAAAGCAGTAACGACAGTCGCAAAGGCAAGTACTCCCGTACACAATCGTTTCAATATCTTTTTCATAATTCTAAATGCTCCTTTCATTTTGGGTAAAAAAATAGACGCTCAATATTGAACGTCTTACATTGAAAAGGGATACTTTTTACAAGTACCCCTCAAATCTAATATTTAATTGTTTGTGTTCCCACACTCTATATCAACAACTACTGAAACATTGATATAGTTTTTTATCTCTTTATTTCTGATTTTATCGCCCTCGCTCGTAAAGACTATATGCTTAAAAAAGTGCCTAAAATTAAGGATTTCTACATAGTTCGTCTTTGTAGCAACACACAAGTCTCTATATGTGCTGTATGTGGAAACATATCAACTGGTTGAACTCTTACTGTTTTATATCCATTTCCCTCTAAAATAGCTAAATCTCTAGCTAATGTACTTGGATCACAGCTTACATATACTATTTTTTTAGCATCTATGTTAGTTATAGCATTTAATAATTTAACATCACAACCCTTTCTAGGAGGATCTACAACAACCACATCAGCTTTTATTCCTTTATTTATTAAATCAGGTATAACAACTTCTGATTCTCCAACAAAGAATTCAACATTATTAACATTATTTTCTTTTGCATTTATATTTGCATTTTCAATAGCTTGTGGAATAATTTCTACACCATAAACTTTTTTAGCCTTTTGTGATAAGAAAAGAGTTATTGTCCCTGTACCACAATATGCATCAAATACTGTTTCATCTCCTGTTAATCCTGCATATTCAAGTGCCTTGTTATATAGAACTTCTGTTTGAACAGGGTTTACTTGGAAGAATGATAATGGAGATATATTAAACTTAAATTCTCCTATATAATCACTTATTGTAGATTCACCCCATAAAGTTATACATTCTTGGCCTAGTATTACATTTGTAGGTTTAGAATTAATATTTTGAACTATACTTTTAATTCCGGGGATATTTTCTGTTATTAAGCTTATAAATTCATCTTTATTAGGCAATTTGCTACCATTGGTAACTAACACAACCATTACTTCATTAGTTGTAAATCCCCTTCTAATCATTATATGCCTAAGTATTCCAGTTTCATCATATTTTCCATCAATATTATAAGGTTTTATATTATTTTTCTTAATCCAAGTTCTAGTTATTCCTACTACCTTATCAGCAATTTCATCTTGAATTAAGCATGTTTCCATATCTATTATTTCATGACTTCTTGGTGCAAAGAATCCTATCTTTAGTTCTCCATTTACCATTCCTATAGGCAATTGAACCTTATTTCTATATCTCCATGGTTCATCCATGCCTAATGGAAATTGTACTATGCTTTCATCAAGTTTACCTATCTTAGTTATGCAATCTTTTACTCTTTCAAATTTAAAATTTAATTGTTCCTTATATGTTGAATATTGTAACTTACATCCTCCACATCTCTTATGTATACTACATTTTGCTTCACACCTTTCTAGTGATGGTTCTATTACTTCTAGCAACTTACCATATGCAAAGCTTTTTTTACTCTTTACTATTCTTACATTAACTCTTTCACCCTTTAATGCTCCTTCTATAAATACAGTAAAAGTATCATTAATTTTTGCAATACCTTCACCTTCATAACCTTGTGAAACAATATCAAGTATATATTCTTTATTCTTTTCTATCAAATTTATCACCCATCAATCTTCTTATGTTATTCTAACAAACTACTAATATTATATACCAAACTACCACTGTAATAAACATACCATATCTTTTTTATGTAAAAAAAAGACACCTTTCGGTGCCAAATAATGAATCAGTTGCCTTTACCATTTCAATTCTTTCGAACTTAATGTGATATTATCAATTATACCCTAATTTATCAACTCTATTTGTAAACTTTTTGTTAACTTTTTATATTTATTAGCATTTTTGATATATTTTCTTGCATTTTTTAATATACTCCATTTAGTTTTTGCATAATTTTATTCATTTTAAGCTACTATCCAATATATGTGGTATCTCTAGAGAATAACTACATATTGCTTCTCCTCTAAATTTACACCCATAAACTAAAAAAGAAGTGTAAATACTACACTTCTTTTTTTATGTCAAATTATTCTACTACGCTTACTTTTAAAAGGTTAGTTGACCCAACTTGATCTAAACCAGCAGCTATTACAACTGTATCTCCTGAGTTAGCAAATCCATTTTCAACAGCTATTTTAGTAGCGTTAGCCATCATAGCATCTGTTGAATTTTGATCTTCTGCAACTACTGGATATACACCGAAGCAGAATGCTAAGCTCTTAGCAACTTTTTCACTTGGAGTTACAGCTACGATTGGGCATTCTGGTCTACATTGAGAAATTCTTCTTGCAGTTGCTCCACTCTTAGTTGAAGAAACTATTGCAGCAGCCTTTAATTCATTAGCAGCATTGCAAGCAGCTCTTGAAATAACTCCTGATATAGCTGGAGTATGAGATTTAGCCTTAGAAACTGCAGTTTCATACTTTAATTGTTCTTCAGTTTCAGTAGCTATTCTAGCCATTGTTTGAACTGATTCTACTGGCCAATCCCCATTAGCTGATTCCCCAGATAACATGATTGCATCTGTTCCATCTAATATAGCGTTAGCTACGTCTGAAACTTCTGCTCTTGTTGGTCTTGGGTTTCTCATCATTGAGTCTAACATTTGAGTTGCAGTTACAACTGGCTTTCCTGCAGCATTACATTTTTCTATCATCATCTTTTGAACAGCTGGTAATTTTTCAAATGGAATTTCAACCCCTAGGTCTCCTCTAGCAACCATTAATCCATCAGAAGCTTCTAATATTGCATCAATATTATCAACACCTTCTTGGTTTTCTATCTTAGAGATGATTTGGATATGTTCTCCACCATTTTCATTTAATATTTTTCTGATTGTTTCAACGTCTGAAGCCTTTCTGATGAATGAAGCAGCTACAGCATTTACTCCAATTTCACAACCAAATTTTAAATCAGCTATATCTTTTTCAGTTAAAGCTGGTAACTTAATTGAAACTCCTGGAACGTTAACTCCCTTGTGAGTAGCAACAAATCCAGTATTTTGTACTGTACAGTGAATTTTGTTTCCTTCAATTGATTCAACAGTTAATCCAACTAAACCGTCATCAATAAGAATAGTGTCACCTGGTTTAACATCATTAGCTAATCCAGCATAAGTTACTGAACACTCTTCAGTATTACCTACAACATCTCCACCTGCATGTACAGTGAATTTATCTCCTGCTTGTAATTCAACCTTCTTAGGCTCAAATTTACCAGTTCTTATTTCTGGTCCTTTTGTATCTAACATAACAGCGATTTCTTTGTTATGCTTTTTAGCTAATTCTTTAACTAAGTTAATTCTCGCTGCATGTTCTTCATGATCTCCGTGAGAGAAGTTGTGTCTTGAAACATTCATTCCTGCTTCAATTATTTGTGATAATATTTCTGGATTTTCACTAGCTGGACCGATAGTGCAAATGATTTTAGTTTTTCTCATTTAAAAACTCTCCTTTAATCTCTAATTTAATGTATTTTAAAATAAAATATTGGCAATATTAATTAAACTACTTAGAAATTTCTTCTGAAATTCTATATAATTCTTTATCAAATCTTCTATCTAAAGCTAAAGCTTCATCTATATCTTGGTCAAAAATCTCATTATCTTTTATACCAACAACTTTTGAAGTTTTACCTTCCATTAAAAGCTCAATTGCTTTTGAACCCATTCTTGAAGCTAATACTCTATCAAAAGCACTTGGAGCTCCACCTCTTTGAATGTGTCCTAATACAGTTGCTCTTGTTTCTATTCCTGTCTTATCTTCAATATATTTAGCTAATTCAGAAGCTCCACCAACACCTTCAGCAAGTAAAACTAAGTTATGCATTTTTCCAGCTTTCTTACCTTCTAAAATAACTTTGCATAATTCATCTTTATCATAACCTTGTTCTGGTGTAATAATATATTCAGCTCCACAAGCTACACCTGTATGAAGAGCTATATCTCCACAATTTCTACCCATAACTTCTACGATAGAAACTCTTTCATGAGAAGTTGAAGTATCTCTTATTTTATCTATGGCATCAACTACCGTATTTAATGCTGTATCAAATCCTATTGTATAATCAGTATAAGTTAAGTCATTATCAATTGTACCAGGTAAACCTATAGTTTTAACTCCTAATTTTGATAATAATTTAGCTCCAGTGAAAGATCCATCTCCACCGATAACTACTAAAGCTTCTACACCATTATCTGCAAGAATTTGTGCAGCTTCTTTTCTTACTTCTTCTTGTTTAAATTCTAAACATCTAGCAGTTCTTAAAATAGTACCGCCTCTTTGAATTATATCTGAAACAGATGATCTATTCATTGGGAATAACTCACCATTTATTAATCCAGCATATCCTCTTTGTACTCCCATAACTTCAATACCATTATGTATTGCAGTTCTTACTACTGCTCTTATTGCAGCATTCATTCCTGGAGCATCTCCACCACTTGTTAAAACAGCTATTTTTTTCATAAAATATTCCTCCTTGAAACTACTAAGGACTCTGCATGTCCACACACTTTGAAATATTCCTTATTATTCTTTTATTGTTAAACTTTTTACCACCTTTTTTATTTTACTTGTAAACGCATAGTATTGCAACTAAAATAAATATACTTATGTCTAATTTTATCGTTTATTTACACTATTACATGTATGTTTTACCCTTATCTTATGTAAATTATATAATTATTTTTTTTAAAATTATTTCTCTTTGTATCTTTTTACATATTTTATATTAACATTTTTTTTGAGAATTTTCCATTAAAAATTTAATATCCACTTAGTTATTTGTTATTTTTTTAACATTTTTCTATTGCTATTTTATGATTATTTTATATTTATTGTATTTAAATTTCTTTTTTAATTAATTATCATTGTGAGATTTTACAAATTTTCAAAAAAAAAATATTATCCTTATGAAAATAATTTCATTAAGATAATATTTTTTAACAATTTTATTCTACTATTTTAACATTTGACTCTCCAAAAATCTTTTTTAATTCAAATAAAACTTCACTATTTAAATTTACCCACATATCACGTGGCATTCTATAATTTTTTCTATCATTGGCAGTAAAAACATATAATGCTGAATCCCCCTTATATTGAGAAGTTATATTTACCAATTGTGATTTCATAAATTTTGCCATTTGCAAATCATCAACTCTTATATATACTTTATCACTATTTATTTTTTCTAATGGTCCTATGCTTTCACAAATTAATTTTGGTTCTTCATCTTCCTTTATACTTACTCTACCTTTAATAATTACCATTGAGTCTAAATTAATTAAATTTCTCGTTTTTTCTAATGTTTTAGGAAATACTACAACCTCAATAACACCTGTTAAATCCTCTAACTTTAAAAATGCCATTATTGAGTTATTCCTAGTTACCTTTTGATTTACTTCTGCTAATATTCCACCTAATATTACCCTTTGATTGTCTTGAATTAGGTGTTCATCTTCACCTAATCCATCCATAATAGCTTCATATGATTGAAATATTGTTTCTATTGTAGTAGATGTCATCATCTTTAGGCTCTTTTCATACTCATCTAATGGATGACCTGATATATAAAGTCCAGTCATTTCCTTTTCCATTGATAATAAGTTGTTTTTAGCAAATTCCTTTATATCAGGATATATTACCTCTGGTTCCCTTATACTTTCATCTACCATACCAAAAAGACTAATTTGACCATCAATATTTCTCTTTTTATCACTAGCTACACTATCCATTAATTTTTCATAAACAGCTAATAATTTTGATCTAAATATTTTAAATTCATCAAAAGCTCCTGCTTTTATTAAGCTTTCTATAGCTCTTTTGTTTATTGTTGATAAGTCTATTTTATTTATAAAATCAACTAATGACTCAAACTTCCCTTTGTTTTTTCTTGCTTCAACTATTCCATCAACAACATTTAATCCAACATTTTTTATTGCTGCCAGACCAAATCTTATACTATTTCCTTTAACCGTAAACTTTGAATAGCTTTCATTTATATTTGGTGGTAACACTTGTATTCCTAAGCTTTCTGCAAACTTAGTGTAATGTGCTACTTTTTCACTTATACCCATAACAGAATTAACCATTGCTGCTATAGTTTCTACTGGATAGTAATGCATTAAGTATGCTGTCTGATAGCCTATTACTGCATAGGCTGCTGCATGAGATTTGTTGAATGCATACGAAGCAAAGTCCATCATCTGATCGAAAATTTCATTTGCTGCCTTTTCGCTTATACCATTTCTCAAACAACCTGGCACTTCTACATTACCATCTTTATCTACTATTCCATATATAAAGTTTTTTCTTTCTTGTTCCATAACACTGTGCTTTTTCTTTGACATGGCTCTTCTAACCATATCACTTCTACCTAAGGAGTATCCCCCTAGATCTCTAACTATTTGCATAACTTGCTCTTGATATACCATTACTCCATATGTAACATCCAGTATATTTTCAAGTTCTGGCGTCTCATAATGCACACTGTCTTTATTTCTCTTACCCTCTATATACCTTGGTATTTCTGACATTGGTCCCGGTCTATATAAGGATATTCCGGCTATAATATCTTCCAAGCAGTCGGGTTTAAGTTCCTTCATGAATGATGTCATTCCTGGGGATTCTAATTGGAATACACCAGCTGTTTTTCCTTCACCAATCATGTTATAAACATTTTTATCTTCAAAATCTATTTTATCTAAATCGATGTCTATTCCTCTATTTTCTTTAATCATCTTAACAGTATCACTCATAACTGTTAAAGTTCTTAATCCAAGGAAATCCATTTTTAAAAGACCAAGCTCCTCTAATGTTGTCATATCAAATTGGGTTACTATCATATCTTCATTTCTTTGAAGTGGCACATATTCAACTAACGGCTTTGATGCTATAACTACACCAGCCGCATGAGTTGATGAATGTCTTGGTAACCCTTCTAGAGTTTTACTAACATCTATTAATGTTTTTAATCTATCTTCATTTTCATATGCTGCTTTAAGCTCCGGATTTAAATCTAATGCCTTTTCTATTGTTATTCCAAGCATTGTAGGAATCATTTTAGCTATCCTGTCTACTTCTGCATATGAATAGTTCATAGCTCTTCCTACGTCTCTTAAACACAACCTAGCAGCCATTGTACCAAAGGTAATTATCTGAGATACATTATTAACTCCATATTTATCAACAACATAATCAATTACTTCCTGTCTTCTTTCATAACAAAAATCCGAATCTATATCAGGCATACTTACTCTTTCAGGATTTAAAAATCTCTCAAAAAGTAAGCTATACTTTATCGGATTTATTTTTGTTATTCCTAGAGTATATGCAACAATTGAACCTGCCGCACTATTATGAACAGCCATTGAATTTGCAACATATGACGTATCCCCTGGTACAGATAAATCATATACTTTTCCAGTATACTCTTCTTCTGTTTTATTCTTAATTTTTATATAGAAATAATCATCATCCATATAAAAACTATCATTTCTATAAAACTTTTGCTCTCTCACTGGAATTTTATAATTTTCAAAATCATCATTCCATCTTAAAAGCTGCTTTCCAGATATACAAACAGAATACTCATCATGCATTTGCTCCTGCTCTTTAAATCTCGTCTTAAAAGTAGACCAGTAACCTAATCTAGCAAGAATCATTCTAAGTTGTCTAGTTAATTCAATTGATGTTGTAGTATATTTAATTCTAAATGATGCTTCCTCACAATTAATATCACTATAACTTCCATCACCTCTAAACATATTAGCAACTAACAACTTTAAGTTATAATCTCTAGTATTTTTTATAACATCATAAGGTATTCTTTTATTATTAGCTCCCTTATTGCATTGTTGCCTTAAAAACTCTGAAATTACCTTTGAGTTAAATTCAACATATGTATCTTCTTTTGTTTTATGTTCAGCAATCCTTCCTTGTAATGCAAATATTTTATTAACTAAGTTAACTGCATCATCTATATATTCAGTTTCTTTTTTATTAAATCCAAAACCAAATTTATATTCTGTTATATCTTCATTAATAGTAGTCCAACCTTCTGATATAAAGTATCCATATAATTTACATAAATCTTCATCTAATTTTATAAACCTATTTATTTTATTAGTTTGAAGATTATTACTTCCTATTTCGTACCAAATATGATTCTCATCATATCTTAAATGTTCTTCTTTCTTACAATATTCTAATAAATCATATGTAATATCACTTACAGCCTCTTTTGTTCTAGGATAAAGTATAAAATCGTTTTTTTCTAACTTATTAGCCTCTATCCATTCAGCCTTATATTCTTCATATGGTTTATTAATGCACCCTTCCTCAAAAGAGCACCCTTTTTTGTATACTACAGGTAGATTACTTCTATCTTGCCATTCTTTAGTACATTGAGAAGCCTTTATAGCTAACATTTTATGATCACTTGTTAACTTAACTTTTTCATTAGCACTTTCAATAGTTATTATTTTTTCTTTAATATCATATCTTAATAAATTTTCAACTAACTGCAAATTACCATAAGCAGTGATAACTTCATCACCTATCTTAATATCTTCTATACTTTTGATTGAACCATTACTTAAAAGTATTTCTGTCCCTGGTAGAAAGCATCCTCTTCCTGGACCAGTTGGTATACCATGATCATTTGAATATTTAATAAAATCCCAAGTAATCAAGAAATAATCAACATATCCCATTTGATTAATTACACTAAGCTCATAGCTTAATCTATCAACATATTCCTTTGCTTCCTCATTAGTTTCTGCAAAATTCTTTATATCTTGAACTTTAATTAATTTATCCTTAAATTGATCAAATACATCATATCTTTCAACTAGCCCTTCAAAACACACCTCTTCAAGATAATCAAAGTGAGTTTTATATTCCTGTGGAACTGGGAAGTTAGGTAACTTAGAAACATGGAACTCATAATCAAAATTACATTCATCAGCAATCTTAATTGTATTCTCCAATGCTTCAGGAACATAAGAGAACATATCCCACATTTCCTCTGGAGACTTTAAATAAAACTGATTTGAAGGATATCTTCTTCTATTTTGATCTTCCACAGTCTTACCTGTTTGAATACACATTAAAATATCATGTGCCTTTGAATCCTCTTGATTAATATAATGGACATCATTAGTGGCAATTAAAGGAATTCCAGTTTCTCTAGATAATTTAATATTACCCTCTGTAACCTTTCTTTGCTCCTCCATTCCATGGTCTTGTATTTCTAAATAAAAACCATCTTTAAAAATATCCTTATACATTAAGGCAACTTCTTTTGACTTTTCATAGTCATCATTTAATAAATTTTTTTGTACTTCTCCACCAAGACAAGCACTTAATGCAATTAAGCCTTCACTATGCTTTCTTAATAAATCATGGTCGACTCTCGGCTTATAGTAAAATCCATCAATTGATGCTGCTGATACTATTTTCATTAGATTTTCATAACCAACTTCATTTTTTACCAATAATACTAAGTGATATGTACCATTATCCTTATCATTAATTTTAATATTCATTGACTTTCCAGCTACATATACTTCACATCCAAGTATAGGCTTAATTCCCTGTGCTATAGCCTCTTTGTAAAATGCAACACAACCATACATAACACCATGATCAGTAATAGCTATGCTTTCCATTCCAAGCTCTTTTGCCCTACTAATAACCTTTTTAATCTTAGCCGAACTATCAAGCAAGCTATATTCAGTATGTAAATGAAGATGACAGAACCTTTTCTTTTCCAATAAAACACCCCCGTTTAAATTAGTTTGGAGTTTAGAGTTAGTAGTTGTGGATGAAATTCCGTAAGGAATTTCTTTAAATTATATTTTCTAAAATTCAGCTTAGATAAATTTTTTCCTTAACTTGCAACTTGCAACTTTTCACTTGTCAGTTGCCACTTGAAACTTGAAACTGAATACTTCTTAAACTGAATTTTCTCCTTAACTCCTAACTACTCACTACTAACTCCTAACTAACTAATAGTTTCCGCTTCTTATTTCTTCAGCTATTTTTTCTATTTTTCTTAATCTATGATTTATTCCTGATTTACCTACTGGAGGATCTAGCATTTCTCCTAATTCCTTAAGTGATTCATCAGGATAACTTAATCTAAGCTCTGCAACTTCTTGAAGATTTTTAGGCAACCTTTGAAGCCCTATACTACTTTGAATAAGTTTTATACTTTCAACCTGTCTAACTGCAGCATTAACTGTTTTACTTAAATTAGCCGTTTCACAATTAACAAGTCTATTTACGTTATTTCTCATTTCCTTCATTATTCTTATATTTTCTAATTCAAGTAATGAAGTATGAGCTCCTACTATATTTAAAAGGTCAACTATTTGTTCCCCTTCCTTGATATATATTATAAAACTATTTTTTCTTTGAATAACCTTAGAATTTAATCCAAAAGAATTAATTAGCTTACATAAATCAATTGCATATTCTTCACTATGAGTTACAAACTCTAAATGATATGTCTTTTCAGGATTAGTTACACTTCCACCACCAATAAAAGCTCCCCTTATATAGGCCTTCTTATACTCCTCAGTCTTTACCATTTCTGGGTCAATTTTATAATCAATAGTTAGTACTCCATCTATTTCTTTGAAAATTCCTGTTTCCTGAAGTAAATCCCTAACCCCCATCTCTTCATCTATTAAAACCATATAAATATTATTCTTCTTTAATGAATTGCTCTTCTTAACCATTAATTTAGAATGTATATCAAAGTGTTCCTTTAGTATAGTGAATATATGTCTTGCTGAAGCTGGATTTTCTGTTGTAATTCTAAAGCTAAGACCTTTTCCACTAAATCCTATTGTTCCACTACCTTTCATTATTGCTGAAAGCTCTGCTAATGCTTCCTCCTTAGATATATCTGTATATCTGCATATTTCTCCTTTTACTTTCGCTGAAAACGACATAAATTTTTTCTCCTAACTAACTATAAATATATCTATTATTATATCATAAACTGTGCCGTATGTATCATACTATAATATTGGAAAATTGTTAATGCTAATTATAGTTTTTTTAATAATATTTGCTAAATAAATTAAATATTTATTGTTAAATTTGATATTTTATATTATTGCCTTATTTACAATTAAACTTATACTAACATTTTAAAATATACAAAAAGTTAGTATAGCAAACTCTTGTCCATTAATTAAACTTAGCTTACTTATACTAACCCTTAAATTTAATTTTTCTTTATTTTTTTGGAAACATACATATATTCCATAATCCTTTTTTTATCATATAATAACTTTTTATCAAGTATAGTTGTCATTAAAACTTGCGCTAAATGTTCTGAATCATGCTTTACATATCCCTTAGTTATTTTAACTAAATCTGTTTCCACAATCTCAACACCTAATCCTTTTATATTTTCATAATCTAATTCAACTAATTCGGAACCTTCTTTTAAATATCTTTCTTTTATTTCATTAGGAATCGTCCCATTATTTGCAATGACATATTCAATACTATTTTTACCGCTATACTTCATTAATGTTTTTATATGATCAGATACTGCAAAATTATCTGTTTCTCCTGGTTGAGTCATTACATTAGAAATATAAATCTTAATTGCATCGCTTTTATTTATACATTCAACAATATCCTCAACTAAAAGATTAGGTATTATGCTAGTATAAAGACTTCCTGGCCCCATTACTATTGCATCAGCTTCGTTAATTGCCATTAATGCATCTAATAGTGGCAGTGCCTTTTTAGGATTTATTCTAAGCTCTTTTATTTTGCTTTTTTGCTTAACTACTTCATCTGGAATTATAGATTCACCCTCTACTATATTTCCATTTTCAAGCTCTGCTATAAGCTTCATATCATCAAGAGTAACAGGTAATACCTTTCCTGTTACAGCAAGTACTGAGCTCATCTTTTGAACTGCTGATTCAAAACTATCACTTATTCCATCCATAGCAGCTAAAAATAAATTACCAAAGCTTTGTCCCTTTAAAGAACCTTCTGTAAATCTATATTGAAGTAAATCTTCCATTATAGGCTCTGTATCAGCTAATGCCAAAATACAGTTACGTATGTCACCTGGAGGAAGCATTCCAAGGTCTGCTCTAAGCTTTCCTGAACCTCCTCCATCATCTCCAACTGTTACTATTGCTGTTATATTATTAGTATATAACTTAAGTCCTCTTAACATTGTAGATAAACCAGTCCCCCCGCCAATAACAACAATTTTAGGACCGCCTACATGAACTCTTTTTTCCTCAACTAAATCTTCAATACTTTTATCATTAATAGTTATTTTTATCTTTTCATTATTTATTAACGAAATAAAAGATTTTATAAATTCAGATACTGATATATAAATCATTACCAATCCTATAAAAGTTAAAAATAAGTATAATAACTTAATTGATAAATTATGCTCATGCTTTGAAAAAATCTCAACTATACCTATTACTGATAAAATCATACCAATGACCCCTAGAAATATCCACCTTTTAATTTTGGTTCCAGGCTTCATGAAAAAATCCATTATCATAGTTTTTTATCCCCTTTATGAACATCCTCTTTAATATCTCTATGTTCTATATAAACATCATAATTTTTTTCATGTAAGTTTTGATATATTTCATTTGCTATTGCAACTGATCTATGTCTTCCTCCAGTACATCCTATTGCAATAATAAGTTGTCTTTTTCCTTCCTTTTTATAGTTTGGAATTAAGAATTCTAGCATATCAGTTAATTTACCTAAAAACTCTTTAGTTTCATCTTGCCCAAGTACATAATCCCTAACAGGTGCATCTAATCCTGAAAATGGCTTTAATTCTGGTATGTAAAATGGATTTGGTATAAATCTAACATCAAAAACTAAATCTGAATCAACAGGTATTCCATATTTAAATCCAAAACTCAATACTGTAATTGACATTTGCTTTTCTGGAATTTTTTCATCTCCAAAATATTTAGTCATTTCTTCTCTTAAATCACCAATTTTATACTTCGATGTATCTATAATTATATCTGATTTATCTTTAACTTCCCTTAATTTATTTCTTTCAAGCTCAATACCAGTTATAACTCTTCCACCACCTGATAACGGATGACTTCTTCTTTTTTCTTTAAATCTTTTTACTAATACTTCATCAGAAGCATCTAAAAATAATATTTCATACTTAAATTGTTGCTTTTCTAATTCTTTTAAACTTTGGAATAAATCATTAAAGAATACCCCACCTCTTATATCAATTACTAATGCAACCTTATTTATCTTTCCATCACTTTGCAAACATACATCTGCAAATTTTGTTATTAATGTTGGTGGAAGGTTATCTACGCAAAAATATCCCATATCCTCTAAACTTTTAGTTGCTTCTGATTTACCAGCACCTGATAATCCTGTAACTATAATAAATCTCATATAATACCTCCAAACTATTAATTTTAATAATATTCAACTTATATATTATACCTTTTTATAAGCACTCATTGTTATTATATACCAAGGTCATATAATAATAAACACATCTTATATTTCAAGTTAAAAAATAGGAATACACATTTATAAAAACTTATATTGTGTATTCCTTTAATATTTTTTATTCTTCTCCAATAATTCTAACTTCAGGATGAAGATCAACTCCAAATTGCTTTTTAACTTCATCTTGTATATGTTTTATTAAATCAGTTATATCCTTAGCTGTTGCATTTCCCTTATTTATTACAAATCCAGAATGCTTTTCTGAAACAGCTGCTCCACCTATTGAATATCCCTTTAATCCAGCATCTTGAATAAGCTTTCCTGCAAAATATCCAGTTGGTCTCTTAAACGTACTTCCTGCTGATGGATATTCAAGTGGTTGCTTTGATTCCCTTTTGTTAGTTAAATCTTCTATTAATTCCTTTATTGTCTTTACTTGACCCTTTTCTAATTTAAATACAGCTGATAATACTGTATATCCTTTTTTCATTACTAATGATGATCTATATCCAAAATCTAATTCTTCTCTTGAAAGTCTTATGATATTGCAATTTTCATCTATAACTTCAGCACTTTCAATTACTTTTGATATTTCTCCATCATAAGCTCCAGCATTCATAAATACAGCTCCACCTATAGTTCCTGGAATTCCACATGCAAATTCAAAACCAGTTAATGAATTTTCTATAGCCTTATCTGAAACTTCTTTTAACATAACTCCACATTCAGCTTCTATCTTTTCTCCATCAACATAAATGTTTTTAACATTCTTTAATGAAAGTACAACTCCTCTAAAACCACCATCTCTAACTAATATATTAGAACCATTTCCAATTAAGTAAAAAGGAATATTATTTTCCTTGCAAATTTTAATACTTTTAATTACTTGCTCCTTTGAATTTGGAATTAATAATATATCTGCTGGTCCTCCAACTTTAAAATTAACATATTCACTTAATTTTTCATCTATTTTAATATCATTTATATCGTAAAATTCATTAAATAATCCTACAAATTTGTTGTATTTATTCATGATAAGCTCCTTAAAATTATAAAATATTTACAATTTAATAGTATAAATTAATTTATACTATTAAACAAGTGATTTATTCTTAATTATTACCATTAAAATAATTATAAATACTTTCTGCTGATTTTTTATCAATTGATTGTGTTTCTAATAACTCTTGCATTGATGCTTTCTTTATATTATCAATACTTCCAAATTTCACTAATAATGCTCTTCTTCTCTTTTCACCAACATAAGGTATATCATCTAAAACAGAATGTAATGTTCTCTTATCTCTTAAGCTTCTATGATAAGTTATAGCAAATCTGTGAACTTCATCTTGTATTCTTCTAATTAATTGCATTAAATTTGAGCCTTTATTAATAATAAGTTCATTATTATTATATATAATTCCTCTTGTTTGGTGTTTATCATCTTTAACTAATCCGCAAACAGGAATATCTATATTTAAAGATTGTAAGACTTCTAATGCAACATTAACCTGTCCTTTTCCACCATCCATCATTATTAAATCAGGAAATGTTGAAAACTTACCTGCTGATAACTTTAAATCTCTTTGCTGAATTGCCTTAATTTCATCTAATCCATGATTAAATCTTCTAGTCAATATTTCACGCATACTATCATAATCATTTGCACCCTTAACAGTTTTTATTTTAAATCTCCTATAATCACTATTTTTAGCTCTTCCTTCTTCAAATACAATCATTGTTCCAACAGAATCAACCCCTTGTATATTGGAAATATCATAAGCTTCTATTCTTTGTGGACATTCTTCTAATTCTAACAAGTCTTGAAGCTCTAATAATGAAATTCTGTTGATTTCTTTATCCTTTAAATATTTATCTTTAAACTTTTCTAAAGTAATTCTTGCATTGTTTTTAACCATTTCAAGCATTTCTTTTTTTTGCCCCTTTTGAGGCACCTTAATCCACACTTTTGACCCTCTTTTTATTGTTAAATATTCTTCCATTAAGTCAAAATTATCAATTTGTGGAACATATATTGCTTTAGGAATTTTAGCTGTTCCTCCATAAAATGATCCTATAAAATCTTCTATTATTTCACCAATGCCTTCATTTGCTGTGTTTTCAAATATAAAATGTTCTCTTCCAATTACCTTTCCATCCCTTGAGAAAAATACTTGAATACAACTATCTTTTTCATCTTGTTCTATATTGATGAAATCTTCATCACCTTCCATGGTTTTAAATATCTTTTGTTTTTCTGCTATTGCATTTATAGATAATATTTTGTCTCTCAATGATGCAGCTTTTTCAAATTCTAGTTCTTCCGCAGCCTTTTCCATATCAGATTTAAGCATTTTAGTAATATATGTTTCTTTTCCACTTAAAATATCTATTATATCATTAATCATTTTCCCATATTCTTCTTTACTAATATGCCCTCCACATGGCCCAAGGCACTTTTTTATATGATAATTTAAACAGGGTCTAACCTTTTCACCATTTTCTTTTATTACTAATTTACAATTTCTCAAAGGAAATATCTTATATATTAAATCAAGGGTTTCATAAACGGCACTTCCATTTGTATATGGCCCAAAATATTTACTTCCATCCTTTGCAAATCTTCTCGTAACAAATACTCTTGGATAATCATCATTTACAGTTATCTTTATAAAAGGATAAAATTTATCATCCTTTAACAAAATATTATACTTAGGACTGTACTTTTTTATTAAATTACATTCTAAAATTAATGCTTCCATTTCAGAATCTGTAACAATATACTCAAATTCAGCAATATTTTTTACCATTACTTTTACTTTTTCTGAATGGTTTTTAGATTTTTGAAAATAACTTTTTACTCTATTTTTTAAAACCTTTGCTTTTCCAACATAAATTACTTCACCCAAAGAATTTTTCATTAAATATACACCAGGCTTATCTGGTAAATTCTTTATATGATATTCAAAATCAAACATTATTTGCACACTCCTTTCTTTAGTTTTAATTATATTAATAAATAAGAGTTAAAAGGTAATAAGCAAATTATCTTTTTAGTTACTTACTAAATATGCTTACTTCCCCCTTAACTCCTATTATAGAAATTTCCTTTATTGAAGGATTTATTTAAAATTTAATCACCTAAGACCCATTGTCTTACTACTTTACTTGCAACTGTTGCAGCCTTTCCTGAACCTGTTCCTCCATTTTCAACAATTACTGCAACTGCTATTTGAGGATCATTCATTGGAGCTACTGATATAAACCAACTATGTGGAGTTGCTTCACTTCCATCTGGTAAAGTATAATCAGCTGTTCCAGTTTTTCCTCCAGCATTAGTTCCTTTAAATGCTGGCCATTTACTTAAATTGCTATTTACTACATTTAACATATAATCTTGAACTGTTTGTGCTATATCACTAGACATAACTTTCTTTAATTCTTTGTTATCTATAGATTTAATAACATTCTTATCTTTATCAACTATTGTATTTACAAGCTTTGGTTGCATCATTATACCATCATTAGCTACTGTTGCTGCAACTAATGCCATTTGCATAGGCGTTGATAAAATACTACTTTGTCCTATACCACTTTGTGCTATATTCCCAACTTCAGAACTATCTAACGTTGGAAATCTACTTGCTGTTATAGAAACACCTGGTCCTGTTATTACAGAATTAAACCCAAAATCTTCAGCTGTAGATTTTAATTTATTATTTCCTAATTCCATTGCTAATGTCCCAAATACAACATTACTTGATACCTTATATGATTGCTTTAAACTTAATGATCCATAAACATTATTTCCAAAATTACTTAAACTTCTGCCATCTGGAAATTTAATTTTTCCATCATCCTGAAAAGTTCTATTAGCTACTGATGGCATATTTTCTAATGCACTTGTTAATGTAACAGTTTTAAATACAGACCCTGGCGGATAAAGTCCATTAATTGCTCTGTTTATTAATGGTGAGTTATCTGCACTTCCACTATTAGCAGCTTTCATTTCTTCAGCTAAATTATTAGGATTAAATATTGGATTTGATACCATTGCTAATATTTCTCCTGTTTTAGGATTTAAAGCAACTACAGCTCCCTTATTACTTCCTAATGCATCGGATGCAACTTGTTGAAGTGTAGTATCTAAAGTAGTTATAACACCATTACCTACTTTATTTTCTTCTTCTTCTAATAAATTAAAATTTATTTTATCCTTAAATGTTTTAAAATTAGAAGCAAAATTAAAATTTCCTGTGCTTTCTTTATCATTTTTTATATCTTCTATTAATCCCTTAACATCAATAGAATCTAAAAATTTTCTAAAGTTATTTCCAATTGCATTATAAGTTGTTAACTCACTATCATATTCTTCTTCTAAACCAGTTTTTCCATATACAGCACTTGTATATCCTAATGCATGAACATATAGTCCATCATATAAATAATTCCTTTTTTGTGAAGTTTCATTTAATCTTTCACTTGTAGTTAATGCTGTTTCATTTCTATCATAAATAGTTCCTCTTAAAACTTCATTCTTTTTAGCTATAACCCTTGTATTACTTGCCATTTCATTAATTTTAGGGCTTTTAATTAGCTGAAAATATGCAATATAGGATATCAATGCTATAAATAGTACTAAAAAAACAGTCATTACATTCTTAACGCTTTTTGCTAAATCATTCATATCCTATGCCTCCTCCGATATTTTTTGTAATATTCCTAATGCAAAGAATATAGTCAATACTGATGAACCACCATAACTTATAATAGGTAATGTTATACCTGTTAATGGAATAACTGAAAATATTCCTCCTATTATAACTAATGTTTGACATGCTATCATTGTACTAAATCCTACAGCTATTAATTGTGAATAACTATCCTTTGTTACAAAGGCAGCTCTTATACCCCTATAAAATAATAAGAAGTATATTATCATTAATCCAATTGCAAAAATTATTCCAAATTCTTCACATATAATTGCATAAATCATATCACTTTCTTTTACAGGTAAGTTTTGAAAGTGTCCTTGACCTAATCCAACCCCAAAAAGTCCTCCAGCTGCAATAGAATACATTCCTTCAACTATTTGATATGATGATCCTAATGCATATTTCCATGGATCACGCCAAATCATAACTCTTTCCCTTACATGGCCAAACATTGTATAACCTGCAACAGAACCTATTGCTGCTAATCCTAAAGCTGTAAAAACATACTTTTTCTTTGATGTTGCAACATAAAGTAAAGTTATTGATATCCCAAAGAATATTAATGCACTCCCTAAATCTCTTTGTAATACCATACATCCCATTGAAAAACCTGCAACTAATGCTGGTTGAAATAATTGTTTAACTTCTTCCTTGAAACTTTTTTTAGATTCATATGTAGCCAATGCTGCTGCTAAATATAAAACTAATGCTATTTTAGCAAATTCTGATGGCTGAAAAGAAATTGGCCCTATTAATATCCAGTTTTTTGCACCAAACTGTTCTGTACCAAATATTAAAGCTAATGGCATTAATACCAATGTTATTATCATATATACATTTTTATATTTTGCAAAACTTTTTAAATCCGGCAATATTACAACTATTAATATATAACCAATTATCCCAAGTGCTATCCATATAAGCTGTTTAATAGCTGTATTTGGATTTATTCTATATAACATTGCTACTCCTACTACTGCTAACACACTTGCAAAAATTAAAATAAATTTATCTCCATCTGGATAAAATCTTCTAACTATAAAGTGGGAATAGCCTATTAATACACATAAGACTACTCCCATTATTAATGCAAATTTATCAAAAGGCTGTTGTAAAAAGCCTAATGCTGTGAAAAGTAGTAAGCATAGCAGATATACTAAATTTAGTAATCTTTTTTCTCGCTTTTTTGCTTTCATATCCTCACCTCTAAATTATTACTAAAACATCTTTTCTTAACGTCTAAGATATAAGTTCAACTATCTAAATCATAAATTTAGAGTTTTACTTACCTGATTTTAAAACCTTAAAAATTGCACTTCCTATTTTTACTTCATCATCAGCAATAAGCTTATATTTTGCCTCAATTCTTTCATTATTTACATATACACCATTTGTACTATTTAAATCTTCAACATATAAATTATTATTTTTAGCATATATCCTTGCATGATTACCTGATACAAAAGGCTCTGTTAATACTATTGTATTTTCTGCTTTTCTTCCTAATGTAATAATTCCCCTTATAGGAACTACCGCGCCCTGCTCCAGTGTAGAATTAACACCTGTTTGAATAACTTCAATTCCATATCTTATTCCTGAGTTATTATTTTTAGCCTTACCACCTGTCTTAACATCTTTATACATTATTTTTAATGCATAATATATAATTACATATAATAAAATTATAAAAATTATACCAAATACAAAAGTAACTAACTTTCCAAAACTCATACCTTCACCTCAAACTAATGAATATTTACCATTATATATTAAATCTTATTGTAAAAAATAACAAGCCATCTTAATTTATCTTAATAACTTCTTAAGATATCTACCAGTATAAGAGTTATCATTTTCGACAATTTTTTCTGGTGTTCCTTGTGCTACTAAAGTACCACCTTTATCTCCACCTTCTGGTCCTAAATCTATTATATAATCTGCACATTTTATCATATCTAAATTATGTTCTATAACAATAACAGTATTTCCTGCATCAACTAGTCTTTGTAATATTTCAACTAATCTATTTACATCATCTACATGAAGTCCTGTTGTTGGTTCATCTAAAATATATAATGTCTTTCCTGTACTTCTTTTGGATAATTCAAATGCAAGTTTAATTCTTTGAGCTTCTCCACCTGATAATTGAGTTGATGGTTGACCTAATCTAATATATCCTAATCCTACATCTTTTAATGTTTGAATCTTATTTTTTATTCTTGGAATATTTTCAAAAAACTCTAAAGCTTCTTCAACAGTCATATTTAAAACATCATCTATATTTTTTCCCTTATACTTAACTTCAAGAGTTTCCCTATTGTATCTTTTTCCTTTACAAACTTCACAAGGAACATATACATCAGATAAGAACTGCATTTCTATTTTTATAATTCCATCTCCTGAACAAGCTTCACATCTTCCACCTTTTACATTAAAACTAAATCTTCCTGGCTTATATCCTCTCATTTTAGCTTCTGGTGTTTGTGAAAATAATTCTCTTATTATATCAAATGTACCTGTATATGTTGCTGGGTTGGAACGTGGTGTTCTTCCTATAGGGCTTTGATCAATATCTATAATTTTATCTATATTTTCATATCCTGTTATTTCTTTATAAGCTCCTGTTGGATTTTTACTTTTATTTACTATCTTATTTAAACCTTTATATAATATTTCATTTACTAAAGTACTTTTACCTGATCCTGAAACACCTGTAACCATTGTTAATACTCCCAAAGGAAATTTAACATTTAAGTTTTTAAGGTTATTTTCTTTAGCCCCAGTTACAGTAATAAAGTTTCCATTACCTTTTCTTCTTTCTTCAGGAACTTTAATTGATTTTTCTCCTGTTAAGTATTGACCTGTAATTGATTCCTTACATGCCATAATTTCATTAACTGGTCCTGCTGCAATTATTTGACCACCATGTTCTCCTGCCCTTGGCCCTATATCTACTATATAATCAGCTTCCCTCATAGTATCTTCATCATGTTCAACAACTATAACAGTATTTCCTACCTCCCTTAAGTTTTTTAATGTTTGAATCAACTTATCATTATCTCTTTGATGTAATCCAATACTTGGCTCATCTAATATATATAACACCCCCATCAATGCTGATCCAATTTGTGTTGCAAGTCTTATTCTTTGTGCTTCTCCACCAGAAAGAGTTCCTGAACTTCTTGAAAGATTTAAATAATCTAATCCAACATTAACTAAGAATTCTAACCTACTTCTTATTTCCTTTACTATTTGACCACTTATAATTCTTTCTTTTTCAGATAGTGTAATTGAACTTATAAACTCAAGTTCTTCCTTAATTGACATCTTAGTAAATTCATATATATTTTTACCACCAACTGTAACTGCTAAAACTTCATTATTAAGTCTTGCTCCTTTACATTTTGGACATGCCTTATTACTCATGTATTGTTCTATTTCATTCTTTATAACATCTGAATTAGTTTCCTTATATCTTTTTATTAATGAATTAATTTCTCCATCATATGAATAAGAATATAATCCTTTTACTCCATCCTTAGTATATGTTATTGATAATTTATGCCCATCAGTTCCATATAATAATAAATCTAAATGTTCTTTAGATAACTCCTTTATTGGCTTATTTAAATCCAAATCATATTCTTTGCTTAAGGCTTGTAATATTGCATACGTCCATGAATCTTCCTTTAACCTTCCTTCTCCCCATGTTGCTATAGCACCTTCCATAACACTTAGGTTCTTATTTGGAATAACTAAGTTTGGATCTATTTCCATTAAAGTTCCTAAGCCATCACATTTATCACATTTTCCATATGGGGCATTAAATGAAAACATTCTCGGCTCAAATTCTTGTATACTAATTCCACAATCAGCACATGCAAAATTTTCACTAAATAATATATCTTTATCGCCAATTACGTTTATAATTACTAATCCTTCTGCTAATCTTAATGCCGCTTCTAATGAATCACTTAATCTTCCTTCCATGCCTTCTTTTATAATAAGTCTATCTATAACAGCTTCAATATTATGCTTTTTAGTCTTTTCAAGCTTTATATCCTCTTCAGCTAACTCATATATTTCTCCATCAACCCTAGCTCTTACATATCCATTTTTCTTTATATTATCTAAAACTTTTTCATGCGTCCCTTTTTTCCCTCTAATTATTGGAGCTAAAATTTGAATTTTAGTTTTATCCCCAAGTGCCATTACTTGATCCACAATTTGATCCACAGACTGCTTGCTTATTACCTTTCCACACTTAGGACAATGTGGAATTCCTATTCTTGCATATAATAATCTTAAATAATCATAAATTTCAGTAATTGTTCCAACTGTAGACCTTGGATTTTTGCTAGTTGTTTTTTGATCTATTGATATTGCTGGTGATAAACCTTCAATATAATCTACATCAGGCTTATTCATTTGCCCTAAAAATTGTCTTGCATATGCTGATAAAGACTCAACATATCTTCTTTGCCCTTCTGCATATAATGTATCAAATGCTAAAGAAGATTTACCTGAACCTGATAATCCAGTAAATACTATTAATTTATCTCTAGGAATTTCTAGAGAAACATTTTTTAAATTATGTACTCTTGCACCTTTTACTATAATCTTATCTTTCATTTTTCTACCCTCTTCGATATACTTCATTATTTTATTTTTGTCATAATTTCTTTTCTTTAATCCCGAACAAATATTCTCTTTATTATATTTTAGGTTTATTGATTTTTATTGTCAATAAATTTCATGATTAATATTTACAAGACTTATCTTATATTTTTATATATTTACATCACAACATATTTACTTAAAGTATCACTAATATTTTATATCACCTGTTTATAAAAAAATACAAGCAAATACATTTCATGAATTCACTTGCATTTATCATAACTATTTTTATTTCATTTTCATAAAATTAATATTTTTATAATCTACTAAATTTCTCATTACCTATATAATTCAATATCTTAATTGAAACAAATAGATATATTAAAAATATAATTAATATTGAACTTAAAATAATCATCATATTTGTAATATTGAATACTTTAACTAATACAACTGATACTGCTACAACTACTAATATTAATATCAATATTCCCAAAATAGTAATCATTACACTTGCGCTTTGCTTTACTACTGTTGTTGGATTTGTCCACTCCATCTTTGGAAAATATAAATTAATTATTATTCCTAATATAGCTGATACAATTGCAAATACTATACTAATTACTAAGTTAAATATTAAATACTTTATATCGAACTTTAATCCTATATAAAAAAATACATTTGCTATAATTGATGCTGGAATTGTTATTATTAAATTAGTTATTATTTTACCCTTAAAGATATCATTAGGTTCTATTGGCAATGATTTTAATATCCATAACCTATTTCCTTCTAATGATATTGATGAATTTGTTGTACAAGATAGTCCAATAGTAAATACTAAGAAAACTAATATTGCAACTGGAATCATATTAGCTATCTCAGGATACCCCAAAAATTCCACTAACGTTTCTTTACTTACAAATAACGTTGCAATGGATGCTGCAACTAATAATACCATCCCAAACGCTGTATTCATAACATAAATAGGTGTTGCAAAGTATCTTCTTAGTTCTTGCGTAATCAATGATTTTATTACACTGCTTGCTTCTAACTTTGACACCTTATAATTTGCCTTTTTATAGCTTTCTGATAATTTCCCATTTATAACTTTAAATGTCTTACTAAATACCAAAATAAATATTAAAAATGGAACTATTGATATTAGTATAAACTTTATTAAAGCAAATATATCATAATTTACTAAAGCTTCTTTTAAATACATTGCTGGTAGATATATGCTAGATAGTCCTTTTACTATTGAGTCACTATTTGCAATAAATTCATTAATATAATTTTGCATATTCATTGAAAGTATCATAATTAATAAAAATGCTATCATACCAACAACTGTAGTTACTATATTTTTATGCTTAAATCTTGATGATATAAATGTTATAGCAACAGCTATTATTGAAGCTGCTATTATTGGAATCATTGGTATAAATATTAACCCTATTATTAATATAATGAAGAAAATCCATGATAAACTTCCATTATAGATAAAATATACTATTGAAGCCGGTACTATTACAAGTGCTGTTCCTATATAGTTTATAGACATTAAACTTAATATTTTACTAGTTAATATTGTACTATTTCTTATAGGTAAAGCCATTAATAAATCGTAATCTTTTGAACTAAATAATGTTCCTTGCGCTTTATATATTGATGTTATAAAGCTTAAAATACATGAAAATAATACAGCAACTATTAATATTAAATCTAAATATCCCATTGGTTTTAATACTTTAGCTAATGTAATTGAATATGCTGTTGATAAAAAGCATATTACTGATGCTATTAATAATAAAGTAGCTGTAGTAATTAATAACTTCTTCTTTTCATTAGAAGTATTAACTCCTTTAGACAAAGAATTAATTCCTGTGCTATTTATAAATGAATTTTTTAATAAAATAAATAAATTACTCATTACCAATCAACTCCATAAACACTTCTTCTAAAGAATTATTACCTTTAACTTGTTCAGTAGTCCCTTCTGCAACTATTTTTCCCTCTTTAATAATTACAATCTTATCACATAATTTTTCTGCTACCTCCAATACATGAGTTGAAAAGAATATTGCACTACCTTCATTGCAAAGTTCCCTCATTATTTCCTTAAGTGTATGAGAAGCTTTAGGGTCTAACCCAACAAATGGTTCATCTAATATTAATAACCTTGGTTTATGAATTAATGCTGATATTATTGCTAACTTTTGTTTCATACCATGAGAATATGAAGAAATTAAATCTCCTAGATATTTAGTTAGCTCAAACTTATCTCCATAATACTTAATTAATTTTTCTCTTTGTTCTTTACTTATTTTATAAATATCTGCAATAAAGCTTAAATATTGTATTCCAGTTAAAGCTTCATAAAGGTCTGGATTATCTGGAATATATGCCATTACTTTTTTACATTCTATAGGATTTTTCTTAATAGATTTACTATCTATTAATATATCCCCTTCACTAAATTCTAATATTCCAACTATAGATTTAATCGTTGTTGTTTTTCCTGCACCATTGTGACCTATAAATCCAAATATCTCCCCACTATTTACAGTTAAAGATATATTATCAACTGCTTTTTTACCCTTTGAATATTCTTTTGAAAAATTTTTTATTTTTAGCATCTTTCCCTCTCAAACTCCATTATTTTATTAAAATCAATATCCTATTATAAATTTCCTAAAAAATTATTTTTCTTTTAAATCATTAATCATATCTCTAAGCTCTGCTGCTCTTTCAAATTGAAGATTTTTAGCTGCTTCTTTCATTTCCTCAGTATATTGCTTAATTAACTTCTTCTTGTCCTTTTCACTTAATGAAATTGAATCATTATTTACATTATATTCTGAGGAATCTTCTGCAACCTTTGTTGCTTCAATTACATCTCTAATTCCTTTAATTATAGTTTTAGGAACAATTCCATGTTCTTTATTGTAGTTCATTTGAATTTCTCTTCTTCTATTTGTTTCTTTAATAGCTCTATCCATAGACCCAGTCATTTTATCTGCATACATAATTACTTTACTTTCAGAATTTCTAGCAGCTCTTCCTATAGTTTGGACCATAGATGTTTCAGAACGTAAAAATCCTTCCTTGTCTGCATCTAAAATTGCAACAAGAGCAACTTCTGGAATATCTAGGCCTTCTCTTAAAAGGTTTATTCCAACAAGTACATCAAATTCACCTAATCTTAAATTTCTTATTATCTCCATTCTTTCAATAGTCTTTATATCAGAATGCATATAAGTAGTTTTAATTCCTAATTGAGTTAAGTACTTTGTTAAATCCTCAGCCATTTTTTTAGTTAGCGTTGTAACTAATGTTCTAAATCCCCTTTCCGTTGTTTTAATTATTTCTGCATATAAATCATCTATCTGACCTGTAACTGGCCTTATTTCAACAATTGGATCTAAAAGTCCTGTAGGCCTTATTATTTGTTCTGCTATATTAGTTGAATGATCTAATTCATATTGACCTGGCGTTGCAGAAACAAATATAAGTTGATTAATTTTACTTTCAAATTCATTGAACTTAAGTGGTCTATTATCATAAGCACAAGGAAGCCTAAATCCATAATCAACTAATGTATCTTTTCTTGACCTATCACCTGCATACATTGCTCTTACCTGTGGTAAAGTAACATGACTTTCATCTATAAACATTAAATAATCATCAGGAAAGTAATCTAATAATGTTTTTGGCGGAGTTCCAGGTGCTCTTCCATCTAAAACTCTTGAATAATTTTCAATTCCACTACAATATCCCATTTCCTTAATCATTTCTATATCATAATTTGTTCTTTGTCTTAGCCTTTGAGCTTCTAATAATTTATCTTGTGATGTTAATTCTCTTAATCTTTCCTCTAATTCATCTTCAATTTCTCTTATTGCTTTATTTAATGTTTCTTGTGATGCAGCAAAGTGAGATGCTGGGAAAATTGCAACATGCTCTCTTTCACCCAATATCTTTCCTGTTAAAACATCAAATTCTCTTATTCTATCAATTTCATCTCCAAAGAACTCTATCCTAATTCCCTTAGTTGATGATGAAGCTGGAATAATATCTAATGAATCACCTCTAACTCTAAAAGTACCTCTTGCAAAATCAATATCATTTCTTTCATATTGAATTTCTATAAGCCTTTTAATTATTTCATCTCTCTCTTTTTCCATTCCTACTCTCAGTGAAATAGTTAATTTCTTATACTCATCTGGATTACCTAACCCATATATACATGATACAGAAGCTACTATTATTACATCTCTTCTTTCAAATAATGCAGATGTAGCAGAATGCCTTAACTTATCTATTTCATCATTTATAGAAGCATCTTTTTCAATAAAGGTATCTGTTTGAGGCACATATGCTTCTGGCTGATAATAATCATAATAAGATACAAAGTATTCTACTATGTTATTTGGAAAGAATTCTTTAAACTCCGAACATAACTGTGCTGCTAGTGTTTTATTATGAGCTAAAACTATAGTTGGCTTTTGTACTTTTTCAATTATATTTGCCATTGTATATGTTTTACCTGATCCAGTTACCCCTAATAGTGTTTGGAACTTTTCATTTTTATTTAATCCTGATACTAAACTTTCTATAGCTACAGGTTGATCTCCCATTGGCTTAAATTTAGAATGTATCTTAAAGTTTCCCATATATATCAACTCCAAATTTTTCTTATTTTCTTAAATATATTTTACTTTTTATATTCACCATTTTCAAAACTTTTATAACAAAAAATAGAGGTCAGTATAAACTTTCCTCTATTTTTTATTCTTAATTTCATTAATTATATCTTTTAAATCTTCTTGATTTATTTCAATCATATCTTCTCTTTTAACCATTTTAGGTACTAAAAGCACCCCTAATATTTTATTTCTAGGTTGTATATTATATTCTAATACTTGTCCCGAATTATTCTTTATCTTAATAGAAATCTTAAATATACTTTCTTTAATAGCTTTAAATATATCAACTTCTGATTTTATTTTTTCTCCATTTACTTCTATAATTTTATCTCCACGCTTAACTCCAACTTCATATGCTGGCGAATTTGGAGTAACTTCAAGAATCATTATTCCTTCATCATCACTAACGTATAAATATTGACCCTTTTTTTCTACATTAGCTTCATATCTCATAATAAATTCATAAACTAATGGTAGATAAATAATAGATATTATTTGTCCCAGTATATTAAGCGTTGCTAATTGAGCTATTAATACAATTGAAATACCATAAATTAAAATAACTGTGCCACTTCTTAATGACTTTTTCTTTTTTTCTTGAGTAAAAGTAACATTTCCATATCCAAGTATTCCGTATATAGGTATGGTTGCTACCATAGCAGAAGCTATTAAGCTTAATGTTTGGCTTTTATTTAATATTGGCCACCATGAACTAGCATTTAAATAAATTGAATCTGCTGGTGATGAACTATTAGTAAAAATCATTAATATAGCTATTGGAATAGGCCAATATCTACTAAAGGAAAATCCTCCAATTATCTTATCTTCTTTTTTTGTAAATACAGGTATTGCCCCTCTACTTCCATCAAACATTATCAATATTCCTTCAAGTATATATATTACTCCAACAAGTGTTATTAATGATACTACATTTATATCCATTAATAACCTTATTCCAGTAATATTACTTGCTACTTTTAATATAATTCCTATCATACCTAAAATTGCTGCTGAATAAGCATATGATACATACTTTTTCTTATAAAACAAACATAGTATTGATATCATAAATATAAATTCTATACCTGAGGTTTCATTAAATGAAACTCCTAGTACCGTTAATATAACAGTACCAACTGCACCTGCTAGTATGCCAAATACAATTTGAGACAATGTTAATTCAAGGGGTGTATTAACCCCCTCTCCTAATGTCATTTTTTGGATTGATACAATTCTAATATTTTTAAAATAAAATATTATCCCAAATATAAAAAGCATAAGTAAATGCATTGGCTCAATTATTGCTATTGATACAGATTTTAAACTATTAATTATTAAATCCATACTGAGCCTCCTACTTAATTCTTATCTCTAATTACCTCTAGAGCCTTTTTAAATTGTGGATCAATGTTTCTATCATAATCCTTTTCTAATATTTCTTGTGGAATTTCCACTGTAATATCTGGTGTTATTCCAGTACCATGAATATTTTCTCCATTTGGAGTATAATACTTAGAAGTTGTAACTTTAAGTCCTCCCATATCATTTGGCAATACCTTTAATTGTTGAACTATTCCTTTTCCAAATGTAGTTGTTCCTATTGTTATAGCAGCTCCATGATCTCTTAATGCTCCTGTAACAACCTCTGATGCACTTGCACTTCCACCATCAACAAGTACAACTAGTGGAACTCCAATTGCATCTCCTCCAATTGAATTTGAAACAACCTTTTTATTATATTTATCAATTGTATAAGTTACTACTTCTCCTTCTGGAATAAAATTAGAAGCAATTTTAACACATTCATTTAAGTATCCACCTGGGTTTCCTCTTAAATCTAATATTAGTTTTTTCATTCCTTCATTTTTTAATTCATTTAATTTTTCAGTAAACTTATCACTTACTTCTTCATCGCTAAAAGTACTTATTTGAATATATCCAATTCCATCTTCAATAATTTCACCTTTTACTGATTCTGTTTTAATTTCAGCTCTAACTATGGTTACTTCAAATGGCTCTTCAATTCCTTCACGTTTAATAGTTAGTGTAACTGGTTCTCCTTGATTACCCCTAACTCTTGAAACAACTGCCTCTGTATTTAAATCTGTTACTTCATAATCATCAACTTTTAAAATTATGTCTCCAGCTTTAAGTCCAGCTTGTTCTGCTGGTGAACCTTCAACAGGTGCTATTATAGTTATATTATTATCTCTAACTCCTAATTGAGCTCCTATTCCATAAAAGCTTCCTTGACTTGATTCCATAAATTTATTAAATTCTTCTTTATCCATATAAACTGTATATGGATCTCCAACTGCATTTGCCATTCCCTTCATTGCACCTTCAAGAAGTTTTTCATCATCTATTTCTCCATCATACATGGAAAATAACATACTTCGCAAATTAAATAAATTAGAATATTTCCCTGAATCTCCAATTTCCTCTAAGTCTGCAACTGCTTTTTTAGGAACAGCTCCACCTATAACTATTCCCTTAGTTGCTAAGTTATTTCCTAAGTAAAAAGCTGCAAAATAAGTTACTAAAGCAAATACTATTACTATTAAACCTTTTAAGAATTTATGTGTTTTTTTCCTTGGCTTAATTTCTTCTCCATTTAAATTATCCATAAATACTTATCTCCTTTCTGTATATTAATATTTATTTAATTTTACCCCTTATTTGCTTAAAACTACAACCCATAATAATTAATGAGTTGTAGTTTTTAAATAATTTCTATATATATTTTTGCCTAATTAACATACTCTATATACTATACAATTAAGAATTTTCTTAATGCAAATATACTTCCTATAGCTCCAATTAATATTCCTCCGCCAACAAAACAAGCTAATAATGTAGTTAAAACAAATTGAGGTTGTACTAAATTTACTATAAACATAGATGAAACTATCCATTTAAATACTGCATTATATGCAAAATATAAAACTATACTTGATAATAATGCCCCAATAGCACCAATTACTATACCTTCAATAACAAATGGCCATCTAATAAACCAGTCTGTTGCTCCAACAAACTTCATAATTCCAACTTCTCTTCTTCTTGAGTAAACTGTAAGCTTTATTGTATTCATTATTAAGAATACAGATACACCAATAAATACTATAAATAAACCTATACCAACTATTTGAACTACATCAACAAACTTACTTATTGTATCAATAACTTCTTGTTGATTTCCTATACCTTCAACACCAGTCATACCTTCAACTAATTTAGCTACTTCTTCAGCATAAGATGGATCCTTTAAATTAACTATAAATGAACTTGGTAGTGGATTATTATTTAAATCATATCCTTCTAATAAACCTTCATTGCTTCCTAAATTTTCTTTTAAATTTAAAAAAGCTTCATCTTTTGATTCATATTTAACTTCACTAACTTGAGGAGATTCCAATAGCTTTAATTCTATTTCTTTTTGATCAACTAATTTTATATCTTCTCTAAGATACACTTGAATTTGAATCTTTGATGCTACATCTTCAATACTTTTATTGAAATTTAATGCTAATAAAGTAAATGTACCAAAAACGAAAAATGTTATTAATACTGTAATCATAGCAGCAAAACTGATTGTCCTATTTCTCTTTATGCTCTTAAATGCATCGACTATAAAATAGTTTAACGTGCTAATTTTCATTTTCGTACATCCCCTTTCTATCATCTCTTACTATCATTCCCTTATCAATAGCTATAACTCTCTTTTGCATATTATCAACTATGTCTTTTGCATGCGTAGCCATTAATATAGTAGTTCCTGCCTTGTTTATATCTTCTAATAATCCCATAATCTCTTTTGCTGTTTCTGGATCAAGGTTTCCAGTAGGCTCATCAGCAATTAGTACTGATGGATTATTAACAATAGCCCTTGCTAATGATACTCTTTGTTGTTCTCCTCCTGATAATTCATTAGGAAACATTTTATATTTATGTGATAATCCAACTAATGACAATACCATAGGTACTCTTTTTCTAATTTCTCTTTGTGATGCTTCAACAACTCTCATTGCAAAGGCAACATTTTCATATACATTTAAAGTTGGTATTAACCTAAAATCTTGGAATACCATACCTATTTTTCTTCTATAGTATGGTGTTTGTCTTCTAGTTACCTTAGATAATTCTTTATCTGCAACTATAATTTCTCCCATTGTTGGCTCTACTTCTTTTAATAACATTTTTATAAAAGTAGATTTACCTGCTCCAGAAGGACCAACTAGAAAAACAAAATCTCCTGAATTAATTTTTATATTTACATTTGATAATGCTTTTACATTATTATCATATACCTTAGAAACGCCCTTAAACTCTATCATAAATACACCTCTTTATAACATTCATTTCTATATCTTGACAAACTATAAAGCCATTATAACATACAACTATCTATAATACCAATATTTAAGCTATATTTACCTAATATTACTATTATGATTAATATTCTGTAAATCCCATTCCTAAAACCTCTGTAGATTCATTTACAGTTAAAAATGCATTTGGATCTATATTTTTTATAGATTTTTTTAACTCAATAAACTCTTTAGTACTTAAAACAGTATAAATTACTTTTATATCACTTCCTGTATATCCACCATTTCCATTAAGTACTGTACATCCTCTATCAATATTTTTGATTATATGATTTACTATTTCTTTTTCCTTTGCTGTTATTATAAATACTTGTTTACATGTATTAAATCCATCAATAAATTTATCTATTATCAACCCAATTAAAATAACACTAAAGAATCCAAATAATCCCTTATCAACCCCAAAAACACTTATTGCTGCCATACAAACAAATGAATCTGTAAGTAAAACAGAAATTCCTATACCAATAGGCGTAAATTTACTTATTATAGCTGCTATTATGCTAGTTCCTCCTGTAGAAGCATCTTGATGAAAAACTATTGCAGCTCCCATTCCTAAAATAATTGATCCAAATACACTTGCTAAAAACATATTTTCAGTAAGTACAGTTGGCTTAAAAACATTTTCAATTATCCACATAAATACAGATAACATTATTGTTGCATAAATACTTTTTGCACCAAAGCCTTTTCCTAATACAACAAAAGCTAATGCAAATAATACAATATTAAGAACAAGAATGACTACACTAGTATCTAATCCAAAAACCTTATTTATAACTAATCCTATACCTGAAACTCCTCCAGCTGCTATATCGCATGGAAAAAAGAAATACTCAAGTGCAATTGCTGTTAATGCTACTCCAATTGTTATTAGTAAATATTCTTTAATCTTTTGCATAATTATCTCCTATCTTAATTTAATCTTCGTCTATTCCAATAAAACCTTCTCCCATAACCTCATGAACCTCACCAACTGTTATAAATGCATTTTTATCTATTTCTTTAATTTTATTTTTTAATTTTATAAATTCATTTCTATCTAACACAGTATATAATATTGAAGTATCTTTTCCTGTAAATCCTCCAATACCTTTAATAAAAGTACACCCTCTTTCTAAATCATCTAAAATAAACTTACTTATTTCTTTATTTTTTTCACTTATTATTGTGATTTCACTTTTAGTTTTAAATCCAGCTATTATATTATCTATAACCACTCCATTAATTATAACTGCTAATAGACCATATAACCCAATATTTATTCCAAAAGTAACTGCACCTAATAAAGTTACTAAAAAATCAACTATTAATAAGGATTTTCCTATTTCAATATGAAAAAATTTATTTAAAATTTTTGCAATTATATCAGTTCCTCCAGTTGATGCATTAGCATTAAATACTATTGCCATTCCAACTGCAGATATTAATGTACCAAATATAGTTGCTAATATCAAATCATTAGTAATATTAATTGGTATAAAAGTTTGCATTATCCACATTGATGTTGATAATAAAAAACTTGAATATATAGTTTTAGCTCCAAACTTTGCTCCTAATACTATTAATGCAACTATAAATAAAATAGCATCCATCATTAAAACTAAGGGTCCTATAGATATAAATGGTATATAATGATTTATTACAATTGCTAAACCAGTTATTCCACCTGCAGCAATATTATTAGGTTCAAAAAAATAAACTACTGAAATTGCAACTAAAAATATTCCAATTGTAATTAGAGCAAATTCTTTAATACTCTCTCTTTTCATACACTTACTCCTTATAAAATAACTTTTTGTATTATTTTTCCTCATTATATATTATTTTATCCTATGTATTTTAACACACTTTTCTATTAAATACCTTATTTGATAATAAAAAAACTGCGATTTTAAATCGCAGTTTCAGTGGTAAATAGCTGTTTGTGGTATATATTAAAATTTATTTTTTAAAATAATTGCTTCTTTAACTTTATTAACTATATCTTGAGCTGTTAAATTATAAGCCTTTAATAATTCTTCTGGCTTACCACTTTCTCCAAATACATCTTTAATTCCAACTCTTAAAACTGGTATTGGATATTCTGTAGTAACAGCTTCTGCTACTGCAGAACCTAATCCCCCTATTATGCTATGCTCTTCAGCAGTTACAATAGCACCTGTTTCCTTAGCAGATTTAACTATTAATTCATTATCTAAAGGTTTAATTGTATGTATATTTATAACCTTTGCACTAACTCCATCGTTAGCTAAAATTTGTCTTGCTTCCATAGCCGCATCAACCATTATACCTGTTGCTATTATAGTAATATCCTTTCCATCTGCTAAAGTAACACCTTTTCCTAATTTAAATTCATAAGTTTTTTCATCATTTATTACATTAACTGCAGCTCTTCCTAATCTTACATAACAAGGCCCTTCATAATTTGCTATAGTCTTTATTGCTGCTTTAGTTTCAACAGCATCTGCTGGTGATATAACTACCATATTTGGTATACTTCTCATTAATGATAAATCTTCAACAGTTTGGTGAGATGCTCCATCTTCCCCAACAGTTAATCCTGCATGTGTAGCACAAACTTTAACATTTAATTTAGGATAACAAATTGAATTTCTTATTTGTTCAAAAGCTCTTCCTGCTGCAAACATTGCAAAAGTACTTACAAATGGAATTTTACCACAAGTTGATAATCCAGCCGCAACTCCCATCATATTTGCTTCAGCAATACCCATATTAAAAAATCTTTCTGGAGAAACAGCTTTGAAATCAGCTGTTTTAGTAGACTTAGATAAATCTGCATCTAATACTACTACATTTTCATTTTCTTTTGCTAATTCTGCTAATGCTTTTCCATATGCTTCTCTTGTAGCTATCTTATTACTCATTATCTGTTTCCTCCAATCTCAGCTAAAGCTTTTTCACATTGTTCCTTACTTGGTGCCACACCATGCCATCCTGCATCATTTTCCATAAATGATACACCTTTACCTTTAATAGTCTTACAAACTATTACTGTAGGCATATCTTTACAATTTCTTGCCTTTTCTATTGCATCTATTATCTCATCATAATTATGTCCATCAATGACTAATGCATTCCATCCAAAAGCTTCAAACTTTTTATCTATTGGAGATGGATTCATAACCTCTTCTATATTCCCATCTATTTGTAGACCATTAAAATCCACAAAGGCAGTTAAATTATTTAACTTATAATGTGCTGCACACATAGCAGCTTCCCAAACTTGCCCTTCTTCTAATTCACCATCACCTAAAATAGTATATACTCTATAATCCTTTTTATCTAATTTTCCAGCTAAAGCCATTCCTACAGCTGAAGAAATTCCTTGTCCTAATGAACCTGTTGACATATCTATTCCTGGCAAACATTTCATACTTGGATGTCCTTGTAATCTTGAACCAAATTTTCTTAAAGTAGATAATTCCTCTACAGGAAAAAATCCCTTTCTAGCTAATGCACTATATAAAACTGGTGCTGCATGGCCCTTTGATAATACAAATCTATCTCTATTTGGATTTTTAGGATTGTTTGGATCTATATTCATTTCTTTAAAGAAAAGTGTAGTTACTATATCTGCAGCAGATAAAGACCCACCTGGATGTCCTGATGCTGATTCTGTTAACATTGAAACTATATCTTTTCTTATTAATTTAGATATTGATTTTAATTCTTCTACATTATTAACCATTTGTAAACCTCCGTTACAACAATTTATATTAATATTCTTTATTATACTCTATAATTATATAAATTACCCAAATTTATTTTATCATACCACAAATTATTTGTATACACTATTTTTTCAAAAAGTATAACACTTACACAAAATAGTATACATTATTAATTGTTTTTGAATTAATATTATAATTTAATGTATAATTAAAGGGGATGTCGCATTAATAATAAACACTACAATATATTGTGTTGATTTTTATTTTTTAAAACAATATATTGTGTATAAAAGTTTTAGTGCGACAGCCCCATTAATTATATTATTAAATTACTTAAGCTAGACTTATACTTATAAGTAATGATTTATCTACCTTTTTCATATCTGTTTCAGTCATATGCCCTATTTTTTCTTTTAATCTTTTTTTATCTAATGTCCTTATCTGTTCCAAAAGAACAACCGAATCTCTATTTAGTCCGTATTCTTCTGAAGAAATTTCAACATGTGTTGGAAGCTTAGCCTTATTAATTTGAGAAGTTATAGCTGCTACAATAACAGTAGGACTATACTTATTTCCTATATCATTTTGTATTATAATAACTGGTCTAATTCCACCTTGTTCTGAACCTATAACCGGACTTAAATCTGCATAAAAAATATCCCCTCTTTTTACAACCATAGTAGTCATTAAAAATATCACACTCCGCACAGCCATTTCTCATATTCATTTATATCATCGAATTTATATTTAAGTGACTTTTGTGATGAACTTCCGCATCCTGCTATTTCTAAATTAATTTTCGACATTTCCTTGTAACCATTCTTCATTAATTCAAAGAATTCACATGATTCGTTATCATCACTATATACTATTAAACTTTCCTTAATAAATTTACTACTTTTTTTTAAATCATTTTTAAATTTAAAAATTATTGTGTTATCTATTTTTTTTGACATTTTGGTCCTCCTAAGAGCTCTATTTTTCTACATATAATAAAATTATATTTCAAATAATGTCATTTTGTAAATAGAAAGACCTTTAAATAACACATTTTCTATATTTACCACAAATTCTATTATTTTAAAGTGTTATTATATGATTATTCTTAGTAATCACTATGTACCCACTATTTCATCTTAAATATATTCTAATAAATTAAATATTTTAATAGGCTAAATTTTCAAATATATTATCTTCATATAATTATTTATCTTTTGTGTTTTTAATATTAATCATTACGTTTTTATACAAAATAATAATTCAGTACCTCTAAGCTCCCCTTAATTAAATATAGATTCATCAAATCCCTTAACCTTCTTAAAGTCATAATATATTATTCTTAATGAATCATTTCCTTCTTTATCGTATACTATAATACCTATTGGTGTTTTAGTTTTTTTATTTATAAATATTCTGGCAGTATCAAAATGTTCATTTTCCAAGAATAATTCTGTATCAACTTGAATGTATATTTCATCTCCCCATTCTTCTTGCCCTTCTTTTATGGAATTACTTTTAAGCGGATATGATAATATTTTATTCATAAATGCTAGGGAATGAAGCATATCCATCCCTTCATCTAATACATATTCACTATCATCTAAACTATCTTTTACATATATATTATCATTTTTATAGATCTTTACTTTCTCATCCCCAAACTCTATCCTAAATCCATAATCGCTTGAATAATATTGATTAGTATCTTCTCGTTCTTCCCCTTTAGCATTCTTTACTATGTACTTAACTTTTGTTTCATAACATTTTATACTCTTCAATTCTCTAATTATTTCTTGATTGTTAGGTAAAAAATTTGCTCTAAAAATAATAACAAGAAGAATTGATATAAAAGGTATTATTAATAATAATGAAATGATTATTTTCTTTTTCATAGCTCCTCCCATAACCACTGTTTCATTATTACTAATATTAAGTAAATATATATTTTATTCATAATTTATTATTAAGTTAAATAGATAAATTTAACTTTTAACATTATTTTGTATTATGTAGATTAACACTCTTCTAAAACCACAAATGCAATTGCCATAGTTTTATTATGAGATATAGAAACATTAAATAAATAATCTTTAGCTTTTATTAACTTTCTTACATTTTCAGATACATTTACTACTGGTTTTCCTAAATTATCTCTGAATACTTCAATTTCTTTAAAAGTAAATCCCCTTATTCCTGTTCCCAATGCTTTACTAACAGCTTCCTTTACAGCAAAATTCCCAGCAATACTTTCTATTCTATTTGAATTTTCAGATAAATACTTTATTTCTTTATCAGTAAATATCCTTTCTAAAAATCCCGATGTATTATCCATTGCTCTTTTTATTCTGTCAATTTCAATTATATCTGTCCCAACTCCTAATATCATAAAACACCTCTTTAGTTAAATATATATTGTAATTTATTTATGTAAATTAATTTAAAACCCAAAGTCATTTACACATAAATCAGAATATTCACCAACTACATCAATTAAATGAATTGGTGAAACTAAATTATTAAATAATAATACTAAAATATCTTCTGCTTTTTTCTCATTGCTTGCTACTATAGTTATAGTATCTCTTTCTAAATTTATAACCTCTCCACAATTTAAATCTTGTCTTTCAATCTCAATTCCAAAAGCTTGTCTATTTTTTACTGTATTTTCAATGATTCTATAAATATATTTACTTTCCCTATCATCAAAACTAACTAATTTACTTAAAGTTTTTTTAATCTTCATAATACTTCTCTCCTCTTCATATTATTTAATAATTAAACAATACCATAAAGCAAATTAAAATTATGTCAAACCGTAGGATAATGGTTTAAAAAATTTTCTTTACTATTCAACATAATTGTAATTTATTGCACTTTTTTCAGAAGTTATTATATTGTGTATATATTTATAAATACCATGAATTAGTTAACATATGTCGAAAGATATTAAAATCATAAAATATATATAAAAAAAAGGTTGAAGATTGCTTTTAATACAATCTCCAACCCACTTTAATTATCTCCACCACTAACTTCATTGTCTTGTCTTATATCTCTTTTATTTCCTACAAACTTAAAGTCTTCTGCAACAACTTCTGCTATATATTTTTTATTTCCTTGCTTATCTTCATAACTACCAGTTTTTAATCTACCACTTAAACTTATATAGCTCCCTTTTCTCATATATTTACAAACTACTTCAGCTTTTCTTCCCCATATAGTTACTGGTATTAAATCTGCCTTTCTTGTTCCATCTGCTGACTTAAAATTTCTATCTACAGCAATTATAAATCTAGTAAAAACCTTTTCGCCATTTTCTATAGTTTTAAGTTCAGGATCCTTTATAAGTTTTCCTAACAACACTATTTTATTCATTTTATTACACCTCCTGAATATTTTATTTTTGAGTCTAACCACTTCAAAATTTTCTATTCAAAAAAATGTAATTTTTACTCTCTAAGCCTTATTTCTTTTCTAATTCCAATAACAGAATTTATCTCTCCACCAGCTATAAATATTATTGATGTTATATAAAGCCAAGTAATTAATACAATTACTGCTCCTAATCCTCCATATATCTTTGAGTAACTACTAAAATTATTTATATAAAATGAAAAACATAAAGATACAATAAGCCATCCAATAGTACATACTGCCGCGCCTGGAAAAACCTCTCTCCACTTAAGTCTCTTAGATGGAGTATATCTATATATTCCTGCAAATATACAAATCATAATAAATAAAACCATGCCGTATCTAATGAAATTCCAAACTTTAGATACAATCTCTGGAAAAGGCAAATACGTTGTCAATAAATCTCCTATTAATCTACCAAATACAAGCATTACCAATGTTAATATAATTACAAAAGCTAATGCAAAAGTACAAATCATTGCTATTATTGCTCTTTTTATAAATGATCTATTTTCTTTTATTCCATAGGCTTTATTTACGCCTTTAATAACAGCCCTAAATGCTGATGATGCTGACCAAACTACCAATAATAAAGATGCCCCTAATAATCCTGTATTTTGTTTTTCGATTACTTCTATTACTATATTATAAACAAGTTCAAATACACTTGTAGGTAATATGGCCCTTAATCCTCCTAATACCTCCATAGAATCTAAATTACTAAATCCTATTAATGTTAGTAGGAAAATTAAAAAAGGAAAAAATGATAATATTAAATAATATGCTAATTGAGCACCTAATGCAAAAATATCATCTTCTTTAATTTTAACTATAAAGTAGATTATAAAGCCGAAAAAACCTCTCTTTTTGCTTTCTACTGTATTCGACATAATATCACCATATTTCCTTTCTATTATTTTATAATATATTGTATGTTTTATCTTTTTTATTTAATTAATGATTTATTTTATACTTATTTTTAAATTTTAGCTAATTGAGTAACTTATAATTTTTTATATCCCATTCTGAAGGCAACATAGCTTTATATTTATAACTACTATATCTATTATCTATTAATAATACTCTTCCCTTATCATTTTCTGTTCGTATAACTCTCCCTACAGATTGAAGAACCTTATTTATTCCAGGATAAGTATATGAATAATCAAATCCATTTTTCTCAAAATAATCTTGTATTATGTTATTTTCTATAGAAACCTTAGGAAATCCTACACCTACTATAATAGCTCCTATTAGTTTATCTCCTGGCAAATCTATTCCTTCTGAAAACATACCACCAACAACAGTAAATCCAACTATATTTGTTTTTAAAGAAAACTGTTCCAAATATTCTTTCTTTTTTTCTTCCGATAAGTTTTCTTCTTGAATTATTGTACCATTATCCCCATATATATCAATATATTTTTCATATACCTTTCCTAAATACTCAAATGAGGGTAAAAATACCATATAATTACCTTTTACTTCAGTTATAAATTGATTAATAAGCTTACACAACACATCTATATTTTTTTCTCTATTAAAATATCTCATATCTAAATTGTACAAATAAGTAGATAAATTTTTCTTATTAAAAGGTGAATCAAACCTCACTCTAAAGCTTTTTTCATCACCTCCAATTAAATCCATATAATACTTTATAGGAGATAATGTAGCAGAAAAAATTATACTTGAATACGCTCCATTTAATGTTTGTTTTAAATTTTCAGATGGATTTATACAAAATATCTTTATTATAAATTCACTTTTTTCTTTTCTTAATATAGTTGTATATTTATTGCTATATAATTCACTTACAGCTATAAAACTTCTAGCACTATAATAAAATTCTAATACATCTTCATATCCTAAAGTTCCCTTTGCCTTAATTAAATAACTTTCTGCTTCATTAATAAATGATTTCATTAATTTTATTAAATTTTGATAAATTTCATTATGATAAGTTATATTTTCATTTATTTCTTCCAATTCTCTTCTTATTAAAATCATTTCTTTATTTATAGCATTAGATATTTTATATAATCTTGGTACCTTACCTTTTATAACTTTATTTACATTTACAATTTTACTTTTTTCAATTTGACAACTATAAATATTTCTTGCTCTACTTACAAGATTATGTGCTTCATCTATTAATAATATATTTTTTTCATTTCTTTCTTCAAATATTCTTTTTAATTTTACAGTAGGATCAAAAGCATAATTATAATCACATATTATTCCATCACACCATTCACTTAAATCCAATGATAGTTGAAATGGACAAATATTATACATTTTTGCATATTCTATAATATCATCTTCAAAAAACTTATCATCTTTTTTTATTAATGATGCTATTACATTATTTATCTTTGTAAAATAATCCTTTGCATATATACAATCATCAGGATTGCATTTTACTTCATTATTTAAGCATATCTTTTCTTTAGCAGTTATAGTTACTACTTTAAATTTAAGTCCCTTATCATATAATTTTAAATATGCTTCTTGTGCTACAGTTCTGGTAATTGTTTTTGCAGTTAAATATACTATTTTTTCTCCTCTATTTTCTCCAATACTTTTTAGTGCTGGAAAAATCGTTGATATTGTTTTTCCTATACCTGTTGGAGCTTGAGCAAATAAAATTCCATTTTGTTTTATAGTATTAAAGCAATTTACAGCTAATTCTCTTTGCCCTTTTCTATATGATGAAAAAGGAAAACTTAATAACCTTATACTTTCATTTTTAATTTTATTAAACTCCTCTTTAATAACTATAATTTCTAAATACTTATTTACTAATGAATAAACAAATTGTTCTAATTCACATATGTTGTATGTTTTATCAAATGACCTTACTTCATCATTATTTATATTAAAATAGCTTAATCTTATATCTATTTCATCTATATTATTATCAACACAATAAATATATCCATAAAATTTACCTTGTGCCCAATGCAATAAGTTATAATCAAAGTTTATGTAACTTAAATCTTTATAAGTAGATTTTATTTCTTCAATAATAATTTTTCCATTTTCTTTTATTATTCCATCAGCTCTACCTTCTACAATTAAAGATATGTTATTTACTAAAAATTCATGTTTTAAAATTACTTCTTTTTCATAATCTTGATATACCTTTTCATTATCTCTCTGAAGTTTACCATGTGCAATTGTTCCTTCTAATACCCTTCTCCTAGATACAAACCTATCATCTAAGCTTCCACCTTTTAATACATATTCTACAATACCCCTTACCGATTCTTTAAATTGTATACTCTCACTCATAATCCATACTTTTTAACCTCCTAAACTTATTATAACAAAAAAGCTACCAATTAAATTGGCAGCTTCAATATAAATAAACTAATATAATACATCCTTTAAATAAATATCAAACTTATATTACAATAATTTCTTTTAATTAATTAAAATTAAATAAATTTAATATAATATATATTTCCTTTATAAATTACTTATGAATGATATTCATTTACAATTTTTTGAACTAATTTTTTAATAGCACTAGCTTGAGCTATTAATGATAAAACAACAACAAAAGTTCTTATGCTATTTTCATCTTTTTCATCTAAATTTAAATCTTTTATTATAGAATCTAATTTATCATCATTTATAGCAGTTGCATCTAAATATTTATCAAAACTTTCACCTTGAGTTTCAAAAAACAACTTATAAGCAGTTTCCCAATCAATAATATCATCTGATCTATCATTAATTTCATTAAATGCTAACCTAAACACTTTTTTAATTTCTTCAGTAGTAAGTATAGGTCTCATATAACTTAATAATACAAGTTGTACTAAATGAATTTTAGTATACCCTCTCTTTTTACCATCTTCTGGCTTACTAATAACTTCACTTTTTATATAATTTTGAACTATATTATTTGTATATTTATCCTCTACAAATTTATCATTTAAAAAATCTATAACTTGAGATAAAAAAAGATCATATCTAGGTAAATCTTCATAAGGAATCATCGACGTATTTGAGATTTCTTCTGCAACCTTTTTTATATAGTTATTGTCTATTTTGTTAACCATATTCACTCCACCTTATCCTTCTCTACATTACATAATTATATTATATAGTAATTATAAACTTATTACAAGTTAACACCGCCTATTTTATACGTAATTTTTATTATTCTTTAATTATTCTCAAAATATAATAAAATTATATACTAATTTTATTTTTACTTTTTTTTCTTATTTTATCGCTTTATATTTAATAATTTTAAACTTAAAAATCCTATTTCTTCAAGTTTTATGTACAAGCAGTATATTATATCATTTATTTTGTCATTTATTTTATTAAATATTATTGACTTTTCAAAAATATGGTAGTATAGTTTATTTATGAATTAATTTTAATAAGAAATTTGTAATTAAAACTTTTTTTAAAGTTTTTTATTGACTTTTAATTACATATCTGCTAATATTAATCTGCTAAATGTCGAAACTTGTTAGGAGGAATTTTTTATGAAATCAACTGGAGTTGTAAGAAGAGTAGATGAGTTAGGAAGAATCGTTATTCCAATAGAATTAAGAAGAACTTTAGATATCGCTGAAAAAGATGCTTTAGAAATATATGTAGATGGTGAACAAATCATATTAAAGAAATATGAGCCAGCTTGTATCTTCTGTGGTGATGCTAGAGACGTTATAAACTACAAAGGTAAAAACATCTGCAAGAACTGTATGGAAGAATTAAAATTAGGAAAATAATCCAAAAGTTAATTTACATATTAAATATATAAAAAATGAGATTCTTTAAGAATCTCATTTTTTATATATTTATTGCAATTTTATATACTTCTTTTTTGGGAATTTCCCTTTCTTTAGCAACTAATTTAATTGCTTCTTTTTTATCAATTCCTGAATTAGTTAAATTTATTAATTGCTGTTCTACTGATATTCCACTAAGTTCCTGTTCTTTTTCGGCTTTAATTTCACTTTCAGTTTTTCCTGATATAACTAAAACAAATTCCCCTCTTGGTTTATTTTCTAAAAACCAATTATATGCTTCTTCTATAGTCCCTCTATATATATCTTCATGAAGTTTTGTTAATTCTCTACATACAGCTATATTTCTATTTCCTAATGATTTTTTTAAATAATCTAATGATTCAATTAACCTATGTGGTGATTCATAGAAAATTAAAGTTTCTTTTTTATCTTTTATTTCTTCTGTTAATATTTTTCTTTCTTTAGTTTCCCTAGGTATAAATCCCCTAAATATAAATTTAGTAGTATCTAATCCTGAATATACTAAAGCAGTTGTAATAGCTGTTGCACCTGGTAATACTTCAAATGAAATATTATTTTCTATACACTTTTTAACAATAACACTTCCTGGATCAGATATTCCTGGTGTACCAGCATCAGTCACTATAGCAATATTTTTTCCTGATTCTAATTTTGATAATATTTCATCACTTTTACCTTGCTCATTATGTTGGTGATAACTAAACAATGGCTTTTTTATATTAAAATGATTTAATAATTTTAAACTTTGTCTAGTGTCCTCAGCTGCAATTTCATCTACATTTTCTAATACCTCTAATGCTCTAAGTGTAATATCTTTTAAATTCCCTATTGGCGTTGGTACTAAATATACTTTTCCATATTCCATATACTTTTATTTCCTTCCATAAATACGATTTATTTCTTCACTATAATTTCCATTATCATCATATACAAATAATGTTTCTTCCCATTTTAAAAATGCTCCTCCATCTCTTTGCCCCTCAACTAAAACTATGTTAGGTGCTTTTTTACTATTAGGCTGAACCATTCTTACCCTTTTAGGTTCTATTTTATATTTTCTCATAAGTCCAAAAATATCTGCTAATCTTTCAGGTCTATGTACAATAAACATCCTTCCATTATCCTTTAGCAATTTTCTAGATGCTACAATAACATCTTCTAAATTACACATTATTTCATGCCTTGCTATTGCTAATTTATCATTTGGATTTAAAATTCCAGCACTGTTTAATTTATAAGGTGGATTAACTGTAACAACATCAAATCTCCCTAAAGAATCTAATAACTTCTTATCTTTTAAATCCCCTTTAACAAATTTTATCCTATCAGTAATATCATTTAATTTAGCACTTCTATTAGCCATTTCAACCATTTCTTCTTGTATTTCAAGCCCAACAACTTCACTTGGATTATACTTACCATACATTAAAAACGATACTATTCCAGTTCCAGTACATAAATCTATTACTCTATGCTTCTTCTTTACATTTGCAAAATGTGATAACAATACTGCATCTACCCCAAATCTAAAGCCCTCATTTTTTTGTATTAATTGTAATCCATTTAACTGTAAATCATCTATACTTTCATCTTTTTCTATATTAACTTCCATAATACACCTCTATTAAATTGTTTAACAACTTAGCTAATAAGTTAGTAATTAATAAATAATTTCATCTATGCTCAAGTTAAAGCAATATATATTTTAAGAAACTCCCATAATATTTTCTCAATTAACTAAAAACTAACTAAGTTATTTTGCAATATTTTTCAATTGTAAAGTAAGTACTTTTATTATACATATTATATACAAAAAAGACTAGGATTAATAATCCTAGTCTAAAATTCAAATTATGATACTCTTCTTGCTGTATAAAATTTATATACACTTGAAACTTTAATTACATCACCTGTACTTGGTGCATGTATCATTTGTCCATTACCTACATATATACCAACATGTCCAGTGTGAGGAAATACTAAATCTCCTGGTTGAAGATCCGAATACGCTACTGGTGTACCAACATTTATTTGTTCATAAGTTGTTCTTGGTAAACTTACTCCTGCAGCATTTCTAAATACATATTGAGTAAATCCTGAACAGTCAAATCCACTTGGAGATGTTCCTGCCCATACATATGGTGTTCCAAGGAATTGATATGCATAATCAACTATTGAATTTCCTGTTGCAGATACAGTTGTATTTCCTCTATTTGGTCTACTTGCAACAGCTGCATTTGCTACATCTATTGCTGCTTGAAGTTCTGAAACTTTTGATTTTGCTGTTTCAATTTTTTCATTAACTTCTTCTTTTACTATACTACTCTTTAACTGATTATCTCTTATGTTTCTTAATTGACTTATAGCACTATTTAAGCTATCAATTGAACTTGATGAGTCCTCTATAACTGCATATTGTGGACTAACTAATTGTCTTTCTGAAACTGCTAAGAATTCCACTTCAAATTGAGCTTGTTCAGCCTTTGCTTGTTCAACTAAAGTTTCTTGTTCAGCCTTTTTAGCTTCACATTCACTTAATGATTTTTTTGTTTCTTCATTTATCTTAACAAGTTCTTCATTTTTTTGTTCTAAAGATTCAATCTTTTCATTTAATGAATTTTGTTTATCTTCAAGTTCCTTAACAATTTTCTTATCTATTTTCACCAATCTACTAGTAGATTCAATTTTAGATATTAAATCATTGAAACTATCAGCAGTGAATAATAACATTATGTAGCTACTTTGTCCACCTGATTTATATAGCTCTCTTACTCTTTTCCCTAATACTTCTTCTGTTTTAGCTATATCTTCTTTAGCTGCTTTTATTTCATTTTCTGTATTTTCAACTTCAACCTTAATTTGTTCTATTTGAGCATTATTTGAATCAATTCTTGCAATTAAAGGTTCTATTTCTCCATTTAAAGTATATATTTTATCATTGATTTCTTCTATTTTTTGCGTAAATTCATCATATTTCTTTTGATTTTGTATTACTTCTTCATTTGGCGTAGCAAAGGTAGGTGTTACTGAAGTAATAACTAAGGTAGCGGCTAAAATTGCCGACAAAATCTTCTTCTTCATATTTATTATCTAGGTCTATTGACCTTCCCCCTCTCACTTCGTTTCCTTACTATTATATCACTTATAGAAACATTGGACAATGGTATTTTTTTTTTTAATACCTATTTAAAAGGGTTTTACTCCATATTTTTACTACCTTTAATCAACTTCTAATAATTTCAAAACCCATCTTTTATAATATTTTAATACTATTATAGTATTATTCCCTTAATTTTTATATTCTTGCCTTCTTATTGAATATATATTGAAAAATAGATAGTATAGCTATACATAATACAAAAATAGCTATAATAATTTTTGTAATCCCACCACATAAAAGTGCTACAATAGAACATATTATTCCTACAAGACCTATTAATATATTAGTATACCCACTTAATTTTATTGATTTAACTTCCTTCTTTATTTCACTATTGCTTAAATCACTATTTTTAATATATTTATTATTTAATAAGTATATTCCAAGCAAAATAAAGCCAAAACTTCCTAATAACATAACTATAATTGTTTTATTCATACTTTCACCTCATACTTTATAAACATTTACTAAAATAAAATTATACCATAAGAATAATTTTAAAAAATATATAATAAATAAATTATATATTTTTTAATAAAAGTATTGACATATTATATAATTCTAAATATAATATTAAATATGCTACGGGGTGTGGCGCAGATGGGAGCGCGCGTGGTTTGGGACCATGAGGTCGCAGGTTCGATCCCTGTCACCCCGACCAAAGAGATAGATTTTAATCTATCTCTTTTTTTATAAACAATATATAGGAGATGATTAAGCTTGAATAATATAAAAGCTGCTATATTTGATTTAGATGGTACTCTTGTCGATTCTATGTGGGTATGGAAGCAAATTGATATAGATTATTTGTCTAAAAAAGGACATTCTGTTCCTAAAAATTTAAATGATGAAATTACTCACTTAAGTTTTTCACAAACAGCTGAATATTTTAAAAACAAATTTTCTCTTGAAGATTCAATTGAAGAAATTATGAATGATTGGAATACAATGGCTTATAATTATTACACAAATGATATAAAGCTAAAACCTGGGGCACTTCAATACTTATTAAAGTTAAAAGAATTAGGTATAAAAATTGGACTAGCTACAAGTAGCTCTATGCATCTTTTAACTACTACATTAAAAAGTAATAATGCCTTCGAATTATTTGATGCTATTACTGTTACTGATGAAGTTGAAAAAAGTAAAAGTAATCCAGACATATATTTACTTGCTGCCAAAAAACTTGGTGTTAATCCTAGCGAATGTATGGTATTTGAAGATATAATAGCTGCTGTATATGGTGCTAAATTAGCTGGTATGAAGGTAACTGGAGTATACGATAAATATTCAGAACATCAAATTGATATATTAAAGAAAGAATGTGACAATTACATATATAATTATGAAGATTTAATTTAAATAAAAAACCACATTTAATTTAGTTATTTAACCTAAATTAAAATGTGGTTTTATTATTAATTTAATTAAGCTCTTTTAACTTCGTATTTATTTTCAAGCTCTTTCATTACATCCATATATTTCTTTTCTTGATTTTTTTGAATTAATTGTTGAACAATTTTATTCTTAACTTCATCAAATGAAGCAGCTTTTGCTTCATTCTTAGTATCAACCTTAATTAAATGATATCCAAATTGAGTTTTAACTGGTTCACTTATCTTTTCTAATTCTAATTCAAATGCAGCATCTTCAAATTCTGGAACCATCATTCCTCTACCAAATACTCCAAGACTTCCTCCTTGAGCATTAGATGGGCATGTTGAGTATTCTTTAGCCGCATCTTCAAATGATAATTCTCCGTTTTCTATACGCTCCTTAACTTCAGAACATAATTCTTCATTATCAACTAATATATGTTTAGCTGATACTGTTGCTGGTTGATCAAATTGAGTCTTATTTTCTTTATAGTATTTTTTAGCATCTTCATCAGTAACTGTTACTTCTGATAATACCTTATTTATTGTCATTTGAGTAAGTAAATCTTTTTCTAGTTGCTCTAAACCAGCCTTATATTCTTCTGTTTCATTTAACTTCATTTCTTTTCCTAATTTATTCATTAATTCAAAAGAAATCATTTGTTCTAATAATTGCTTTTTCCCCATTTCAGAGCTAAACATTGCTCTTTGTTCTTCAGGATATCTCATTATTATTGCATTTAAATCTTTTTCTGTAATTTCACTACCTGAAATAACAGCTAATACTTTGTTTTCCATGTATATTTCTCCTTTTTTTTTACTTGATATATATAATTATAACAGATTTTTACCAATGTATACAGTTGCATTTATTTATTGATTATATTTTTTTATTATTATATAATAATTATTATTATATAATTGTTTGGAGGTTAATTATGATAGAAATTAATTGTGCAGTGCCTGATTTTACATTGATGGGCTCTGATAATCAAGAACATAAATTAAGCCAATATAGAGGTAAAAAGGTAATCCTTTATTTTTATCCACGAGATAATACACCTGGTTGCTCAACTGAGGCATGTAATTTTAGAGATAGTAATGATGTGTTTATTAATAAAAATGCAATTATTATAGGTATAAGTAGGGATTCTTTAAAATCACATACTAAATTCATTGAAAAATTTAATTTACCTTTTATTTTATTAAGTGATGAAAAAGAAGAAGTATGTAATTTATTTAATGTTATTAAAGAAAAAAATATGTATGGAAAAAAGGTATTTGGTATTGAAAGAAGTACTTTTATAATTAATGAAGAAGGTATTCTTATTAAAGAATATAGAAAAGTTAAGGTAAAGGATCATGTATCTACAGTTTTAAAAGATCTAGAATTACTGTAATAAAAAGTGGCTATCGCCACTCCTAATTCATAGTATAAATTTTATATCTTTAAATCTTGAAACTTATTGGTATCACTAGTTTTATAAATTAAAAAATTTTATAATTTTCTATATGTAAAATAAAAGCACTAACATATGTTAGTGCTTTTTCCTGGTGGCTCGACCAGGAATCGAACCAGGGACACGAGGATTTTCAGTCCTCTGCTCTACCGACTGAGCTATCGAGCCTTAACAACTTTAATATACAACATTTTTAATATTATGTCAAATACTTTTTTATATTAAGAATATTTTCATATGTAATTTTTTATTTATATTTAAATATAAATATATAATATAGAAATTATTTAGGAGGTAATTTTGAAATACTTTATATTTATATTATTAATATTAATTATTATATTTATGTATTTTTATTATGAAAAAAAACTTACAATAGCCAAAAATAGAATATTAAGAACCTCTTCACAATTTAATAACATTAGAAATGAATACAGAAATTCTATAGCTAAAACTAAACATTTAAATGTCAAGTTTGTACAACCTTCAATAACAACTGCTATTGCAAATAATAAGTCAACTATATTTTTAGCTCCAACAACTGATTCTCCTCAATTAAAAACATTAGATATAAAAATGGAAGTTAAAATTTTAGATAGTGCTATTATTGATAACAGAACTTGGTTTTATGTTAGCTTACCAGTTGACACATTATATAATTGTCGAGGTTGGATAAATGAAGATGATTTTTCTTTAGTTTATTCATTATCAAAGGATATTCCATCTAATTTTAAATAACAAAAAGTCTATGTAATAATATATAAAGTAATTAATCTTTATAATTACATAGACTTTTATTATATTAAATTTTCTTTTTAAATTTATTACAATATTGCTCTAATAAAATTAATTATTAGAGGTATCCTTATCATAAATATTAAATAAATAATAATTATACTAATAAATTGAATATTAAATACTTTTTCATTGCTTTTACTATATCCTATTCCAACTTCTTCTTTTATAATTATTCCTCTTTTAATGTTTAACTTCATTAATTTCTTTATTATGAAAAATGCGACTATCCCAAAAGCTAATGCTATAGCTCCATATATTCCTGCTGTAATAAGCTTATATGCCATAGGCATACTCTTTAAACTTATTTCTGTTGATTCCTGTATTATAGTATTATTGTTGTATGTTAAACTCATTATTTTTTGAATTGTTATTGAAGTTCCATTAATTAAAAAATGAATTAATGCAGATGCAAATATAGTATTTGTTATTCTAACAACCAATGCCAATACAAATCCTAATATTGTAGCATATAAAAATTGTTGAGCATCTAAATGCATTATTCCAAATAATAATCCAGTTACCATAGAAGATAAATATATATTTTTATCTTCATATCCAGATAAGACTACACCACGTATAGTTATTTCTTCTGTAATTGCTGGTAAAACAGCTACTAATAATAATAATATAATATATGGTGAATTTACTATATTAGTCATAAAATTTCCTATTTTATTTTCAAAGAAAAATTGTGATATTAATGAAAAAAAAGTCATAATAGGCTGACAAATAAACGCAAGTAATCCTATCAATAAGGCATCCTTAAAATATAGCTTGTTTAATTTTAAAGTTCCTCTTATTGATTGTTTAGTTATAATTAAATATATTATTGCAGGTATAATAAAAATAATGCTGTGATTTATAAAAAGCATTAACTTAATATCAGTTATATTAAATATCTCAAATATTTTTGATACTGGTAAAAATAATTGTAATAACATAATTATCAAAAAATATGTATTTGCCTTAGAAACCTTTCCCATAAATTTCTCCTTATATAAAAATTTTATTAACTTAAGTGTATATTAAATTTAATTGGTGATAATAATATAAATGAAGTTTAAAACTTCATAGTTAATCGCCTCTCCCCCATTTTATTTATATACAAAAATAATCCCTTTAATGTATTAAATAATATTATTGGGATTATTTTCGTTACATTTTTTTATTCATAATTATTATCCTTAAGTTCTTTTATCATCATATTAATTGCATAATTAGTAGCTAAAGTTCTAACTTCATTTCTATCCCCTGAGAAATTGCATTTTTTCACTATTGTTTTTCCATTTAAATATATAGCTATATAAACTAATCCTATTGGTTTTTCTATAGTTCCTCCACTTGGACCAGCTATTCCCGTGGTTGCAATAGATGCATTAGATAAACTTTCCCTTGCTATTCCTTCTGCCATTTCTTTAGCAGTTTGCTCACTAACTGCACCATATTTACTTAATGTTTCTTCTTTTACTCCAAGTCTTTTTATTTTTGCTTCATTAGAATATGTAACTGCTCCTTCTAAAAAAACACTTGATATTCCTGGATAAGATATTAACTTTGCTGCAACCATTCCACCAGTGCACGATTCTGCTGTTGATATAGTTATATTATTTTTGCACAAAATATCACCTATAATATTCTCAATAGAATTTTGATTTTTCATTTAATTCACCTCAAGTTTTTATAAATATAATTATAATATATTTGCCTATAAATTTACATTAATATTTTTTAATAAAAATCTCTAAAGTAAATTTCTTTAGAAATTTTTATTTATATTTATTAGCATTAATATAATAATCCCCTAAATTATTTATTCCTTCTTCTAATATACAAAAATTGCTTTCTTTTAACATGGAGGTAATAATATTTACATGTTGCCTATTTGACTGATCTAACGTTATAGTAAAATTATCATTTTTATCTACTATCCCCATATAATCATAGATATCACTATATTCCCCAAGCCCTAACTTTCCTCTAATATCCATCTTATAGTCTGGCATTGCTATACCCTCCTATTATTTTTCCAATCTTATCAATTTCTTAATTGTCCTTATTTTATGCATTTTTTTGCAATTTTATTCTATAACTTTAATTTTTATATAAAAATGAGCTATATAAATAAAATGGATTTTATATCAAAAATATTTTAAATGCTACTTTCAATGTATATTCCCATTTTAAATTAATATAACTCATTAATATTTTCTATGCTTCTGCTTTTAATTTTTTACTTTCTTCTAATATCTTGCTTACTTCACTAGCTGGTACTTCTTCATATCTTAAAAATTCACTAAAATAACTACCTCTTGCTTGTGTCATTGACCTTAAATCAGTTGCATAAGTAAACATTTCACCCATAGGAATTTCTGCACTTATTCTTTGAAGTTTTCCTTCTGGTTCCATTCCAATTACTCTACCTCTACGCTTATTAATATCGCCCATTACATCTCCCATATAATTATCTGGAACTAATATTTGAACATTCATAATAGGTTCTAATAATATAGGTTTAGCTGCTTCTAATCCCTTTTTATAGGCTATTGATGCTGCTATTTTAAATGCCATTTCTGAAGAATCTACAGGATGATAAGAGCCATCATATAATGTTGCTTTAAGTCCCACAACAGGGTAACCAGCTAAAACACCACTTGTAATGCATTCTCTTAATCCTTTTTCTACAGCTGGTATAAAGTTTCTAGGAACTACACCTCCAACTACCTTATCAATAAATTCTAAATCTAATTCTCCATCTCTTCTTGGTTCAAACTTAATCTTTACATCACCATATTGTCCGTGTCCACCTGATTGCTTTTTATGCTTTCCTTGTACATCTGAAGTGCCTTTTATAGTTTCTCTATAAGGAACTTTTGGCTCTTGTAATATTACCTCTGCGCCAAATTTACTTTTAATTCTACTAGCTATTACTTCTAAATGTGTCTCTCCTAATCCCCAAACTATAGTTTCTGCATTTTCCACATCTCTTTCAACTTTAAATACAGGATCTTCTTCCATTAACTTTGACAATGATAATGATATTTTTTCTTCATCACCTTTAGATTTTGGTAATATTGCCATTGGCATTACTGCCTTAGGTAAATTAATTTTATCATACATTACTTTAAATTCTTCACTACATAATGTATCTCCAGTTGCGGTATATTGCAACTTAGATACTGCACCAATATCTCCAGAAACTATTTCTTGTGTTGAAATTTGATTTTTTCCCTTTAAGAAAAATAAATGATTTAACTTTTCTTGCTTATCTTTATTAGGATTTAATGCTATCATTTCTCCATTTATTTTTCCTGTAATTACTCTAAATAATGATATTTTCCCTACAAAAGGATCTGCTATAGTTTTAAATACAAAAGCTGAAAAAGGTTGTTCTTCGTTAATATTTATGAAAACCTCTTTATTATTATTTAAATTTACTGCCTTTTGAGGAATTGAATGTTCTGGTGATGGGAAGCTCTTAATTATACTATCAATCATTGATTTTATTCCTATCATTTTTGTTGCACTACCACATAATACTGGCGCTATGTCTCCATTAGCGCATCCTTTAATTAATCCATTGTATATATCTTCATCTTTTAATTCACCATTGTTTAAATATTTATCTAATAATTCTTCATCAGTTTCTGCAACAGCTTCCATAATCATTTGTTTACACTCATCTATTTTATCTATTAAATCTTCAGGAATATCTGCCTTTTCCATTCGTGAAGTATTAGGATTATATATTAATGCTGATTTTGAAATTATATTAACTATTCCATTAAAATTATTTTCTTTTCCTATTGGATATTGAATAGGTACTACACTCATACCAAATTTCTCTTTCATTTGCTCTAATACCTTATCAAAGTTTGCATTTTCCCTATCCATTTTATTAATAAAAAATGCCCTAGGCAATTTGATCTTTTCACAATAATCCCACGCTTTTTCTGTACCAACTTGAACACCTGATGCTGCACATACTACTATAGTTGCAATATCCACAGCCCTCATTCCTTCAGCTACTTCACCTTGAAAATCAAAATATCCTGGCATATCTACTATATTAACTTTAATGTCATCTACTTCAAATGAAGCTACTGATGTTGATAATGATATCTTTCTTTTCTTTTCTTCTTGTTCATAATCCATTACAGTAGTTCCATCATCAACTTTTCCTAATCTATCTGTATTATTTGTATAAAATAATAATGCTTCTGTTAAAGATGTTTTTCCAGTTGCCCCATGTCCTATTAATCCTACATTTCTAAGGTTTTTATAATTATAATCTTTCATAATATAGTGATAGTGCTACCATTTAGCACTATCTATCACCCACCTTTCCTTATATAGATTGATTAATTATCATTTTACTAATTAATATTATTTAAAGTTATAATTAATTTTTATGAATTTGTTACATTAAATAGTACATAATTAAATTTATTCTATTTTATATTATTATTTTCATTCAATTTAAATTATTTCAATTATTTATAGTTTAACCAACTAACTTATCATTTTATTCTTATATTTATATATATTGTAAAATTAAATTTTAATTTTACAATATATATAAATATCAAAAAATAAATCATTAAAATTATCTCTTAATTGTAAAAAAGATCATTGCATTTATTTAGCAATGATCTCTGATGAAAAATTTTTATTTATTTTTTTATTTTTAAAACTATAGATTATATAATTTATAAAACTTGCAAATAATCCCCCAGAAAAATCAATAATTACATCTCTTAAGGCCATTGCTCGTCCAGGTATAAAATATTGATGAATTTCATCTGTAGTTGCATATCCTAGTACCACAAATAAAGAATATATTCTTGCTTTTTTTATTTCTATATAATTCTTTAATACCTCAAAAGCTAACCAATATAATATAAAATACTCCGTAAAATGTGCTGTTTTTCTAACTACAAATGATGCTAAAGAGCCTAATTTACTATTTAAATCAATACCAAAAAAAGCAAGCATATTAATAAATGAGTTACTTTGCTGATTAGATATATGCGCTGGCTGATTTGACATTAAAAATATTAATAACATCCATGCTATTAATAATATCCAGTTTATTATCATTCTTTTGTTTCCCATATTCTCTCCTTGTCATAATTTTAAAATTTTAATTTTTTTCAACTAAATATCTATTAATATAAGCTAAAGATTCTTCTAATATTCCTTGGCTTCCTTCAAGATCTTGTAATTTAACTTCTAAATTACATATTCTTTGATCTAATTGATACATCAATTCTTTAATATCATTTAATAATTTGGCCTCATAAGATACTTGAATACCATCTGAATCTATATATATCTTTTCAGGTGTTCCTCCACATTCAGTACATTTTGCATATATTCCTTCTTTTTCAGTATCTCTAAATACCTTAAATGTATCATTATTACACTTTGAACAATTAGATAAAATAATAAAATCATAATAGCTTATATCAAACTCATATTTACTTTTACAATGTTCACATGTCAGTACTAAATTATTACCTTGAGTTTCTATAAAAAAGGTATTTCCTGAACAACCTTCTTTTTCGCATACCACTGTTCTTATCATAAATAACCCCTCCTATATTTATATAAAAATATAATTCCTTCAAAAATTATTATGATATTTTTTTTTATAATATGCTTAAATAACAATACCTTAAAATTTATTTTACTATCAACGATTCTTTATCTAATTCCTGTTTTATTTTCTTAATTTCTTCATCTACATCACTTGTATTCTTCCCTGCTAATACCAACTCTCTCTTCTTTAATTTTAAGTCTATTATTTTTTGTTCTAAATTTACCTTTTTTTCCATATAACCACTCCCATTCTTATTTTTATATAAGAACATATTATAATCTATACTTAAAGTATTATATATACTATTATATAATACTTTATTAAAATCATAGTAAAAAAACAATAATAAGTTTAAATTTATTTTACGACAAAATAATATAAACTTATAAAACAAAAAAGCTACGATTAAAAATCGTAGCTTTGGTGGAGGTAAAGGGAGTCGAACCCTTGACCCCTTGCGTGCAAGGCAAGTGCTCTCCCAACTGAGCTATACCCCCAAAAATGGTGGACCTTCAGGGACTCGAACCCCGGACCTACCGGTTATGAGCCGGTTGCTCTAACCAACTGAGCTAAAGATCCTTATATTACCTGGCAACGTTCTACTCTCCCACACGGTCACCCATGCAGTACCATTGACGCTGTAGAGCTTAACTGTCCTGTTCGGAATGGGAAGGAGTGTTTCCTCTACGCCATCATCACCAGATATTTTTATTTATTTGTCTCTCAACAATTACTTATTATATAGGGTTGTTCTACATATGTCAACATATTTTTTAAAATTTTTTTATTAATTTTAAAATTTATTTTTTTACCTATTTATATATATAATTTTTATTAGTTTTTCCACATTTAATTTAAATTATACACAGAATAAATTATTTAAATAACATTAAACTGTTAATAGTTTAAATATATTAATATTGTTGATAAATTTTAAAAATATATGTAATTTTATTTAATTTAAGTATAAATAAGTAAATTAAGAATTCTATTTTTATTATACCTAATTTGTCAATACTTTTACTTCAACTATCATTGATATATGATAAAGCAAGTTTTTAAATAATACTTTTTCCTGCATAAATAATATGCTCTTTTAAACCATTTAATACCAGAATTAAATAAACTATACACTCTAAATTTCTTTCCTTTAATATTTTTAGTTGCTCCTAATAATTTATTTTTCTTATCTTTACTACAAGAAACTCTAAGTAATGTTATGTAGCAATAAGCTATACAAACACAAAAATACAACATTTTAGTATATTGAATATCATTGCTCCAGGTATCTTCTAGGTTAAATCCACCACTTTTAAAATCTCTAAACATTTCTTCAATATTAAATCTTTTTTTTATATTCCCTTATTGCATAAGGTTCGGAAATATTATTAGCAATAAACCAGACATCTTCAGACTCTTCTGCTGTACATACTGCCATATTACATACATATTCTTGTGCTGTTAACTTAATATTATAAAAATATTTTGTAAATCCTTTTCTTGGAGTTATATCATCTAGTTTTTTAATTTTTCTTTTTCCGTCAATGGATATTCCCATATCTTTAGTACATCTAATACAATATTTCCATTTAAGGGTTTCATCTATAAATTTAAATAAATCAATACTTTTAAATCCTCTCTCTGCAATAATAGTAACCTCAAACTCATAGGGTATTAATATATTAAAAACAACAACCTTCATCTCATATATCTGCTACATTTACTCCTAAAGTTTTGGGTAG
>UQFE01000018.1 GCA_900540255.1 uncultured Clostridium sp.
TTTTTCATCTCTAATTAATATTCACTTTTTAAAAGATCAATTATGCTCATCTCTATTAGTAGTAACTTTATAAAGTTCCGCCTTTGATTCTTGGAAAATTTTATTACAACATTCATAGACATCTTCTATCTGCTCTTTTGATATATTATCTATATGTATCCCACAGCTCACAGATATATTTCCATTAAAACTATCTTTTATACTGTTTATAAAAATCTCTCCAATAATATAATCCTTATGATTTTTCAAAGAAATTGTTTTTATTCCCTCTTCTTTTGAATACACAGATATTGCTCCAACATGAGGCTTATCCCCTCCTGTTACTACTGCACACAAATCATCACCTACGAATATTGCCTCTAATTTTATATTTATATTTTTATAACAACGTTCTATTTTTATCATATAATTTTCCCTATTTCTCAAACTTTTTTAAAGTTACTACTATATACTCAAATTATATTTAACACTATCTTAATGAACAATTCTTTAATTAATATACATTTATTCCATTTTGGAATAAATTCGAAATATATGTCCATTCCTTAATAATTATCGTGATATAATATTAATATATTTCAGAAATGACGGTGATAAACTTATGAATATAGAAAGCTTAAAATACTTCTTAAGTGTAGAAAAATATAATAGCTTTTCTTTGGCTGCTGAAGAATTATGTATATCTCAATCTTCATTATCTAAACATATAAAAAAATTAGAAAGTGAACTTAATTGTGTACTTTTTGAAAGATGTACTCGCCATGTTAAGTTAACAGATGCAGGTATTTCATTAAAGAAATATGCTATAAATATAGTTAGTAATTATGATGAACTAATACTTGATTTAAATAAATTTACCTCTTCATTCCCTAAATTATCTATTGGATATATTCCAGTAATAAATCAATATAATATTGCAAAACTTATTGGAAGTTTTAAAAATACAGTTACTGATTTACAACTTACTTTCCATGAAGGAGAGCACGCTGATATATTAAATTTATTATTCTCTCAAAAAATAGACTTTGCATTTTTAAGAAGTGACACATTAGATTATTCGAACTTAGATATTACTCCTTTAGCTCAAGATGAACTTGTGTTAATTGTTCCTAAATCTCATCCCCTTTCAAAAAGGAAGTATGTTTCTATTTCTGAATTATCAAATGAAAGTTTTATTTCCTTAGGAAAGAATTCTGGTGTTTATGATTTCTTTGTAAGTGAATGTATGAAAGCTTCATTTGAGCCTAATGTTGTTTGTTTTAATAGTAGAATAGAAAACATAATAGGACTTGTTTCAGCAGGAAAGGGAATTTCTCCTTTAATGAGAAAATCTGTAGAATGCTTTGATAAAAAAAATATTTCTATTGTCCTTTTAAAAGAAAAAATTTATAGCACCTTAAGCTTAGTACATCTAAAAGATAAGAATTCCTCAAAAGTAGAAAAAGATTTTAAAAAATTTTTAATTAATAACATACAAAAAAAGAACATCATTAAATAACTTTAGTGATGTTCTTTTTTATCTTCCATATATCTTAGAACAAACTCTATTCTATCCATTGGCATTCGAGTAATTTCTTTATTAACTTTATATTTTCTTCACCATTAGAACTTAAAATATATCTACTTCTCCTATAATGTATAAATTATAAAACTTATAACTATTTTATTAAATTTACTTTCTACATCCTACCTTATTTTTCTTAACAACATCTTCAGTGCCTGCTTCAATAGCCTTTTCATAATAAGAAATTTTATGTTCAATTACACTCATTATTTTATTAAGCTCCTCTATTTGTTGTTTAACAACTTCTTGTCTTTTAAGAAATATATTTAATCTTTCCTCTAAAGTACTATCTCCTTCCAAGCACATATCCATATACCTCTTAATATCCCTTATTGGCATTCCTGAAGCTTTCATACAAGATATTATATCTAAGCTCTTTAAATCTTCTTCCTTAAATATACGAGTTCCATTTTCCTTTTTTTCAATAAAAGGCAATAGCCCTTCTTTATCATAATAACGCAATGTTGGTACTGAAACCCCCATTTTTTCTGCAACTTGCTTAATTGTATATGTCGTTATAAATACACCGCCCCTAACATAAAATTTATAATTACTCTTGATCTATTGCAGATTTAATATCATTAACTATTAAATCCTCTGTTAAATGATAACGCTCATATAATTCTTCTAATGGCACTCTATCAGTAAATTCCTTTGTAGCACTAAAGTTTAATACCTTCATATTTTTATCTCCATAGAACCTTGAAATCTTTTCTCCAAATCCACCATCAAGAATTCCATCTTCTAAAGTTATCACTAACTTATGATTATCTAATAATTCTGTTAACATTTGCTTATCAATTCCTGTAATAAATCTTGGATTTATTAATGTTGCTTTTATTCCAGTTTCACTTTGTAATTTTTCTTGAACTTTTCTTCCTAAATCATAGAATGAACCAAGTCCAATAATTGCAACTTCACTTCCCTCTATATTTTTTTCATAAGTATTTAAATTTTCAAAATTAGATTCAACCTTAACTCCAGTTGAAACAACATTTCCATTTGGTACACGTATAGCTACTGGATAATTTTTTTGTTCTATTCCCCACTCTATCATAGCAACATATTCTTCCCTATTAGTTGGAGCAAGATAAACTATATTTGGTATATTTGAAATTAATGGTATATCAAATATTCCTAAATGAGTAACATCTCCACCAGTTATTCCACCACCAGATACCATAATAAGAGCAGGATTATTATTTATTGCAAGATCTTGTGATAATTGATCATAAGTTCTTTGAACAAAAGAGCTTAAAATTGATACTACTGGTTTCCCACCTTGTGAAGCTATTCCTGATGCAAATGCTATTGCATGTTCTTCTGCTATTCCTACATCTACATATTGCTCCTTAAGGCACTCTTCTTTTCTAAAATAATTTAATCCAACTGGTCCAGGAGTTGCCGCTGTTATTGCTACAATCTTTTTATCCTCTTTAGCTTTTTAAACTAATAATTTCCCAAAAATATCTATATATCTTTCTGGAATTTCCACTTTATTTGCTTCCTTGTCTTCTAAATTAAATGGCATTATCCAGTGGAATAATTCCTTATTTTTTTCTGCATCTTCATACCCTTTACCTTTAATAGTATGAATATGGACTACAACAGGATGATCTATATCTTTTACCTTATTAAAGGCTTCTATTAATGATTGAATATTGTTTCCATCTGATACATAATAATATTCAAATCCTAAAGCTTTAAAGAAATTATTTTCTGAAATTCCATTACTTTCTCTAAGTTGTGCTAAAATTTTATATAATCCACCATAATTTTCTGCAATAGACATTTCATTGTCATTTACTACTATTATCATGTTTTTTCCTAATTCTGCTGCATTATTTAAGCCTTCATAAGCTTCTCCCCCACTTAAAGATCCATCACCAATTACAGCTATAATATTTTCATTTTGCCCTTTAACATCTCTTGCTTTAGCTAAACCACAAGCTAAACTAATTGAAGTAGATGTATGACCTACAATAAAAAAATCATGCTCACTTTCATGTTGAGAAGTATATCCTGTTATATCATAAAATTTTTCTGGATTAATAAAGTTTTCTTTTCTACCAGTTAAAATTTTATGTGGATATGATTGATGCGAAACATCATAAACTATTTTATCCACAGGTGAATTAAAAACATAGTGCATTGCAATAGTTGCTTCTACCATCCCTAAGTTAGGTCCAAAGTGTCCACCTGTTTTACTTACTTTTTTTATTAATACATCTCTCATTTCATCCGCTAATATGTTCAATTCTTCTTTATTAAGAGTTTTTAAATCCTTTGGTTCATTTATTTTATTTAAAATACTAACTTTCATATTTTTCCTCCTAATATGCTATCTCTAAATTAAATTGCTTCTAAAATTCAATAAATATACCTTCCATATTGTTGAATTTCTTATATGAATTTATCTTAAGAGGTAAAGTTAACTTTAGGTCAATACATTTTTAAATAAAAATTTTTATGCTCAATTATTTAATTTTAAATATTTACATTTGTAAAGTGTATTATATAAAAGTAAAAAATAAGGAATCACCTTGAAGTATCTTCAAAGTAATTCCTACAATTTTATATAGTCATAATATTAACTTTTATACTATATTTCTTTATCTAATTTTTGATCCATTTGATTCAATAACACCCTTATACCAGTAATATGAATCCTTGCATAATCTCTTCATACTTCCATTACCTTCATTGTCACGATCTACATAAATCATTCCATATCTTTTTTTCATTTCCCCTGTAGTAAATGATACTAAGTCTATTATTCCCCATGGAGTGTATCCCATTAATTCTACACCATCATAATTAACAGCCTTTTCCATCTCTTCTATATGTTTAGCTAAATACTCTATACGATATGAATCATGTATTTCGCCATTTTCCTCAACTTTATCATGAGCTCCAAATCCATTTTCAACAATGAATAAAGGTAATTCATATCTATTGTAAAGATTATTTAAAGTGTATCTTAATCCAACTGGATCTATCGGCCATCCCCAATCACTTGCTTTGATATATGGATTTTCAACAGAATTTTCTAACGATCCATTTACAGAAACTTTTTCCGCATTACAAACACCTGCTTTTACTGCATTTGACATATAATAACTAAATCCAATATAGTCTACAGTTCCTTTTTTAAGGATTTCAGAATCTCCTTCTTCCATACCAATATCATAGCCTTTTCTCTCAAATTCTTTTAATGCATATCTTGGATAATGTCCACGTACATGTACATCAGGGAAAAAGAATCTTTCACGCATAGCTTCTTCTGCTGCCATTATATCTTCCGGATTACAAGAATATGGATATATTGGAACATGAGATACCATACATCCAATTTTAAATTCTGGATTAATTTCTCTTCCTTTTATAACAGCTTTAGCACTTGCTAATAACTCATTATGAGCTACTTTATATAAAACTTCTCTTGGATCTTCCCCTTCTTTTAATGTTACACCAGAATTTGTCCATAAGAATAGTGGATTGTTTGTATCCATTTGATTATTTATTTCATTAAATGTCATCCAATACTTAACTTTATTCTTATATCTTTTAAAACAAACTTCAGCAAATCTTTCAAAGAAATCTACAAGCTTTCTATTTCTGAAACCACCATATTCTCTTGCTAAATGTAATGGTAATTCAAAATGAGATAAAGTAATAACTGGCTCTATTCCATACTTTAGTAATTCATCAAATACATTATCATAAAATTTTAACCCTTCCTCATTTGGCTCTAATTCATCACCATTTGGAAATATTCTTGTCCATGCTATTGATGTTCTTAAACACTTAAGTCCCATTCCTGCAAGCAATGCTATATCTTCCTTATATCTTCCATAAAAATCTATTGCTTCATGATTTGGATAAAATGTATCTTCCATTATTGTTTCTGTTATTTTTCTTGGAACACCATGAGCTCCTGCTGTCATTACATCAACAACACTTGGCCCCTTTCCTCCGGCATTCCATCCTCCTTCAAATTGATGAGCTGCAAAAGCTCCTCCCCATAAAAAGTCATTTGGTAATTTATTCATAATTATTCTCCTTATCTAGTATATTTTACTTCATTTTTTACTGTGTTTGTATACTTAATTTTTTTAGATTAATTATTGATTTTCCATTTTCAACTTCTTCATTTATGCACAATTGTTTATCTTCATAATTATCTGCATTAGTTATTACTACTGGTGTAATTAAAGAATATCCTTCCTTTTCTATAGTGCTCTTATCAAACTCTAATAATAAATCTCCTGCTTTTACCCTTGAATTTGCCTTTGTTTTAACATCAAAGCCTTTACCAGCCATCTTTACAGTATCCATACCAACATGTATTAATACTTCTACTCCATCATCTGAAAGTAATCCAATTGCATGTTTAGTATCAGCTATAAATTCTACTACTCCATCAAATGGGGCATATACCTTATTATCAACAGGTTCAATTGCTACACCTTTTCCCATTGCTCCTGAAGAGAATACTGGATCATTAACTTTTGCTAATTCTATTACCTTACCAGATATAGGACTTTTTACTTCTTTAATCTCCATGCTTAAAACTGCTTGATTATTATTAACATTTACATTATTATCTTCATTATTTTGATTTGTTTCTTTTTCACCAACACCAACTAATTGAACAAGTATAATTGCTCCAAAGAATGATATAGCAGCTCCTATTAACATTCCTATAATAGATTTTGAATTATCTGGAGTAATAGCATTTACAACTGTTAAAAGACCTGGAAGTCCTGCATATGCATAATAAGCTATATTAAAGAATGATCCAACTACTGCTCCAACTGCCCCTGCAATACATCCACATATAAACGGTTTCTTAAATCTTAAATTTACTCCATATATTGCTGGCTCAGTTATACCAAATATTCCTGTAACACCAGCTGATAAAGCCATATTCTTAGTTTTCTTATTTCTAGCTTTTATAAATACTCCAAAAACTGCTCCTGCTTGAGCTACAACTGCCATTGTTTGGAAAGCTTGGAATGTATCCATACCATATAAATCATAGTTTGCTAAACACATTGGTGTAACTCCCCAATGAACTCCAAAAATAACAACTATTTGCCATAAACCACCAATAACTGCTGCTGCAACTGCTGGTGCAAAATTATATAAAGCATTATATCCGTTTGCTATTCCTGTAGCTAATGAATCTGATAATGGTCCTATTGCTAGTATAGTAAGTGGAACCATAACAAGCATACATATAAATGGTGTAAATAATGCCTTAACCACCTCTGGTAATCTCTTATCTACAAACTTTTCAACATAAGATAATAACCATACTAAAAATAATGGTGGTAAAACTGATGATGTATAAGTTGTTTCTGCTAAACTAATTCCTAAAAACTTAATACTTTCTCCACCTGCTATTCTTGATGCTATTTCTGCCCAAGTTGGACTTACTAAAGCTGCACAACATGCTACTGCAATAAAAGTGTTACATTTAAAATGCTTAGATGCAGTTATTGCTATGAATATTGGTAAGAATGTAAATGGCGCCCAAGACATAAAGCTTAATACTTCATAAGTACCAGTACTTGAAAATGCCGGATTAACCATATTAGTTAATATTAAACATCCTTGTAATATACCAGCCGCTGCTAATATATATATAAATGGTGCAAACACCGCTGACATAGTTGCAATTACTTTACTTAAAATACTTGTTTTAGGTTCATCTCCATCTATAGCATTGCTATCTAAATTAAGCTCACTTGCAACTTTATCAAAAACTTTTCCTACATGTGTTCCTATAACAACTTGAAATTGTCCTGAATTTTCAACAACTGTTATTACTCCAGTAAGAGCTGAAACGTTTTCTTTTGCTTCATTAGTTGTTTCCTTTAAAACTAATCTAAGTCTAGTTGCACATCTTGATGCTTTTATAATATTATTTTTTCCGCCAACAGCATCTATTATATCTACTGCTAACTTTTCATAATCACGAACTGACTTTGACATATCTATTCCCCCATCACTTTTATTACTGCACAATTAAATTATATACTTAAATTATAATTGTACCAGTATAATATGTCAATATTTTTTGAAAACATTTTTTATGATTTATTTCAATTTTTCTTTATGATATACTTAATATATAAATACATTAGAATAATAAAGGGAGTATACATGCTTAAATATCAAATAATTGCAAATGAAATAGAACATAATATTTATAGTAATAACCTTCCTCAAGGAACTAAATTGCCTACAGTAGAAACCCTTGCTTCTGATTATAAAGTAAGTAAAAGCACTATTGTTAAAGCTATAGAAGCTCTAGTATCCAGAGGAATTGTTTACCAACTTCAAGGAAGTGGTATTTTTGTTAGAAGAAGAAATCGTAGTGGTTACATAGACTTAAATATAACTGAAGGATTTACTAATTCTTTAAAGGAATTTACTGTAACATCAAAGGTTTTAGAATTTGATTTAATACCTGCTAATGAGGAAATTGCCGAATTAATAGAATGTAATATTAACGATTCTGTTTATCTAGTTAAAAGACTACGATATTTAAATGATGAAATAATGTGTTATGAAGAAGCCTATTATAAAAAAAGTATAGTTCCTTTTCTTACTAAGGAAATTGCAAAAGGATCTATTTTTAAATATCTAAAAACAGCCTTTAATTTGAAACCAGGCTTTTCTGATAGATATCTTCATATAGAAAAATTAAATGATAAAGTTGCTAATATATTAAACTTAAACCCAGGTGATCCTGCAATGGTTGTTTTAGAGCAAATATACCTACCATCTGGTGTATCATTTAATGCTTCAAAATTAGTTTATAATTATAAAAACACTCAATTTTTTCTTCAGTCATCATATGAAAAGTAATTTTAAAATAAAAAATAGCTGTATCAGTTTAATTTACTCTGATACAGCTTATAACTATATATTATTATAAATTTTTAAAATGGTATTTTACCATCTTCAACAAACCTTATAACTATCCTATCAATTTTTAAACCACTTGCCCCAAAATATAATTTAATATAATGATTTGTACCAAAAACAAATCCTAACTCTCTAACCTCAGTAATCCATTTTCCATTAGTTCCTCTAACAGTAATCATATGTTTTAATACATTATCATAATAAATTGATAGTGGTAATTGAGCTAATGGTCCTTGTTCACTTTTCATTGTTACTTCAATATTATAAATTCCCATCTTATTTAAAGAAATTCCAAATACATTTACGTCTCCCTTATGATTTAAAAATTTACTTCCCTCAATTACAATATCATTGCTACCTTCATTAGGATAATAATATCTAATATCTTTTATTGAAACATTCTCATCTTCACTTTCATCAATTCCCTTTAAATCCTCACTCTTTATTAATCCTAATTCATGTAACATAGCTTGTGATTTCAAAATAAATTTTAATATATTTTTAGCATTTCTTTGTAAATCACTTCTTGTAACTTCCCCTAATTCAAACTTTTCCTTAACATTATCATTTTCTGGAGTTTCTAATGAATTTGATACACACATATATAAATCATTTTGTGCTATTACCATAGGAGCTTTATTTTCTCTTTTTGATTTTTCGCCCTCAGTATTTGCTTCTGCCCACCAATCTGTCATTACTATACCATCAAATTCCCATTCTTTTCGTAAAATAGTAGTACATAAATCATAATTCCCTTCAGTCCATATACCATTTATAGGATTATAAGAAGTCATAACAGAACGAGCTTTTCCTTCTTTAATTGCAATTTCAAAACCTTTTAAGTAAATTTCACGAAGAGCTCTTTCTGATACTATGGAATCTACAAATCTTCTTGAAGTTTCTTGATTGTTTGCACAAAAATGCTTAATAGTAGCTGTAGCTCCAGACTCTTGAATTCCTAAAACTTGTGCAGCACTAATTTTTCCTGTTAATATAGGATCTTCTGATATATATTCAAAATTCCTTCCATTTAACGGATTTCTATGAATATTCATTCCTGGTCCTAAAAGTGAATCTATTTTATTTTTACACAATTCTATTCCAGTCATTTTATAAAGCTTTTTAACTAAATCAACATTAAATGTACATCCTAATGCAGTTCCATTTGGTAATGAAAATGCTTTTGTTCCACAATCCATTCTTATACCTGATGGTCCATCAGCACAACATGCAACAGGTATTCCAAAGTTTCTTAATGAATCAGTTACACCACCAAATGCAGCTGCAGTTCCTGGTGTAACCTTTGGACTACACATTCCTTCTCCTCTAAACATATAAATTAAATCGTTATAACTTAATTGTGCTATAAATTCATCTAATGTTATCTTATTTTCAAATACATCTTTAAGCTTATATCCCCTATCCCCAGTATAAATTATTTCTTTATCTCTATTTTTTCTTATTCTTTCTAATAAGTTAATTGTCCTTAATGTAACATCTTCACTTCCCATAATAATTTCATTATTTTCACTTAAAATTGGCTTAATTCTTTTAAATTTATTTACTGGGGCACATGCTTCTTCTAAGTTTTCTAAAATATTAAATTTTTCTTCATATTCACCACAACTTTGAGCTTCTCTAACGTTTTTTCCACAATAAATCTTATAAATTCCCTCTTCTAAAATATAACAAGATTTATATCCTGATATACCACAATCATCATAAGATGCTATATAAGATTTAGGTATTTCTACTATTACTTTTTCAAAATTTCCTGGCTTAATAATATTAGTTTTTGTAAATCCTCCTAATATCCTTAAAGGTTTTCCTAACTTTCCTTGAGGTGCTTCAATATATACCTGAACAACTTCCTTACCTGACATATTTCCACTATTAGTAACTTTTGCTTCCACAGTTATTTTTTCATGATTTACATTAACCAAATTAGCTTCAATTTCAAAGCTTGTATATGACAATCCATAACCAAAAGGATAAATAACCTTCTCTTTAGCAAATGTTTCAAAATATCTATAGCCTAAATAAATATCTTCTTCATAATAATTCTTTTCATTATTACCAAAGTTTTTAGTAGATGGATAATCTTCTATACTCTTAGCAATGGTATCTGTTAACCTTCCACTTGGATTTACCCTTCCAGTTAAAACATCAATAACTCCATTTCCACCTTCTTGTCCTCCTTGCCATACATAAAGTACTGCTGCTGGATTATACTCATCAACCCAATTCATATCTATAATATTTCCAACATTTAAAACTACTATTGTTCTCTTAAATGCCTGACTAACCTTTTTTATCATACCTTTTTCAATATCAGTTAATAAATAGCTTCCAGGTTTATTTTTATTATCTTCATCTTCCCCTGCTGTACGTCCTATTACTACTAATGCTACATCATTTTTTTAGCTACTCTTATTATATAATCTTCTAATTCCATTTCCTTTTGTGACCATGGAACATTTCCCCAACCTTGTCCTTCATCATATGGATTTTCTTTAATCCATTCACTATATATTTCTAATAAATCCTCATCTAAAACTATATCACTTTCATTTCTTAAAGCATCTAATATAGTTATTACATATCTTGTGTTTACTAATCCCCCTGACCCTAATCCACTTTTATAATAATTAAAAGCACTTCGTCCAAGCACTGCTACTTTATCACCGCTTTTTAATGGAAGTGCATTATCATCATTTTTTATTAATACACAACTTTCTGCAACTGCTTCTCTTGAAAGCCTTGCATATTCTTTTAAATCTAAGCTATATTTCCCCATAATATCCTCCCTTAAATCCTTTTTATACCCTATAACAATTTATATGTTTTACTTTCACTTTATATTATATCATCTGTATTTCCATAAATTTATCACTATTTAAAAATTAAAGTTACATTAATAAATAGAGCTAGATTCTAAAAAACCTAGCTCTATTTATTACCTTACTTCATTTAAGAATTTTTCAATTCTTTTTAAAGCTTCTATTATATTTTCCATAGAAGATGCATAACATGCTCTAATAAATCCCTCTCCACATTCACCAAATGCATTTCCTGGAACAGCTAATACCTTTTCCTTTAATAATAGCTTTTCACAAAACTCATCTGATGTCATTCCTGTAGATTTAATACATGGGAATACATAAAATGCACCAAGTGGTTCAAAACAATCTAATCCAAGTTTTCTAAATCCATTAACAAGAACTCTTCTTCTTCTATTGTATTCCTTAACCATCTTAGTAACACTTTCATCACCATTCTTTAATGCTTCAATTGCTGCAAATTGTGCTGTTGTTGGAGAACACATTATTGCATATTGATGAATTTTTTTCATTGCATCTAAAAGAATAGAATTTCCACATACATATCCTAATCTCCATCCTGTCATTGCATAAGACTTTGAAAATCCATTTATAACAAGTGTTTTTTCTTTTATTTCTGGAAAACTTGCAATAGATACATGTGGCTTATCATAAGATAACTCTGCATAAATTTCATCAGAAATTATTATTACATCCTTATCCTTTAATACATGAACTATTGGAGCTAATTCTTCTTTTGTCATTATTGCTCCTGTTGGATTATTAGGAAATGGAATTATAACAACCTTAGTTTTTTCTGTAATTGCATCTTCTAATTCTTTTGCTGTTAATTTAAAGTCATTTTCAGCCTTAAGATTTATAACCTTAGATGTTGCTCCAGTAAATGCAGTACATCCCTTGTATGCAACAAAACTTGGCTCTGGAATAATTACTTCATCTCCTTGTCCAACTAGTGCCCTTAATGCAATATCTATGCCTTCACTACCACCAACAGTTACTAATATTTCATCCTTCGGATTATACTTTAAATCAAATTTTCTATATAAATACTTTGAAATTTCCTCTCTAAGCTCTATAAATCCAGCATTAGACGAATAATGTGTATCTCCTTGTTCTAGTGAATATATTCCTGCTTCTCTTACATTCCATGGAGTAACAAAATCTGGCTCCCCTACTCCTAATGATATTACATCATCCATTTCATTAACTATATCGAAGTACTTTCTTATTCCTGATGGAGGCATTTCCCTTACTTCTTTTCTTATCATATTTTCTAGTATCATATAAATATTACCTCTCTATTAGAAACTTTCTTTTCTTTAAATACAGTTCCATGTTCCTTATATTTCTTTAATACAAAATGAGTTGCTGTTCCTATTACATTGTCTTGTACTGCTAATTTTTCTGATACAAACATTGCAACTTCCCTCATAGTTTTTCCTTCTACTATAACTGTTAAATCAAATCCACCTGAAGACATTAAATAACATGCCTTTACTTGATCAAATTTATATATTCTCTCAGCTACTTTATCAAATCCTTCTCCTCTTTGTGGTGTTATTTTTACTTCAATAAGAGCAGTAACAGTTTCTTTTCCAGTATTTTCCCAATTGATTAATGTTGTATAACCTGCAATTATATTTTTTTCTTCATAATCTCTAATTGCTTCTCTAACTTCTTCTACTGTTTTACCAGCCATAACAGCTATTTGCTCGTCTGTATACCTGCTATTTCCCTCTAAAATTTCTAAAATTTCTTCCATAAATAAACCTCCCTATATATAGTGACAAGTGGCAAGTGACAAATTATAAGTTATAAGTGGCAAGTTAAGGATACAACTCTATTTAAATATTAATTAAAATATACTTTTCTAAATTTAATTTTACTGAATTATATATTAACTACTCACTAAAAACTATAAATTAGTTAATAATTTATGGTTAGTAATTTAGTGTTTAGAAAAAATTTCAGGTTAGACTTAATTTTAAAAATTCCACCCTCAACTACTAACTACAAACTACTAACTAAAAAAGCTTCTCCCTCTATAAAAAAGGGACGAAGCTTTAAATTTCCGCGGTACCACCCTCATAAGTAAATTTCTTTACTCACTCAGTAAAAATATAAACATAAAACTATTTATATTTTATTCCTTATAACGTTAGGATATACGACTTTGCTTATATTAAGAAAAATCTTAGTTCTCAGCAAGTGATTCAAAGGCTGCTTCTTTTAAGTATTATTACTAAGTTCCATCTACCCTTAGCTCTCTGAAAATAATAACTAAAAATACTATTCCTTATCATTATCTTTTTTTATTATTTAATTTATCTTTTTATTATATATTATTTAAATATATTTTAAATTAATTATAGCATTTACTTCAATAACTAGCAATAACATACTTTGTTTTAGATTATGATTCTTTATAATAATTTACTCCTTGATATTCTAAACTTTTTTCTTGTTTTTCTAATCTCACCTTATACTCTTCCCAACTTCTATCTTCTTTATCCGTCCATCCAATTTCAGCATATCCAAGCAATCTAGGGTAAATCATATAATCCATTTGTTCTTGTGTTGATATTGTTTCAGTCCATAATGGTGCTTCTAATCCTAAAGCTAAGTTTTTAGGTGCATAATCCGTTATATCCCATTTATATGCATCTTCAATTGGAATATATCCTGCCCAATCAAGTCCATATGGTGTTAAATCATTGTATTTCATATCTAAATAAGTTTTACCTGCAATTGATACAATTATTTTCATATTTTTTTTCCTTGCTTCATTATTAGAATCTTTCCAATTTTGTAATACTACACTTGAATTAATTTCTGGTGATGTATCAATTGGATCCCATCCTATTGGTATTTTCCCATATTTTTTAGCTATTTTAGCAACCCTTCCTACAAAATAATCATAATCCTCCTTATTAGTACTAAGTGCTTCATCACCACCTATTTGAATATATTTAGATGGAGACATTTGTACAACTTCCTTTATAACATCTTCAATAAATTCATAAGTTTTTTCATTATCAGTCATTAATGAACTAAATCCTACTTGTGTTCCTGTATATAGTGCCTTTTTCTTTCCATTTGGATTTAAAAATCCATATGATGCCAATGCTGCATTTGTATGACCTGGCATATCAAATTCAGGAACTATTTCAACATATCTTTGCATTGCATAACTTACTATATCCTTAAATTGTTCTTGTGTATAATAACCTCCTGGTCCTCCTCCAACTTCTGTACTGCCCCCTATAAGAGTTAATTCTGGATACTTTTTAATTTCTAATCTCCAACCTTGATCATCACTTAAATGTAAATGAACTCTATTTATTTTATATTCTGCAGCTAAGTCTATTTGCCTTTTAATTTCATCAACATTAAAAAAATGTCTTGCTACATCAATCATTAATCCTCTATAACTATAAGCTGGTTTATCATTTATTATTGATGCTGGAACTGACCATTCAATATTATTAACTACATTATCACTATATATTTCTTTAGGAAACATCTGTCTTAATGTTTGAATTGCCCTTGATATTCCTTCTGGTTTATATGCAGTTATTTTAATTATTTTAGGAGTTGTTAATAATGTATATCCTTCAATTCCTTGTTTAGGATTTGCATTAATTGTAGTTAATAAAATACTTCCTTCTTTAGGCTTATCTCCCTTCAATATATTAAAATCAAATCCAGTTGATGCGCTTAACTTTTCTTTTAAAAATTCTGCTATCCATCTTATTTGTTCTGTTTCCTCGTCAGTAATTCCTTTTATATAAATTGAACTATCTTTATTTAAAACAAACTTTCCTTTATTTATTTCAATACTTGTTGGCTTTGGAACAATACTAACTTTATCATTATTTCCTTCTGATATAAATGTTTCTGCTGCTAAATATTTTTTGTTATATAAATTTTCTTCTATTTTTACTATGCTAAAAGTAGAAACTGTTATGACTACTATAAGAAATATTGCAATATAAAAATTTGGTACTTTATTTCTTTTCATCCCTTGTTCACATCCCTAAAATTATAATTTTATTTAACTTTATTGGATTTTATAAATTTTATTATTTACCATTTTTTTATTATTAATTCCTATACAACATAAAAAATACTGCTAACATTTAAACATTAGCAGTATTTATTTTATAAAAGGTTTTAGCAAATTCTAAATTATTATATTCATTTCTTTATATATATTGAATAGAACCATTATCTGCTACTATTTTATCTGTTTTATGGTTAAATGTAACTTTTGGTTTACCAGAACTTATAGGAACTATCTGTATAATTACTACTGTTATAACTTTATCTATTTCAAATGAAAAATAACTTAAATAAAATTTTAGGAATAATTGAATATATGAATTATTCCTAAAATATATTTAAATCTTTATTTCTACTTATTTATCATTTAAATCCTTATCTAATTCTTTAATTTCATTCATTGCTTCTTCATATTTATCAGTTTTAGCATTTGGGTTTCTACGCAATATATTTATAGAATTTATATACACCTTATTTTCAGTATTTTTAATTCTGCCTTCATGCTTTTTTAATTTATTAATATATTCTTTAAATTCTCTTCTTAAACTTTCATTTTCTTCTACACTTTTATATGATAAATTTTCAAGCTTATCAATATATGCACCTAACTTATCTGATAACTGTCTTATTCTGCTCTCTGTTATAGATAAATTTTTTCTTAATACTGCCTCTAAATGCTGAGCTTTGCTTTGTTTCTTAATATTCTTATTTCCTTGAGTTACATCAAGCTTATTAATTAACCTTTCTTGTAATCCCTTTACATCATTATTAATAAAAGCTTCTGCAACTTCAATTCTCTTTTTAATTACTTTTATTGTTTCATTTCTTTCTGTGATTCTAATTAATATATTTTTTAAATTAATAGCTGCATTAAATGATTGAACTCCATCAATTGTAATAAAAATAGTCATTAAATACGCTATTCCTTCAGATATTTCATTTGGTATCATTATAATTAAATTAGCTACCTTTGGATTTACTACTTCTACAAGAATAACAGAAAATACTCCCCATGCTAATGAAGATAATAAACATATATGTCCATTAATATTAAATGGTTTATTGCTATAATCCCAATATCTTACATGAAATATACTTTCCATTAATTCTCCAGTAATATATTCTAATACAGTTGCAGCAATCGTTCCTATAATAAATACTAAAAATATGTTTTCCTTAACTGTTATTGTTGATATTAATACTACTATTGCACCAGAACCATAAATAGGTAATAATGGTCCTTTTAAAAATCCTCTATTAATCCACTTATGTTTTAATGCAGAAACATAGCATGATTCCCAAACCCATCCTGCAAAACAATATAAATAAAACAATAAAAGCCATTGATGTATTGTATACATAAGTTACCCTCCTTTAAATTATTCCTAATTATATATTACCATTTTTTTCTATATAGTTCTTTGAATTTATTTTTAATAAAAATACCTGAATAATAAATTTAATATTTAAACTTATCATTCAGGCACTCATTAATTAATATAATTTTAAGTATATAAAATTGATTTATCTTTATAAAGGATTAAGTAAAATTTAATTAAATCTATACATTACTGCTTCATATGGTCTTAATTTTAATTTTTCAATCATTTTACTTGAATCATTATAATTACTTAATAATACTTTTGAATAGTTAAAATCTCCCTCAAATTTAAATTCAACATCCTTATCATAGAAATTACAAACAACCAAAATCTTATCTCCATTTAATTCTCTAACATATGCAAATATATTTTCATCATCTTCACATAATAATTTATAATCACCATAAATTATAGTATCATTATTTTTTCTTATATCTATTAACTTTTTATAATGATTAAAAATTGAGTTTTCATCTTGTAAACATTGTTTAGCATTTATTTTATCATAATTTTTATTAACAGCTAACCAAGGAGTTCCGGTAGTAAAGCCCGCATTTTCTGAATCATCCCATTGCATTGGAGTTCTTGCATTATCCCTTCCCTTTGCATAAATAGATTCCATTATTTCATTATGACTATATCCCTTTGAAAGCCTATCCTTATACATATTTAAAGATTCAATATCATTATAATCATTTATATCATCAAATCTTACATTAGTCATTCCTAATTCCTCACCTTGATAAATATACGGTGTACCTTTCATTCCATGAAGAAGAGTTGCTAGCATTTTAGCACTTTCAATTCTATATTCTTTATCATTTCCCCATCTTGAAACTATTCTTGGTAAGTCATGGTTGTTCCAAAAAAGGCTATTCCATCCTTGCCCTTCAAGTTCTGTTTGCCACTTAGATAAAACTTTCTTTAAATCAAGTAATTCTAACGATTTTACATCCCACTTTTCTTTTCCTTCAATTTGATCTAATCCTATATGTTCAAATTGAAATACCATGCTTAATTCTTTTCTTCCTGGATTTGAATAAAGCTTAGCTACATCTGGAGTTGCTCCCCAAGTTTCACCTACTGTTAATAAGTCTTTCCCCTCTAATGCAGCCTTATTCATTTCCTGTAAATATTCATGCAATTTAGGTCCATTTCCTGTTATCATTTCATCTGGAACTTTACCAATTAAATCAATAACATCCATTCTAAATCCACCAATACCTTTATCTACCCAGAAATTCATCATTTTATAGACTTCATTTCTAACTTTTTCATTTTCCCAGTTTAAATCTGGTTGTTTCTTACTGAATAAATGTAAATAATATTGGCCTGTTGTTTCATCATATTGCCATGCACTTCCACTAAATGTTGATCCTAAATCATTTGGTTCATTTCCATCTACTGAATCTCTCCATATATAATAATCTCTATATTCATTATCCTTAGATTTTTTAGCCTCAATAAACCATTTATGCTCATCTGAAGTATGGTTAACAACTAAATCCATAAGAATCTTAATTCCTCTTTCATTAGCTTCCTTTAAAAGATTATCCATATCTTCCATTGTTCCAAATTCATCCATTATATCACAATAATCACTTATATCATAACCATTATCATCATTTGGAGATTTATAAACTGGGCTAAGCCAAATAACATCTATTCCAAGTTCCTTTAAATAGTCTAATTTTTCTCTTATTCCGTTAATATCACCTATTCCATCACCATTACTATCCTTAAAGCTTCTTGGGTATATTTGATATACTACTGAGCTATGCCACCATTGTCTTTCCATATTTATTCCCTCCACATTATAAAAACTCAATTTATCTTTTATTATAATTAATGATTTATACTGTGATTATACATAATAATTTTATTAATTTACTTGCAAAATATAGGCTTTTTTTAACACAATAATGCTATTTTTTATTTTATTTTTTTAAATAATGTTAATGCCCCTTAATAATATCCATTATATAGCTTTTACCAATAATAATAATGTTCCAACTACAATTAGAATTAAACCTAGCAATGATTTTTTTGATAACTTTTCCTTTAAAAATATATAAGCAAATAATACAGTTACTAAAATACTAAGCTTATCTATAGGAACTACTATAGAAGCTAGTCCATCTTGTAAAGCCTTATAATAACAAAGCCATGATGCTCCAGTTGCTACTCCTGATAAAATTAAAAATATTAAACTGCTTTTATCTATCTTCTTAATATCTCTTTGCTTTTTAGTAGCAAAAACTATAATCCAGGCCATTACAAGTACAACTATTGTTCTAATTGCTGTTCCTAAGTTTGATTCAACATTTTCTATACCAACTTTACCTAATATAGATGTCAATGAGGCAAATAAAGCTGATAATAAAGCATATATTAACCATGCTTTTCTCTTAACTATCTTTTCTGCCTTTTCTTTTTTTTGAATCATTAAATATGTTCCAATAGCTATACCTATCATTCCAATTACCATGTTTATAGTTATCTTTTCATTTAAGAAAATAAAAGCTAAAATCATAGTTAATATTGTACTACTTTTATCAATAGGTACTACCTTATTTACATCACCTAATTGCAATGCTTTAAAATAACATAACCAAGATCCTCCTGTTGATAAACCAGATAAAATTAAGAATAAAAAAGTTTTTCCATCAATATTTACTATTGTACTTTGTGAACCAATTATAAACACCATTATCCACGAAAAAATTAATACTATAATAGTTCTTATAGCTGTTGCTACATGAGAATCTACATCTTTAACACCTATCTTAGCTAAAATTGATGTAACTCCTGCAAAAAATGCAGAAACAAATGCAAATAATACCCACATATTTAAAAATTCCTCCCTAAAATAATTGTATATAAAATTATTATATCATGTAAATTAAACCTTAAATTAAAAAATGAGGCAAATAAATTGCCTCATTTTTTATAATTAAACTTTAATGCTATTATCTTTTAATATTTTTAAAATTTCTTTTTTATTATTTATAACTCTTGGAATCTTAATTTGACTCTTTGAAACGCCTTTTGATATTAAATATTTATTTATATAATTAAATGTATTTTTACTTACAATGCTAATACTTACACAAGATAATCTATTATTTTTTCTAAATCTTTTATAAATTTAAAGTATATTTATTAAATTTCCTTTCCAACATCCCTCCTGTTGAAATCATAGCTTTATACATTATTTTACTTATTATACTCAAAAAAATAATACACTTCCTATATATTTTTGTCGTAAATAATATATGAAAGTGTCCTCACTGTTGATTATTTATTTTATTTCTTATGCTGAACTTTTTCTCCTATTGATGTTAATATACTTGCTAATACTATTGAAATAAAAGATGCAATTAAAACCGAAATTTTTGCCACACTTAGTTCAACTTCTGCTCCAAAAAAGGCTATTTCTGCAACGAATAATGACATTGTAAATCCAATTCCTGCAAGAATAGATACCTCTAATACATCATACCAAGATGCATTTTCTGGTTTTTGAGTTATTCCTACTAATACTCCTAAATATCCAAAAAGCATTATTCCCAATGGTTTTCCTATAACTAAGCCTAATATTATTCCTAACATTAATGGATAATCATTTGCTAAATTTAGATTTCCACTTAAACTTATTCCTGTATTGATAAATGCAAATAATGGTAATATTATAAAATTTGAAAATAACTCTAATTTATGTTGAATCTTATAACTTAAATCTTTATCTCTATTTTTATCATCTAATACTGGTATGCTAAAAGCTAATAATACCCCACTTAATGTAGAATGTATTCCACTATAAAATACTGCTATCCATAAAGCTAATCCCAATATTATATATGGATATAATTTATTCTTTTTATTAAAAAACTTAATAGAAAATAAAATTATCGTTAAAACTATAGAAATAATTATTCCTGTAATTCTAATATTTGATGAATAAAATACACCTATTATAATTATTGATAGTAAATCATCTACTACTGCTAACGTAAGTAAAAATAATTTTAATGAAGAATTCATTCTACTTTCAAGAATTGAAAAAATTCCTATTGCAAAAGCTATGTCAGTAGATAATGGTACTCCTGCACCTATTTCAAAACCACTATTATAATTAAATAATGTAAATATTAACGCTGGAGCAACCATTCCTCCTATAGCAGCTAATACTGGAAATGACGCTTGTTTTATACTTGATAACTTTCCATATACAAGCTCACGTTTAATTTCACATCCTACAAATAAGAAAAAAATAGCCATTAAAAAATCATTTACAAATAAATGTAAATTAAATTCTTCTCCTATTTTTAACTCAAATAAGATATAATTATAAAACTTTTCTAATTCTGTATTTGCTAATATTAGAGCTAATATCGTAGCTCCTAATAACAGCATTCCTGGAAATGCTTCTGAACTTACTATACTACCTTTACTATTACTTTTATTATTTGTCATAACATTCCTCCTGTTATCAACCTCATCATTTGTACAGTAATAGTATTATACAAATAGCCCTATTTTATTAATTATACTTTTATACAAAAAAGCAGTGGAATTACTAACCACTGCTTTTTTCTATATATTCAATATATTGTTTTTATTCTACTACTTTTTTCTTTAATAATGCTAACATTATCATTCCTACTAAAGAACCAATAACAACAGCACCTAAGAATCCAAGTGGATTTCCTATTACAGGTAATACGAATATTCCACCATGAGGAGCTCTTAATTCACAATTAAATAACATTGTAAGTGCTCCAGCTGTTGCAGAACCTATTACACATGAAGGTATAACTCTTAATGGATCTGCTGCTGCAAAAGGAATAGCTCCTTCTGTTATAAATGATAATCCCATAATGTAATTTGTAAGAGCTGATTGTCTTTCTCTCTTAGTAAATTTATTTTTAAAGAATGTTGAAGCTAAAGCTATTGCAAGTGGTGGAACCATACCACCAGCCATAACAGCTGCCATTACTTCATAGTTACCAGATGCAAGTGATGCAGTACCAAATACATATGCAGCCTTATTGAAAGGACCACCCATATCAATTGACATCATACCTGCAACAATAATTCCTAATAATACCTTACTTGTTCCACCCATTGAGTTAAGGAAATTTGTAATTGCTTCATTTATTCCACCAAAGAATGGATTTACAAATATCATTATTAAACCAATTAATCCAATACCAAAGAAAGGATATAATAATGTTGGTTTTAATCCATCTAATGATTGAGGTAATTTATCAAATATCTTCTTTAATCCTAATACTAAATAACCACCTAAGAATCCAGCAAATAATGCTCCTAAGAATCCTCCACTAACTACTGATACTGAAGAATCAAATGCACTTGCATATGTTGTACCTAAATTAGCTAACATACCACCAACAAAACCAACAGCAAGACCTGGTCTATCTGCAATACTCATTGAAATATATCCTGCAAGTACAGGTAACATAAATCCAAATGAAGTTTCACCTATAGTTTTTATTAATGCAGCCATTGGCGTATTTTTACCAAAATTAGCTGGATTAATATTATAATCATCTATTAAGAATGCTAAAGCAATTAATATACCTCCACCTATAACAAATGGTAACATATGAGATACACCATTCATTAAGTGTTTATATAATTGTCTTCCAAAGCTTTCTCCTTCTTCTGATGAAGCTCCTTCACTATCACTTCCACCTGCATGATGATAAATTGGTGCATCACCACTAGTAGCTCTATTTAATAATTCTTCTGTTTTATGAATTCCATTTGCAACCTTAGTTTGAATAACTTTCTTTCCTTCAAATCTAGCCATTTCAACTTTTTTATCAGCTGCAACTATTATACATTCAGCATTGGCTATTTCTTCATCTGTTAAAACATTTTTAGCTCCACCAGAACCATTAGTTTCAACCTTAATTGAAATTCCCATGTCTTTAGCCTTATTTTCTAAAGCTTCTGCTGCCATAAATGTATGTGCAATTCCTGTAGGACATGCTGTAACTGCTAATACTCTATATCCATTAGATTGTGCTTTTTGAGCTTCTTCTTTATCACTTTCAGCTTTTAACTTATCATTTTCTTTAGAATCAATAAGTGATAAGAATTCATCAACGCTCTTAGCATTTATTAATTGCTCTTTAAATTCTGGATCCATTAGCATCATTGATAATCTTGCTAATACATCTAAGTGAAGGTTATTTTCTCCTTCTGGAGCTGCAATCATAAAGAATAATTTTGCTGGTTCTCCATCTAAAGAATCATAATCAATACCATCAGCAAGTATCATTGCACTAAGTCCTGCTTCTTTAACTGCAGTTGTTTTAGCATGAGGTATTGCTATGTTATCACCTATTCCTGTAGTACTTAAGCTTTCTCTTGCTAATACAGCTTCTTTATAAGCTTCTTTATCGTTTAATCTTCCTGTATCATTCATTAAATCAACAAGTTTATTAATAGCTTCTTCCTTTGTTTTAACATTTGGATTAAGAGCTATACCATTCTTTTTTAGTAAGTCTGTAATCTTCACTTTAAATTCCTCCTTAACTTTTAATTAATTTGATTTAATAATTCATATACGTAGTCTTTTGTTGCTAAACCTTCTGAAAATGCAGAAGCGCTTCCTGTTGCTACTCCTAATTTAAATCCTCTTTCTATATCATTTGCTTCTAAATACCCTGCAATAAATCCTGCTACCATTGAATCTCCAGCTCCAACTGAATTTTTAACTTTTCCCTTTGGAACATTGCTTGTAATAACTTCGCCATTTTCTTTAATTAAAATAGCTCCATCTCCAGCCATAGAAATAAGTACATTTCTTGCTCCCATTTCTTTTAATTTTTTAGCATATTCTATAATTTCATCATTTCCATTAAGTTTTACATTAAATAAATCTCCAAGTTCATGATGATTTGGTTTTATTAAAAATGGTTTATATTTTAAAACCTTTAATAACGATTCTCCTGTTGTATCTACAATAAACTTAACACCTTTATCTTGAAGAGATTCCATTATCTTTTCATAAATATCTACTGGCATTGTTTTTGGAATACTTCCAGCTAAAACTAAAATATCACCTTCAGTTAAGCAATTTAATTTTTCATAAAGTTCTTCTAATGCTTCTTCTGGAATATCTGGTCCTCCACCATTTATTTCACTTTCAACATCAGCTTTTATTTTAACATTTATTCTTGACATTCCATTTTTTAACTTTATAAAATCTGTATCACAACCAAATTCTCTTACTTCTCTTTCAATTTCTTGGCCTGTAAATCCAGCTATGAATCCTAATGCCTTACTTTTAACCCCTAAGTTATTTAAGACAATTGAAACATTAATTCCTTTACCACCTGCGTAAACACTTTCACAACTACTTCTGTTAACATGACCTAAATTAAAATCATCCATTTTCACAATATAGTCTAATGCTGGATTAAATGTTATAGTATATATCATTATTTTCTTACCTCCAAAATCTCAGTTTCTTGTCTATATATATTATTATCTAAATTTGTAGTTATTATTTTAGCTTCTTTTATATCTGCAAAAGTTACAGAGCTTATTTTTTCAAATTTAGAATTATCACATAATATATATCTTTTCTTACTTCTATGTAATGCTTCATCTTTAACCATTGCTTCTTTAATATCTGGTGTTGTAAATCCTCTTTCTATATCGACTCCATTTGTTCCAAAAAAGCCTTTGGTAAAATTATATTTTTTTAAAGTACTAACAGTTTGCGCTCCAACTATTGCCTCTGTTGTTAATTTAAGCTCACCACCTAAAATATATGTAATACAATTTTTTTGAATAAGCTTTCTAGCATGTACAATTCCGTTAGTAACAAAAACAGCCTTTGTGTTTGTTATAAAGTCTATCATAAGTTCTGTAGTAGTTCCTGCATCTATATATACAAAATCATTATCCTTTATTAATGATGCAGCAAATTCGGCAATCAATATTTTTTCATTTATATTTAAGCCTTGTCTATTTTCAACTTTATCATCTATGGTAGTTATATTTATATCCTTTATTGATGTGGCTCCACCATGAACCTTTCTTAACAGCCCTAATTTATCTAGTGCAGTTAAATCCCTTCTTATAGTTGATTCTGACGTATTTAAATATTTAACTAAATCATTTAAATAAACTACTGACTCTTTGTCTAACTTCTCTAAAATTAACTTATACCTCTCTTGTGATAACATTTACACCACTTCCTTCTCTTTATGATACATTCTTTTATATAATAAGTCAATCACTTTCATTCAAATTCTTTCACTTTCATTCATTTTCATTCATTCTACCTTTCTTCAATAATAATTTGTATTTCTAAAATAATAAATTGCTATCCAATATTATTTAGTTGCAAATGCAACTATTTTACCATTATAATATATCTTAGCTCAAAATTTTATCACTTTAAAATAATTTTTATTTTATTAATGAAAGGATTTTTTATATGAATTGTAATAATGAATATTTAGGTAAATATATTTCCTTAATTCATAGACAAGCTAATGTCTTTTTTACTAAAGAATTTAGTAAATTTGGATTTGGAAGTGGACAATATATGTTTTTGATTCATTTATATAAAAATGATGGAATTAGCCAAGAAGAACTTTCAGATTTAGTTAATATAGATAAAGGTACTACTGCTAAAGCAATTAGAAGGCTCGAAGAATTAAATTTAATAAAACGCTTAAAAGATTCCACAGATAAAAGAATAAATCGAATTTATTTAACTACCAAAGCAATTAATATTAAGGATGAGTTTTTTTATATTTTAACTAAATGGGAAAATATGCTTACTAAAAATTTAAGTTCTGAGGAATTATCTATGGGCTTAAATATACTAAATAAACTTTCAAACAATGTGATAAACAATAATTAATTATATTATTAGGAGGAAAAAAATTATGGGACATCAAAATCACTTAGGTGAAGAATCTATTGGAAAGCTTTTATTAAAGTATTCTATTCCTGCAATAATTGGTATGTTAGTTAATGCCTTATATAATATTGTAGATAGAATGTTTATAGGTCGTATTCCTGAAGTTGGTTCACTTGCATTAACAGGAGTTGGAATAACAATGCCAATAATATCTATTCTTTTAGCTTTTGGTATGCTTATAGGAATTGGATCAACAGCAAATATTTCATTAAATCTTGGACGTGGCAAAAGAGATGATGCTGAACGTTTAATTGGTAGTGCATTAACTTTAAGTTTAATAATTGGTATTATAATTACTATTATTGGACTAGTTTTCTTAAATCAAATATTAAATATTTTTGGAGCTAGTTCAACTACCTTAATTTATGCAAAACAATATATTACAGTAATATTAGGTGGATGTACTTTTAATATTATTTCATTTGCATTAAATAGTACTGTAAGAGCTGATGGTAATCCTAAAATGGCTTCATTTACTATGGTTGCTGGATGCCTAACTAATGTTATTTTAGATTATGTATTTGTCTTTATATTAAATATGGGAATTAAAGGAGCAGCATTTGCAACTGTTATTTCTCAAGCTCTTACTTGTTCAATAATTATTTATTATTATACTAAAGGTAATTCTAACTTAAAATTAAAATCTTCAAATATAAAATTAAATAAAAAATTAGTTTCTATGACCTTTGCAATTGGTATAGCTCCATTTGCAACTCAAATTGCCAATAGTTTAGTACAAGTTGTTGCTAACAATTCTTTAAAAGCATATGGTAATGATTTATCCATTGGAGCAATGACTATAATAAGTTCAATAAACATGGTATTTATGATGCCTATCTTTGGTATTAATCAAGGTTGTCAGCCAATTATTGGCTTTAACTATGGTGCTAAAAAATATCATAGAGCTAAAAAGACATTTATAATTGCAACTATTGCAGCAACTGCTATTTGTACAATTGGCGGAATACTAATACAAATATTCCCAGAATTTACAATAAACATATTCAATAATGATGCTGAACTTGCTTCAGTTGCTATTAAAGGTGTAAGAATGTACTTATTAATGATGCCTATAGTTGGAATTAACATAGTTGCAACTAGTTACTTCCAATCTGTTGGTAAGGCTAAAGTTTCTATGTTTGTTAGCTTACTTAGACAAGTTATTTTATTAATTCCATTTACTTTAATCTTACCTTTATTTTTAGGTTTAGATGGTGTTTGGGCAGCTGGAGCATGCGCAGACTTCCTTTCAGTTGTTATAACATTAATTTTAATATTTAAGGAATTTAAATCATTAAATAAATTATATGCTGCAGAAGCTGCTTAGTTAAATTTAAATAAAATAGAACTGTATTAATTTAAAGTATAAATTCAAACTAATACAGTTCTTTATTTTTTACCCCTTTAAATACAAATAACATTATTTCAAATAACTATATTTAAACTATAATTATTTATAATAATAGCAAAAAAGGTTTGATATAAAATAAATCTAATATCAAACCTTTTATAAATTATTACATATTATTTAACTTTTCTAAAACTTTTTCTAACTCTAATCCGTGAACTATACATGCTTGTTGTAAAGATTCCATAGTTGCTGACGGGCATCCTAAGCATCCCATCCCAAATGACATTAATATTTCTGCTGCTTTTGGGTATGTATTTACAATTTCACCTACAGTCATATCTTTTGTTATCATAATTTATTTCCTCCACTTATAACTATATATTTTAAAATTCAATTATTTACATTTTATGTCTAATAGATTGTATATTGTCTTCTAACTTAACATATTCATAATCATTATTCATCGTATTTACAAAGGCATTGATCCATTGTTCTCTCAATTCATAAAATACGTCTACTAATATTCCTTCATTTTCCCAAATATTCTTATGTACACATACTCTTCTCTTCCACATTATGCTTTCTTCACCTGAATCAATTACTTCATTTACTCTATCACATGGCATTCCATCTAAAATATAATCATTCATACTATTAAAAATAGTTTCTGCATTTATATTTTCTAGACTTTCTTTAGCTTCATTTGCAGCATTAACACCTTGATTTTCGTATACTTTTCTCATATCTAAAATATAATCTTGATTATTTTCTAATATAACCTTTGTCCAAGCAGCCATTCTTCCTTCAGCACTATGAATTTTTCCTTGTAACCATCCATGAATATTACTTGTATCAATCATATCTTCAAGATTTTTATTAGGTGTTTTTACTCCATACTTTGAATTTATTTCAGCTTCTAATTTCTCTACATCTATTCCTTTGTCTTTAGCAAGCTTTATAATTTCACCTTCTAAACCTTCAAACCATAATACTTTATTAAATAACCAATAATGTATCTTTCCTAAAAATAAGCTCATATTCTCTTCTCCTATCTTTTGTATAATAATATTTTAATTTCTTAAAATGTATCATCTAAATTCATATTATTATTATACATCAAGTTTTAATTATATTAAGTAACATAAGTTACAAACTTTTAAAATAATTTAATCTTTGCCTTTCCATTATTTTTTCATTACATCATTTTACTTATTTAAATTGATTACAGTTGCTTTAACTCTAGTCATAGCTTCAATTGAATATCTTATTCCTTGAACATCTACTCCAGAATTTTTAACACCTAAGAATGGGAAATGATCTGGACCTCTTTCTGTTTTATTATTCACTTGAACTGTTCCACCTTCTAAAAATATAATTTCATTTTTTTAAAATTTTTATGTACTATTTTTTCAAAAACATCTATTAGCTCACAAGAATTTAAAACAGTAAAAAAAGGTACCTTTTTAGTACAAACATCCTTTCTACAATTATCACAACAATTTCTCATATAAACTTTTCTCCATCCTTTAAATAAAAAATACTTAAATAATAAATTAATATCATTTAAGTATTTTTATTGCTTTATTTATTATATTCAATTTTAATTATTAAAATTATTCTGTCAATCTTTCAGATATTGTTACTAATACTCTACTCTTAACTTTTGCAATTACATTATGCTCTATTCTCGCATCAAATTGCATTAAATCACCTTTATTTAAGTTATATTTTTCACCATCTACAAACTCTATTGATACGCTTCCTTCATAAATAAAAATGCTTGCATATCCATTATGAGTATGATTAGGCAATCCTTTTCCTACTTCAAAATCAAAATATACAACCTTAAACTTTGGATTAAAAACCACAACTTCTTTACTTTCACCAATCTTATCTATATTAGCAATTTTTATAATTCCATCATCCTTAAAATTCATATGTCCTCCTTATTTATAATAAATTTTTTATTTTTAATTTTATATAAAAATATACATTTTAAATTAAACTTCTTGTTGTAAACAAGTCTTTAAATCATCTTCTGGTGTACTTATAAGCCTTAAATTAAATGTATCAACTAAATATTGAAGTACATTTGGACTTAGAAATGCTGGAAGTGTTGGACCTAAAAATATTCCCTTTATTCCAAGTGATAATAATGCTAAAAGATCAGCTACCGCTTTTTGTTCATACCATGATATTATTAATGATAATGGTAATCCATTAACATCAGTTCCAAAAGCATCTGCTAATGCTGTTGCTATTCTAACAGCTGAATAAGCATCATTACATTGACCTACATCTAGTAATCTTGGTAATCCTGCAACTTCTCCAAACTCTAATTTGTTAAATCTGTATTTACCACAAGCTAAAGTAAGTATTATACAATCATCTGGAACCATTTTTGCAAATTCAGTATAATAACTTCTACCTGGCCTTGCTCCATCACATCCACCAATTAAAAAGAAGTGTCTTATCTTTCCATCCTTAACCGCATTTACTATAGTTTCTGCATTACTTAATGTAGCATTATGTCCAAATCCTACTAAAATTTCATGTGGCTCTTGGTCTTCTTCATATCCTCCAAGTTCTAAAGCTTTATTTATTATTTCAGTAAAATCTTTCTTTCCATCCTTACCCTTAGGAATGTGTTTTACTCCATCCCAACCAACAACACTAGTTGTAAAAATTCTATCCTTATAAGTTTCTCTTGGCTTCATAAGACAATTTGTAGTCATCAAAATACAACCTGGAATATTGTCAAATTCTTTTTGTTGATTTTGCCAAGCACTACCAAAGTTTCCTACTAGATGAGGATATTTCTTAAGTCCTGGATATCCATGACTTGGTATCATTTCTCCATGAGTATAAATATTTATTCCCTTTCCTTCTGTTTGTTCTAATAACATTTCAAGATCTCTTAAATCATGTCCAGATACTATAATAAATGGTCCCTTTTTAATATGTACATTTACCTTATGTGGTGATGGATTATCATAAACTGTAGTATTTGCTTCATCTAATTTTTTCATTACTGCAACACTCATATCTCCAGTTCTCATAGTCCACCTTATTAGTTCTTCAACAGATAAAGTATCATCAGTTGTTGCTTCTAATGCTCTTATATAAAAGTTATCAACTTGATCATCATAATATCCTAATTCTCTTGCTTGATGACCATATGCTGATATTCCTTTTAATCCATAAATTATTGTTTGTCTTAATGAACGAATATCTGGATCTAATTTTTGATCATACATTATCCCTGCCTTTTTAGCATCTTCTAACATTTCAGATTTTGTTTCACTTAAATTATAAGTTGCATGATCAGTATCATTTTTAATTTTTCCTACTTGTTTTCTTACTTTTTCCTTTATTCTTTGAGATTCTTTTAACATCTCCACATGAAAATCGGCATCAAAATTTACATTTGTTAAGGTTGTAAATAATGAATTTTCTATAAAAGTTACTATACTCTTATCTACATTTTCCCCTTTTTCAACTATTTCTTTTGCATAACAACTTATTCCCTTTATTTGATATATAAGCAAATCTTGAAGTGCTGCAATTTCTGGTGTCTTTCCACAGACCCCCATTTTAGTGCAACCTTTTCCTCCTGCTGTTTGCTCACATTGATAACAAAACATAGGATATTCCATAGCCATATTATTTTCCATAATTATACCTCCTAATTATTTCTCCTATATCTAATATATTTTGTTAAAGTAAAAAAAATATACCTATTATAACATTTAACAATCTATTTCAAGTTTTCAATCCTATATCCAATTTCTCTGTTTGCTAATTTATACCCCTCATTAATCATTTCTTCATTATTTAATGAATTTCCAGTTAAATCTTCAATTGTTATTTGATTTCTATTGCTAAAATATTTATTTAAAAGCATTTCTTCTATATCATCTTGAGTTACTATAGAATAATCATCTAATATATGCTTAACATCAAAATCATTTTTAACTAGTTCCCTTCCTACCAATATACTTCTATGACATCTTATAGGATCTTGCATTGCACCTAATAATATAATTTTATATCCCTTTTCACATCCATTCTTTAATCTTTCAACTCCTCTTTTAAATTCCTCTTCTTTTATTACTTCTTCAAAATTTGAATATCCTTCATTATTATAAGAATTCTTTCTTATACGCTTAGCAGCAAGTTCTTTTCCCATATAAATATAAACAAATCCTGCATTAGTTAATGTATATCTAATTGCTTCCTTATCAAACTGAATATTATATTTTGAATATGGTGTTCCCCTAATATCTACAACACAATTTATATTGTAATATTCCAGCATATCAATTAGTCTTTCCATTGTATAATTTGAATGACCTATAGTATATATCTCCATTTCTTTCTTCCTTTTCACTATTTTATTTTTTAACTATATTAAATTGCTATTTAGTTAAACTTTTAAATACTTTATAAATAATTAAATTATTTTAAATTTAAACATTATAATAAAAAATACTTAAGAGATATATATTGTTCCCTTAAGTATTTTCAATATACTATATTATATTTTTTATTAATCAATATCAATAGCAGATACCGGACAAGCATCTCTTGCTTCTACTGCATCATCTTCTAATTCTTTAGGAATATCTCCTGATATAGCAACTGACTTTCCATCATCATCCATACTATATACATCTGGACAGACTGATACACAAACTCCACATCCTATACAAGTTTCCTTATCTACAACTGATTTCATAAATATCACTTTCCTTTCTATAAAAACATACTTTTACCTTTATAGATTACCCAAATATAAAAAATTTAATCAAAAAATTAGTTATATAATTGAACTGCCTTAAAACTATATCTTAATTATATTTCTTTTCTAATTCTTCTAAAAGTAATATATATTTATTTCTTATTTCTTCATTATTAACTTCATAATTTTCACATTCTAAATTTACAAATTGCATTGTTTCTTCTTTTAAATTTCTTTCAGCAAATTTATAAATAACTCTATCTTCTTTATCTATATGTCTTGTTAATAAATGACTATATGATATTGCATTTGCTATTACATCTAATTTAGCTTCTTCTTCACCAGCTTTTAATTTATCTAGTGCTTCTACTAATTCTCTAATATGTAATCTTCCTAAATCATGTTCTACAAGCATTCCTTGCTTAACAGCTTTTTCTGCTGGTTCACCTAATTCTTCTACCATTTTAACAAAAAGAATTTTTTCTTCTTTCTTATGGTGATGGTTATCTGCATAATTTCTTACAAAATCTATTATTTTATCAAAATCTTCATATATAACTTCTTCACCGTTTAATATTTTAAAACAGCACTTTCTTATTACATGTAACATTCTAATAATATATTTATGTTCTTCATTCATTATTTCTATAGCTTTCATCAATTGTGTTCCCCTTATATATTTCTCAATATTGTTTTAATTTATGTTTTTATTATACATTAAACCTTAATTATTTTTCGTATCATATGTTACATATAACTTTATAAATTTTTATATAATACATTTAATATATGGAAATTAAAAAAAGTTAACTTCTGCTAAATGCAGAAATCAACTTTTTAATCATAGTTTATATAAATAACAATAAAAAATGCATATTAATGATTATTTTTCATTTAATTTTGCCATTACTTCTTCTAATTTTAATCCATGAACATAACAAGCTTGCTCTAATGTTTCCATTGTAGCTGATGGACACCCTAAACATCCCATTCCAAATCCACTTAATATTTCAGCTGCATTTGGGTTAAGTTCTAATATTTCTCCAATTGTATGATCTTTGTTTATCATAATTTTATCTCTCCTTTTATCTATTTGATATAAGTAATTATAAACTTAATTAATTTATTTAATCAATATATTTAAATTATATAATAAATAAAAATTTTTTATTGTAACAAGTGATACATTTAAAAATTTTTATACTTTTTCTTTTATAGTTTTATGTGAATATGCCTTTTTTAATATAATTGGTGTTGTTATTGCACATATAACTACCATTATAATAATTGCAGGTAAAAAATACATATTCATAACTCCCATTTTAAGTCCTTTATTTGCTATTATAAGAGCTACTTCACCTCTTGCCATCATACCTGTTCCAATTTGAATAACTTCATTTTTATTATACCCACAGATTTTAGCTCCTAATCCACACCCAATAACTTTGCTTAGCATTGCTACTAAAACTAATACTATTGTCATTAATATAATTTCACTATTTATACTAGGTATTTTCATTTCAATTCCTATACTTGCAAAAAATATTGGTGATAATAACATATATGAAATAATATCAAATCTTCTAGATATATATGATGTTTCTTTATTTTGAGATAAAACTAATCCTGCTACAAAAGCTCCTGTAATATCTGCAACTCCAAAAAATTGCTCTGCTGAAAATGACATTAATAAACAAATTACAAAAGCTCCTATAACAAATCTTCTTTTATCAACATTATGCATTGATATCCATTTTCCAAAAATTAAATAAATCAAATATCCAACTATTGCTGCAAATATTAAGAATCCTACAATTTTTAATAACACTAATCCAATTTTCACACTACTATCTGCCATACTTGTTATTACTGTTAAAACTAAAATTCCTAAAATATCATCTATTATTGCTGCTCCTAATATTACATTAGCTGATCTTTCACTCATCTTTCCTAGCTCTCTTAATGTTTCTACAGTAATGCTAACTGATGTTGCAGTTAATACAGCTCCTACAAATACATTTTGTAAAAATGCACTTACATTTGGTAAACTTCCATCATTAAATATATAAGCAACTACAGTTCCACCAATTAGTGGTATAATAACTCCCATTGTTGCAACTACAAATGCAGATTTTCCTACACTTTTAAGTTCTTTAATATCACTTTCAAGACCTGCAGTAAACATTAAAACAATAACTCCTAGTTCTGCAAGCATACTCAAAAAATCAGTTTCCTTTAAAATATTTAATATCGATGGTCCTAAAATTACCCCTGCAAGCAATGCTCCAACAACTTGTGGTAAATTAAATCTTCTTGTTAATAATCCTAAAAACTTTGTACTTAATAATATTAATGCAATATCTAATAAATATTTATATGACATAATCACTACTCCTTCGGTATGGGAATTTATTAAATCTATTATGTATATAGCATATTTATATATATTTATTCAGTTTAAAATTTATACTTCTTTTATTAATAGAAAAAAAGAGTTATTTGTCAGATTGAATTTATTAAATTCATCTGTATATAACTCTTTTAATTTACAAAATATCCCTACACCTCAGAGATCCTTACTTTATTTTACAAATACTATTTTTACTTTAAATAAATCTCCATCTACGCTGATGTTAAAGGTCCCACCTTGAAGTTCAACAAAGCTCTTGGCAATTGCAAGTCCTAATCCTGAACCCTCAGTATTTCTTGATTCATCTCCCCTTACAAATCTTTCTGCTATTGTATCTACATTAAATGTTATTTCTTCTGCTGCCATGTTTTTCATTATTATCGCAACATCATCTTCATTTTCAATAATATCAATAAATACTCTTGTATTAGGCATTGCATATTTAGTTATATTAATTATTAAGTTTTCAAATACTCTAAATGTACGTTGACTATCTAAAGGTAATATCACCTTTTCCTTTGGCATATTCTTTCTAACTAATAAACTTGCTTCTTCAAGTTTATCTTCTAATTCAAACAAAGTTTGTTTCATTAAAGATACAACATCAATATTTTCTATATTTAATGTTATATTTCCACTTGTAGCCTTGCTTACTTCAAATAAATTTTCTATTAAAACTTGAAGCCTTTGAGCCTTCCTATCTAAGGTTTCAATATATTGTTTGCGTTTTTCATCTGATAGATTTTCATCTTTTAAAAGATCTGCATAAGTAATTATTGCTGTTAAAGGAGTTTTTAAATCATGTGACACATTTGATATTAAATCAGTTTTCATTCTTTGACTCTTAACCTCTTCATCAACAGCCTTTTTAAATCCACATTGAATCTTTTCTAAATCACCCTTAAATGGTTCAAATAACCCTAAATCTTCTTCTATTTTTACATCTAAATTACCTTCTGCAATCTTACTTGTTGCTTCTCTAAGTTTACTATACTTTTCGCTTATTTTATCCAAATACTTTCTTATTATAAAAAATAAAATAACTGAATAAAGTATAACTACAGGAATTCCAAAGAACCAAATAGAAGTTATTATTAATAATATTACTGCATTTATTGCTAATAGCTTTATTATTAATTTATTATTCTTTTCTCTTAAATCTACTTTTGTTATTTCATCTAATGTTCTTTTTATAATCCTAACACAGAGCATTATTACCATTCCAAAAATAGTTCTTTCCTTTATATAGTCTATAACTCCAACATTAAATACATATTTAATAACTAATACAAAGAAAAATACTGCTGAATAACTTAATAGCCATATTATAAAGTTAAATATCCATATTATTCTTTCTGGAATAATTAAACTTGGTATTATTTCTACAAATATTACTTGTAAATCTCCATTTAATGTAGCTTTAATAAGCTGACCTGCTAATGGTCCTAATGCTGCAATTGCAAGTCCAATAATAATTATCCAAACTTCAAATGGAATCTTACTTATCTTTCTAAATAATATTGTAGATTTAGCTTTCTTAATAGGAAATATCAATGCTATTAATGCTACGATTCCCGCTATTATAAATGCACCACCTGCTCCCATAGATTCATAAATACTAATATCAGCATTTTCTATCCCCCATCTTATATTATCATAAGAAGTTATAGTTTTAGGTACTGCATAAACAAATGTCATATTCTTAATTGGTTTAATATCTATATTATAATATCCTTCTTCATAATCACTATTAGAAATATCATATTCATTTCTAATATCAATTAAAGAACATTCTATATTTGATTTTAAAACTTCCTTGTCTCCCCCATTAATTTCAGAAACGTCCACATTGCCATTATTATCAAAATTAACTACAGCATAAAATTGATATTTATCTTTATTTACTTCTGATAAATCAATATTATTATTTTCAAATTTTACATTTTCATTTAAAGTTGTATTAGTTTTATTATTTATAGTATTATAATAGTAATATTTTAAGTTTGCATCATTATTCCATCCTAAAGTTTCTCTATTAAATTGATCTATATTGTTATTTAAAGCTTCTTGTATATAACTAGAATATTCATCTGCTTCTTCTGTTATATTCTTTTTTATATCTAATAAAAAATCACTTGCACTTTGATTTTCATTTTCCTTCATAGAATCATAATATAATGCATAGCTTGACTCAGCTATAAGATTGGCAAATCCATATTCATTAAAATAGTTTACTTTTTTACTTTTAGCTGATTTATCTATTATCTTATACGAACTACACATTCCTAAAGCAGAAGTAACTATTATAGCTATCATTACTAATATAGCTATAATACCTTTACTTTTATATATTTCTTTATTGCTTTTCAATTTTATATCCAACTCCCCACACCACCTTCAAATATTTCGGATTTTTAGGATTAATCTCAATCTTTTCTCTTATTTTTCTTATATGAACCATTATAGTATCAGTATTTATCGCTTGTTCATTCCATACTCTTTCGTATATTTCATCAGCAGCAAATACCCTTCCTGGATTTTTTATAAGCAATGCTAATATTTTAAACTCAATGGGTGTTAGTTTAACTGGTTTTTCATCAACTGTAACTTCTTTAGTATCAAAGTTTAACTCTAATCCACCAACACTATAGATATTTTCTTTAACCTTAGGTTTTTTTACCATATTTAAAAATTTTGAATATCTTCTAAGTTGTGAATTAACCCTTGCTAATAATTCAAGTGGTCTAAATGGCTTAGTTACATAATCATCTGCCCCTATATTAAGTCCCATTATCTTATCAACTTCTTCTGATTTTGCAGATAACATTATTACAGGGAAATCATAATTTTCTCTAAGCTTCATAACAAAAGTTATACCATCCATTTTAGGCATCATTACATCAACTATTGCTAGATGAATAGCTTCTTTTTTTAATACTTCTAAACCTTCAATTCCATTATTCGCTATAAAAACATTGTACCCTTGATTTGTTAGATATGCTTCTATAGCAATTGCTATATCATTTTCATCTTCAACAACTAAAACATTATATGAGCTCATTTTATCCATCTTTATTTCCCCCTCTTTTTTTTTATTTTACAAACATGTTTGCTTAATATATTATCAATAATAATTCTAAAAACTAAACAATAACTATATATAATTCTAAAGATTTTCTAAAAAAATTCCTCAGAAGAAAAAAACAAATTTTCTTTCCACTGAGGATACATATCTCTAACTAAGCTATATATTTTAAAATACCTTCACCTAAAATATATCCTGCTGAAATAAATACACCATTCCATATTAATATTCCAAAGGCTGAATATACTGTATATTTAAAAAAATTCATTTTAAGTACTCCTGCAGGTATTGCAATTATAGTTCTTGCAACTGGAATAAGCCTACTTACAAATACACCAATATGCCCCTTGCTTCTTAAATACTCTAACTTTTCATGTATATACTTCTTTTGCTTTGGAAACTTCTTAGTATACTTATCTAATAAAAAGTTTCCTCCATAATACCCCAGAAAATATAAAACCCCACTTCCAATTACTCCAGCAATAACTGATAATATTAATACAAAAGGAAAGTTCATTTCTCCTCTTGATACCCATAGTCCTGCTAATGGCATTATTATCCCTGCTGGAAGACCTGGTAAATTTAAATACTCTAAAAATACAATTATAAATATAAACAACACACCATACTGTGACAAATAATTTAAAATACTATTAGCATTCATATTCCTTCCTCCAAATTTATCCTTTTTATTACTCACTATAATTTTATAATATCTCTAATAAATAAAGAAGATATTATATTAAATATAAAGAAATTCTTAAGATTTAATATTATATAAGACTATTACAATTCAATTTGTAATAGTCTTCCTAATAATACCATTTATTAAATTACCTTTTAGCTAAAACTTATACTATTATTAATGGTAGCTCCACAATAAATGATGTTTCATTATTTATTATACTTTCAGCATATATTTTACCCTTATGATCATCAACTATAGTCTTTGCTATAGAAAGTCCAAGTCCATATCCACCTGTTCCTCTATCCCTTGAATCATCAACTCTATAAAATCTCTCAAATATTTTCTCTAAATGTTCCTTTCTTATGTCTTCACCTGTATTTTTAACTACTAAGTAAAAAATGATGCTACAGCTTTTTATACCTTTGATGAATATAAGGATGCTGTTAGTAACTTATTAACATTTGGATATGATAGATCAACTAGTATTGCAGCTCAACTTGATGGTACTCAACCTTCAACAAGTACTGGAACTATTGAAACTACTGTTAATTTAACTGCTATGGGCCAACAAGGCGGTGGAAATGACAAAGGTGGTATGAATAACATGGTAAATAGACCAGATAATAATACTACAATTGATAATAGTACTGCTGCTAATACACAATACTTGGAGTATCATTATTTAAGAAGAGAAAATACATTAGCTAAAAAACTCAAGCATCACATGGAAGCGAAAAATGAAATATTCATTTTCCGGTAATGGTGAAATTTTCACCTAGAATTTAATTATTTTTGGAGGAAAAGAGGCGTTAAAAAGCTGAGGGAATAAAGTGACTTTCCAAGCTTTAGCCCCTTTTCCGGAAAAAATAATATAAATTCTTAACGCAAATTACACCATTCCTGGATATAATATCATTAATTTTCGTCATTACGACATTCAAGCTTTAACGAACAATTTAGCTATTTTACGCTTTTCACTTCGAATTCTTGGAACCTGTATTTTTGACCAGTTGGATTAGTCTTTCCCTCTGGTACTTCTTCAACAAACATATCATAAGGTCTTACAAAAAGCCCACAATCTCCATATAAGGCTCTATAAAGAACCATGGTTTCTTGAGTTTCTGAATGCTTAACAAAGTCTTCAACTAAGTATAAATCTCCCTTGAAATGTCTAAAAATCTTTCCTTTTAAATTAGATATATCTCTCATAATTTTGCTCCTTTAATAATTATATAATTAAAATAAAAGAAACAGTTTGCTATTAACAAACTGCTTCATCTATTATATCATTCTTTTCTATTTCAGTATTTACTTTTTCTTCATAAATTAAATACTTTCCATGAATCTTTATAAAATAATCTCCACAAAGATATAAAGGATATATTAACCATATAATGGTTATATTCACATCAAAATTATAATTATTCCAAATCATTAATATAGCAACAAATGAACAAAGTATTGAAATTCCATTATTAATTATTAATGTTTTAATATCATTTATTTTTATAATTCTTAAGTTAATCACAAATAATATTACTGTAAGTATTGAGTATAATGCTGACTTTAATAAATTTTCTATATTATAAATATCAACTCCGTACTTTTTCATGTAAAGTACATATTCAAATTTTTCTTTATATTCCTTTGCCATCTTACTCCAAAAATCAAAATCAGACCACTTATTTGGAATCATATCTAATGGAATAGAAATTTTAATATTTGTAATCTTAAAAAATATAAATAAAGAAGCAATAGCCATTAAAATATATATACTTACTAAAACTGGTTTATTTTTTGATTTAAATAAACTAGCTATTATTTTAATTAAAATTAAAACTAAAGTTATAACTGGGAATATTAGTGATATAAACTTTGATATTATATAATAGACATTTCCGTTAATAGCCATTTCGTTAATACCAAATTTCATTTTAAAATCTTCAATTTTATTTAGTGTTAAACCCGTACCATCTATTATTAAACCATTCAAAACCTGGGATGAACCTTCAATAGCTTGAATCATAATATTTGCTTTAGAACCTTTTAAAATTCCTCTTACAATTAAATGTCTATCATTATAAATAATCTCTTTTCCCACACAATTACTACTTCCAAATAACTTATAAGATGTATCACTATCTATTAAACACCCATCTAAATCATCAACAAATAGGTTTGATCCCTTAACTAATAAATTAGATGAACCCTTTATAGTTAAAATATCTAAGTCACTTGCTATTTTTCCCAAATCAGGATTCTCAGCAGTTTGTAGTGTTTCTTCAATCCAACCTACTACAGATAATTCTGGCTGAGATTTTTTTATATCCTTAATTAAATCTACATTATAATTTTCATTTTCAAAATAGAAATTTAAAGTCTTATTTTTACTTCCTATATTATTTGCATACCCTAAGGATATTCCCCAGCACATAATTAAAGCAAATACAATAATTATTCTAACTATGTGCTTTAAATACCTTATCATTCAGTCTCCAGGCGAACTCTATCGCCATCTTCTATTGTTTTATTGCTATCAATTATTATTTTATCATTTCTTCCTAATGCACCTTCAGTTACAGCTGCATATTCACCATCTCTTTTTTCAATTTTTACATCAACTTTTTTAGCTATTAATTCTTTACCTAATACAGTTTCCTTTTCAGTAACAACTAATACATAATAACTATTACCATCACCTTGTCTTAATGCTGCTAACGGAACACATGTACCATATTTTCTTGATTTACTTGAAACCACAATTTCTCCACTATCATCAATTTCTCCTATTCCTACAGGTAAAACAACTGTTACATTTAAAGTTTCATTATTATCTTGATTTTTAGAAATAGAAGCTATAGTTAAGTTTTCAATAATACCATAAGTACCTAAATTTAAGGCAACTACTTGTCCTTGTTTTATTGAAGTTCTATTTTCTTTATCAATTTCTCCAATAAACTTATACCCTTCATTCTTATCTGCAATTGACGCTATAGTATCAGTTGTAACTCCACCATTTTCTGCAAAGACACTAGTAATTATTCCCTCCTTTTCTGAAGTGATTTTTCCACCAGCCTCTAGCAGAGGTTGAAGTTTTGCAAGTTCTTTATTATATTCATCAATTTTAAGAGAATCCTTTGTGTCCTGAAGCGCTCTATCTAAATCAACAGTATCATTTGATTCAGAAACAGCTGCATCATACATAGATTTCTTTGATTGATAATCAGAATATAAACTTTCTTCTATTCCTGGATCCTTCTCTTCATCACTTAATTTTGAATAATTATCTAATGCTTGCTTTGCTGTATTCATTTCATTTAAGGCACCTTGTACTGCTTGTTTTTTAGCATTTATAGCCTTATTATAATCCTCTGTAGCACGTGTTAAAGTCTTTTGCTCTTGTGCTATACTTTCCTTAATTTCATTAACCTTTTTTTCTAAATCTTCAGTATCAAGCTCAACTAATGTATCACCAACTTTAATATTTGAACCTTCACTTATATTTACATAATTAATTTTAAGACCTTCTACTACAGAAATTTTTTCTTCTCTATTTTTAACAACTACCCCTTTAGCCGTAACCTCATCTACTATTGTTTTAGTCTTTGGCTTATCAACTTTAACTCTTGGTATAGTCATAGAATCTGCAGCCCTGGATAACATGGTGCATCCTATCATTAATATTAAAAAGGCAAATAGGGCTTTTACTGCTTTTTTCTGCAATGTATCTTTACCCTTTTTTTCATATTTAAAATTTATAACTTTTTTTATTTTTTCTTTTTTATTCATAAATTATCATTCCTTTACTGCTGATGCTGCAATACCTTGTTCTAAATAACTTTGACCTGCAAAAAATACTATTATAGCAGCTATTAATGTTACAGCTGATGCTGTAAATGCTATATCAGCATTTTCTAAAGTAATATTGGGTAAATAAATTGATAATGGCCATAATGCCTTATTCTTTAAGAATGTAAGTGGTTGTTCAATTAAATTCCAATATTCTAAAAATTGTAAAACTATAGCAGACATTATACCTGGCATTCCTAGTGGAATACCTATTTTTACAAAAATAACAAATTCACTTGCTCCATCTATTCTTGCTGATTCTATAATTGAATTTGGTATATTGCAGAAAAACCTATACATTATAAACACTGAAAAAGTAGAAAATATAGCTGGTAATATAATACTTCCATGAGTATCAAGTAAATGAAACTTATCTAATATTAAATAGCTTGATAACATTGTTACTTGAAATGGCATTAACATTACAACTATATAAATAGTAAATAATGTTTTCTTAAATGGAAATTCATATCTTGCAAAGCCCCAAGCAGCTGGAACTCCAAATAAAAGCTGGCCTCCAACAGAAAAAACTACTATTTTTACAGAATTCCAAAACATAACAAAAAATTCTGGAGTATCTAATAATAATTCTATATATGATCTTAAAGTTGGATAGCTAGGAAGTAATCCCCAACTTACAAACCCTTTTCCCTTTTCAGATAAAACAGGTCCCAAATAAGATATTAATTCATCTACTCCCATAAATGACCCTGATAATAAAAATACAACTGGGAAACACATAAATATAGAAATAGCAACTAATATAATAAATAATATCTTTTTCTTCATTTTATAAATCACCTCATTCTAATCTTGCTTTTCCCATGCTCTTTGTAGCAACATAATTAAAATAAATATTACAATTGCCATTAAAATAGATGCTGCTGCCATTTTATCAAATGATAATTCTCTAAACCAGTTATTAAACAAATGCTGTAATAAATACATACTCTTATCTGGATAATTACCTGCAACTAAATATGCTTCTCTAAATACTTTAAATGAATTTAAAAGCGATAAAACTGAAATTGTATATAATGTAGGTTTTAAACAAGGCAAAGTAATTTTTGTGAAACATTGCATATTAGTAGCTCCATCAACCTTAGCTGATTCGTATATTTCCTTTGATATAGAATTTAATCCTGCTAACCATAAAATTATATTATAGCCAAGATTTTTCCATATATAACTAAATACTAAAATCCAAAAAGCCCATCCTGTACTCATCCAATCTTGGCCTATAATATTAAATTTATCTAAAAATCCACTTAAAAATCCATGTTCATTAAAAACAATATTCCATATTAATACTACTGATGCAATTGGTACTGCCATTGGTATTAAAAAAGCAGTTCTAAGCACCTTTGATGCTTCTGTAAATTTATTTAATATAACTGCTAATATAAGTGATAAAGTTAATAATAATGGTATACATATAAATACAAACTTTATTGTATTTGTTGCAGCTAATTTAAATGCTGCATTGTTAAATACTTCAACATAATTTTGAAATCCTATAAATTCTCTAGAAATTGCACTTTGAAAAGATCTAATAAATACATCTAAGAAGGGAAGCAATGTGAAGATTGCTACCCCTATTAAACTTGGTAATACAAAGTATAACCCTTTATATCTTTTCCTCTTCTTAATATCTTCTTGTTCAGCCTTATTTATCTTTTCTTTTTCTGCTCTTTTAAGTTGTTTTATTTTATTACTTTTCTTTAACTCTTCCATATTACTCCGATAAGTATAAATCTAAGTTATCTACAACTTTATTTATAGAATCCTCCAAAGATATATCTCCATTTACATATGATTCAAATTGCTTTGCAACTTCTATTAATAATACTGAATTTACTGTTGTTCCAACATTTAAATTTTCTATTTCAAATTTTAATTTATTTACATCCTCATCATTAGGCAATAGCATAGTTACTTCTTTTGAATTTCCAAATTCATCTGAATATCCCCATGTTCCTTGAATATAATGATTTTTTGATTCATCATATTCTAACTCATATCCATCTTCTTTCATTTTTTCAACAGAAAATGCATCATTAAGCTTATTTAAATTTATACTAAATCCATTATTTGAGTAATTATCTCTAGAATAACCTTTTAATAATGACGTTACTAATTCTTTTGCTTGTTCTTTATTTTTCCCCTTTGCATTAATTCCAACTATATTAGATGGTATAAAGATATTTTCTTCACCTCTAGTTAAAATCTTATATCCTATATCAGAATTATTATTTAATAATGTAATTAAATTAATATAATCATTAATTCCAGACATTCCACCCATAGATAATGATGATGATTGATCAAATAAGAATGAATCCGCACTAACTGATGGATTTAAATAATATTGTAAATCATACACTTCATAATCAACTTCACTATCTTCTTCATCACCAACACCATAATCTTCATCTATTTCACTGTTATCTACACTAAACCCATTATCAAAACCTTCTAATTGTGAATACTTATCTTCCATAAACTTATTATAAGCATCTTGATTTGTTTTGATATATCCATACATTTCATTAACCTTTATAAAGAAATCAGTTAGTGCATCTTCATTTATAGTATTATCATGTTTTAACCAATCATTTCCGTATAAATTATATAATGAATAAACTAAAGTTCTTGCACTAAAGTAGTTATTAAATATCATCTTATCTGTTTGTGTTGATAATTTTTTAGTTAATTCAACTAATGAGCTTAAATCTGAAACTGAATTTATATCTTCTTTATTTCCTAATAATATTGGATATTTAAAATATGTTGGTATTTGATATATCTTTCCATCCTTTATATATGCCTGAGCAATATTTTTAAATATTGTTTCATTTTCTATTAAAGGATTTATTATATCACTCATATCTTCTAATAATCCTTTGCTAATATATGATTCAGCAGTTAAACCATCTAAAATAATAACATCTGGTCCATTTCCACCCATTATTTCTGTATTTAAAGTTTTAAGTGCATCTGATTGAGTAACTCCATCATTATAATTTAATCCAATTTCATATTTTACATAAACATCAGGATTTTCTTTTGAATATGCAGAAATAGCTTGTCTTATCATATAATTTTCCAATAAAGAATAAACAACTATTTGATTATCTGGTGTTGAAGGAATATCTGGATTATAAGTATAATTAATAACTGATACTCCATCACTTGACCAATCATTAAATGCTGCTAAGAAATTCTTTTCTCCCTTTTCAATAAATCCAATCAAATTACTTTCTTCATCTCCAAAAGTAGAAATTGCAGAATCTATAATCATATTTGTTTTTCCACTTTTCATATCATAAGCATATACACCTAAAGTTGTATAATAATAAAGTGTATTTTTACTCCCTGAATTAATAAATGTTGGATAATAGTTAACCTTCTCCCCTATTGCCTCCTTTTCTAATTCTTTTAAATTTCCCTTTTCTTTTCCATTTGTAATATCATATTCAACTATTTCATCGTATGAAGTAGTAATTAATGAATCTCCTACAAACACAAAATTATCTATATAATCATTTCCTTCATAAATATTCTTTTCTTCAAATGTTTTTCCATCAAATTGTACAATTAACTCTTGATTACTCCCTACTGAAAAAAATACATCCCCATTAGGTGCACATTTGAAATTATTATATCCACTTGAATCACTATCAGTATTATATGATGTAAGATCTAAATCAATATCACTAATGCTTCCATCAGTTTCAATAATTGAATATTTATATTCTGGCTCTTCATATACATAGTTTTCTTCACTTTGTGTTTCTCCCTCTGTTGGTTCCACATAAGGTTCCCCAAAATAATAAGAAGCTAATATTCTTCCATCACTTAAATAACCAATATTATTTGTATATGTTTCTTTTCCATCTTGTTTAGGTAGTTCTAAATCTTGTGTTGTCCAATTTTGTCCACCATCATCAGATATAAAAGAAATTGGAGTATTTGTTTCATTAGAAAAACCTAACATTGCTATTCTTCCATCTTCTAATATACTCAATTCATTTACATAACTATTTGTTGGTGCCTCGTATCTTTCTTCAACATATCTTCCCATTGAAGATTTCTCATTTCCCCTAGAACATCCTGTAATTGTAGCAATCATAGTTAATGCAGTTGTAATTGCTACTATTTTCTTTAAATTTTTTCCCATATTTTCCTCCAATTATTTTATACTTTATTATATAATATCATTTTCAATAAAATTTTAACATATTTATCCAATAAATATTTACTAAAATAACCTTTTTATAATTAAACATACATAATTGCAAAAATGTTCTATTTAATATTACATTATATTAATTAATATTAAATTAATTAATAATTAATTTTTTCTTACATTTAAATACTAAAATAATTTAATATATTTATAATAAAAAAAATAAACAGTATAAAAGTCAGCTTTCACCAACTCTTATACTGCCCATTTCTTATTACCAGTAAATGAAACATTTAACCACTTATTGTAATCAATATGCTTTATTGCATCATTTATTTCTTCTCTCACATTATCCATTTGGTCTAATGTCTTAAGTTTACTATCCTTATTATAAACAAAATCTATTTCTATTCTAAGTTCACGTCCAACTTTAGAAACCCTTGTTATTGATTCCTCAAAATTATATTCTTCTTCAATTCCTTTAACTAAAACATATATATCATCATTTATTTCATCATTAGCTTTTACACATATTACTTCCTTAAAACTTTCTATAAAAGTCTTTATAGGAATTCTAATACAAACTAAAGATACTACTATTGTCATAAATGGATCTATATATGGATTTAAAGACTTTAATTTAGTTCTTGCTAATACCATTGCAATTATAAATCCAACTAATACCGCTGTACTTAATGCTGTATCCATAAACCATTGAGTATATTCTGCTTTAATTAATTCTGAATTAATTTTCTTTTCTTGCTCTTTCATATAAAATGAAATTATTCCACACCCTAAAACTGATACAATTGAATATATAAGTGCTAATCCAAATTCTAAGCTATTTCCTCCATTCATTAATGTTTTTATTGCTTCAATTAATGAATATGAACACATTATTGCAATTATTAATGATTTTATTGAAATAACTATTGGTTCTAAAATATGTTTACCAAAAGGGAATTTTTCAAAATCTCTTTTAGCCATATAATTATTAATGTATAAAGATAACATTGATAAAACTACGCTGATAAATGAATATAATCCATCGAATATAATCATATCAGATTTTATCGCTCATCCCCATGCAATACCAAATAGTGCAAAGAATAACGCACCTATTACCGATAGTTTTAATATTTTATTTTCTAGTTTCATTATTCTCACCTCTATTCAAACTTTAAATTTTTTTAATAAACTAGATACTATTATAATATATAAATTAACTTTATTTTGTAATGACTAAAATGCTCAAAAATTACAACTAATATATTCACTTTTATAATAAAAAAAAATTATAAATAACTTAAATGTACCTATTTTTAATTAAAAAGTACTTATTTTAATTTATTTTTAACACTTTACTTAGAATTTTAATCTATTTTAAATTTTATTATTTTATAATTTGGTATTTTATTAATTTTTAATATAAATAAATTTTAAAAATTATATTATACATTATAATTAATATTAAGTTGTTTCATTATATAAATTAAGTATATAATATCAATTGGAACTTATATTTAATGTAATTTATTATTAAAGTTTTAAAAAATAACCAAAATTAATAAAGGAGATTATACTTTAATGAAAGAACTATTTGATTTATTTTGGACTTTCTGTAAGATTGGAGCTTTAACATTTGGTGGGGGATATGCAATGCTTCCATTAATACAAAGAGAAATTGTTGAAAACAAAAAATGGTCTACAGAAAAAGAAATTCTTGATTATTACGCTGTTGGGCAATGTACACCAGGTGTAATTGCAGTTAATACTGCTACATTTATAGGCTATAAGTTAAGAGGAATTATTGGTGGTATTGTTGCAACCCTTGGAGTTATTTTCCCATCAATAGTAATAATACTTATAATAGCAGCTTTTCTTCAAAACTTTGCTGATTTAGCTATAGTTCAAAGTGCATTTGCTGGTATAAGAGTTGCTGTTGTTGCTTTAATTATAACTACAGTAGTAAAGCTTATTAAATCCTCAATTAAAGATTACTTAGGAGTAATAATAGCTATTATTGCTTTTGTTATATCTGCATTTATTGGATTATCACCTGTTTATGTAGTTATCGCAGCTGCACTAACTGGATTTATTTCTAAAGGCTTAAGAGGTGATAAAAAATGATACTTATAATTTTATTTTTAGAATTTTTTAAAGTTGGCTTATTTTCAGTTGGAGGTGGACTTGCAACTATTCCATTCTTGTATGAACTTGCTGCTAAATATAACTGGTTTGATGAAAAAATGTTAATGGATATGATTGCTGTATCTCAATCAACTCCTGGTGCAATAGGTGTTAATATGGCTACCTTTGCAGGATTTAGAGCTTCTGGAATATTAGGTGGAATAATAGCAACTCTAGGACTTGTTACTCCATCAATAATAGTAATTATTATAGTTGCTCATTTCTTAAATAAATTTAAAGAAAGTAGAACTGTTGAATCTATATTTTATGGCTTAAGACCTGCTGTTGCTTCATTAATTGCAGCTGCTGGATACCAAGTATTTAAAGTATCTATCTTAGCTTTAGATAAATTTAATTTAACTCATAAATTAGTAGATATAATAAACATTAAATCTACAATTCTATTATTTGTTCTTTTATTTGCCATTACAAAATTTAAGAAGCATCCTATAGTATATATAGGTAGTGCAGCTCTTATTGGAATAATATTTAAATTTTAATAAATCAATTTTGTCCCTAATAAAACATATACTATATTAAATTTATATAATATGGTGGTGGAATTTATGAAAGCCGATATCGTATGTGAAGGTGGAGGTGTAAAAGGAATTGCTTTATTAGGGGCAATTTATTATTTAGAAGAAAAAGGCTACACTTTCCAAAACTTTGCTGGTACATCTGCTGGTGCTATAGTTTCTTCCTTATTAGCTGTTGGTTATACTGGAAAAGAATTAAAAGAACTGCTTTTAAATATAAAATTTACTGATTTTTATGAAAAAAACAAATTATCATTGCTTCCTTTCATTGGCCCTACCATAAGTCTATTTAAAAACAAAGGTTTATTTTCTGGAAATAATGTTGAAGAATATTTAAATAAACTTTATAAAGCAAAAGGAAAACATAAATTTAAAGACATTGCTGTAAATGGGAAAAGTCCACTTAAGGTAATTGCTTCAGATGTTACAAATAAAAAACTCTTAGTATTACCAGATGATTTAAAAAACTATAATATTGATCCATTAGAATTTGAAATTGCAAAAGCTGTTAGAATGAGTATTAGTATTCCATTTTACTTTAATCCAGTAATATTGAAATATGGTAAAGAATCAAGCTACATTGTTGATGGTGGGATATTTAGCAACTTTCCTATTTGGCTTTTTGATGTTGATGGAATTCCTAAATGGCCTACCTTTGGATTAAAGCTACTTAGTGATAATGACTTAAAAAAAACATCCCCTAATAAAAGTAATTTAATAACATATTCTTGTGATATTGTAGATACCTTATTTGCTAATAGTGATGAAGGTTTTCTAAAAAATAAGGATTCTGTAAGAACAATAAAAATAAGAACCTATAATATTGGTACTGTGGATTTTACAATATCTAAAGAACAATACCTAACACTTTTTAATTCTGGCTATGTAAGTGCAAAAAAATTCCTTTCAACATGGAATTTTAACTCTTATATTTCTAGATATAGAAAACTTGGTTAGTGACAAATGACAAGTGGCAAGTTAGTAGTTAAGGTATAAATTCAGCTAATGCTGAATTTCTTTAAATATATTCTCAGAAACTCCCTAATGAGTTTCATCCTTAACTCATCACTTGTAACTTGTCACTTTTAACTAAATACCTCTCGTTTGCAACTTCCTTTATTTTTATCATATTATATAATGAAAAAACCTTAATTGGAGATTATCATGACTTCACTTATATTATATTGTTTATCAATTTTATTATTAATAATTTCATTTATTAAAGATAAAAACAAAACAAAAAGTGCAATAATTTCTGCAGTTAAATCCTTTGAAAATATCTTACCTCAATTTCTCTTTATAATTGTTACTATTGGAATAATACTTGCTTTTATTAATCCAAATACAATTTCTAAAATTATAGGTTCAAATTCTGGATTTATAGGAGTAATTCTTTCTGCAATTTTAGGTTCAATAACAATGATGCCTACCTTTGTTGCCTTTTCCCTTGGAAATACACTTTTATTAAATGGAGCTGGCTATTCACAAGTAGGTACCTTAGTTTCAACATTAGTTCTAGTTGGAATGATGACTTATACACTTGAATCTCAATATATTGGCAAACGTGCAGCCTTTCTTAGAAATTTTATAGGTTTCCTATTTTCTATATTAGCTGGAATATTATTAGGTAGGATTATGGTGATTTTATGAATTTATTAATTAAAATATTAAAAAGATATAAATATTTCTTATTTTCTGTAAGCATTCTTATAATAATAGGATTATTTAGTTTAAATTTATTTTTAAATGTACTTAATAGTGTAAAATCTAATATTCTTCAAATGCTATCAGTTTTACCACCTATAATGATACTACTTGGATTAATGGATATATGGATTCCAAGAGAAACATTAATGAAATATATGGGTAAAAAATCAGGCATAATTGGAATTGTCTTAGCAATGCTAATTGGATCAATTGCAGCTGGACCCATGTATGCTGCTTTTCCTTTTACTGCAGTTTTAATAAAAAAAGGTGCTAAATTTTCTAATATAATAATTTTTATGAATTCATGGTGTTTAACTAAAATTTCTACACTTTTATTTGAAATTTCAGCATTAGGATTAAAATTTACCTTAGTAAGATTAGTGATAGATATTCCTGGAGTCTTAATTATGAGTTACTTTGTAAGTGCTTTAATGCCAGAAAATGAATTAAAAAAAATATATAATAAAAATAAGGGGGTATCGCACTAAAAATTTTATACACAATATATTGTTTTAAAAAATAAAAATCAACA
>UQFE01000019.1 GCA_900540255.1 uncultured Clostridium sp.
AAGGAATTTCAACATTAACTTGTCACTTGAAACTTGTCACTTGTAACTAAAATAAGAGTAGCAATTGGCAAGTTAAGGAGAAAATTCAATTTAGGTTGAATTTTGAAAAATGAATTAAGAAATTCCCTAAGGAATTTCAACATTAACTTGTCACTTGAAACTTGTCACTTGTAACTAAAATAAAGGGGTGTTTTATATGAAAAAGGTAGCAGTTTTATTAGCAGAAGGTTTTGAAACTATTGAAGCATTAACAACTGTTGATATTTTAAGAAGAGCAGGTGTTATTTGTAATACATTTAGCATTAAGGAATTAGAAGTAACAACATCACACAATATTACAATAAAAGCAGATAAAATTTTAAGTGATGAAGTATATGATTATGATGCAGTAGTATTACCAGGTGGAATGCCAGGAGCTGTTAATTTAAGAGATGATGAAAAAGTTAATGAAGTTGTAAAGCAATTTTACAATGAAGATAAAATTGTGGCTGCAATTTGTGCAGGACCGATTACTTTTGGTAAATTAGGAATTGTAAATGGTAAAAATGTTACTTGTTATCCTGGCTTTGAAGATGAGTTAAAGGGATGCAATTATAAAGAAGAACTAGTAGTTACAGATGGAAATATTATTACAGGAAGAGGACCAGCAGCTGCTGTTCCATTTGCATTTGAAATATTAAAGCATACAAAACCAGAAAAGGTAGAAGAGATTAAAAAAGGAATGCTTTTTAATAGTTAGGAATAGGTGACAAGTGGTAAGTGACAAGTGGCAAGTGATAAGTTAAGGAAAAAATTCAACTAGGTTGAATTTTGAAAAATGAATTAAGAAATTCCTTAAGGAATTTCAACATTAACTTGTTACTTGAAACTTGTCAATTGTCACTACTAAAAGGGGGTGTTTTTTTGGAAAAGTGGATGGTTAGAAATATAAGATTTGATACTGATAAGTTTGCTCAAGCAATGGGTATAAGCAATATAGTGGCAAAGCTACTTGTTAATAGGGGAATTTATAATTTGGATAATGCAAAAAGCTTTTTAAATTCATCTATTAATGATCTTTATGAACCAGGAAATATGCTTGGAATGACTGGTGCAGTTGAATTAATGAAAAATAGTATAAAAAGTGGGAAAAAAATACTTATAGTTGGAGACTATGATGTAGATGGTGTTATAAGTACATATGTTCTTTATAGAGCAATAAGTAATTGTGGGGGAAATGTAAGTTTCCATATTCCAGATAGAATAAAAGAAGGGTATGGAATTAATGAAAGTATAATTAGAAAAGCAAGTGAAGATAACATTGATATTATAATTACTTGTGATAATGGAATAGCTGCTATTGAACAAGTGAAATTAGCAAAAGAATTAGGAATAAAAGTAATAATCACAGACCATCATGATGTTCCCTTTGTTGATGAAGATGATAAAAGAGTTTATGTTGTACCTGAAGCAGATTATGTAATAAATCCTAAACAAGAAAATTGTAAATATGAATTTGATAAAATTTGTGGGGCTGGTGTAGCATATAAATTTATACAATGTCTTTATAGGGAATTTAATATATCAAAGGAAGAACTATATGATTTACTTCAATATGTTGCAATTGCAACAGTTTGTGATGTTGTAGATTTAGTTTCTGAAAATAGAATAATAGTTAAAGAAGGTCTTAAGAGAATTAATAATACTAGCAATATTGGATTAAAGGCATTATTTAAAGAAACTGGATTAGAAGGAAATGCAATAACAGTATATTCTCTTGGATTTATTATTGGGCCATGTGTAAATGCATCTGGAAGATTAGAGCAAGCTGAATGGGCATTAAAATTATTATTAACAAAGGATGAAGGGTTAGCAAGTGAATTAGCTAAGAAGTTAAATGATTTGAATAAAGAAAGACAAGAGCTTACTCAAGCAGGATTAGAAGAAGCAATTAGAATTATTGAAGAAAATGATATGACAAAAGATAAGGTTCTTGTTATTTATTTAGAGGATGTTCATGAAAGTATTGCAGGGATAATTGCAGGAAGAATTAGAGAAAGATATAATTTGCCAACGATTATTTTAACTAAGGCACATGAAGTGGCAAAGGGTTCAGGAAGATCAATTGAAGAATATAATATGTTTGAAGAGTTGCTTAAGTGTAAAGAATTATTAGGTAATTTTGGTGGACACCCAATGGCAGCAGGTATGTCTATACCTATTGAAAATATAAATACATTTAGAAAAAAATTAAATGAAGTTACAACATTAACAAATGAAGATATTATTCCTAAGGTTTCAATTGATATGGGATTAACTCTTAATAACATAAATTATGAATTAATAGAAGAAATATCATTATTAGAACCATATGGAAAAGGAAATTCAAAGCCTTCTTTTGGGATGAAAAAGCTTAAGGTAGTTGAAGCTAAAGTATTAGGGAAAAATAAAAATGTACTTAAGCTTAAATTAAGTGATGGAAGACTATATATTGAAGGAATATATTTTGGAGATATTGAAGGATTTGAAAATGCTATAAAAGATGAGCTTGGAGAAAGTGAGTATAATAAGGTGTTTAATGGATTACAAAATAATCTTTATTTAGATTTAATTTGTATCCCAGAAGTTAATGAATTTAATGGAAATAAAAAAGTACAGCTTGTTATAAGTAATTATAGAATTGCAAAATAATTTATTTTAATAAGGGAGGCAGAAATGTCTCCCTTATTGTTATATATTTTAACCCCTTGATGTAAAAAAATAACTACTTACTTAAGGTTCATTTACAGGGAATTATTATAACCTTATAATTTAACTATGGAGGGTGAGAGAAAATGAAGATTCGGATAGAGTTAGAATTAAATAATAATAGGATGCTCATGATTAAGTATCCTATTATTATTTTTTTATATTATTTCATTCCTTTTTCATATTGCTCAACCATACGTTTAACCATTTCTCCACCAACGCTTCCACATTGCTTTGAAGTTAAGTTTCCATTGTAATCAGAAAAAGGAACTCCCATTTCACTAGAAACTTGATTTTTGAATTTTGCTAATTTTTCTTTAGAATCTGGAACTAATTGTGCCAATTAAATTCACCTCCTTATATCTTTATGTTAATAGCTTATCCAATTAGAAGGTTTGTATTATATTTAATTAGAGGAAATGGTGGAAAAATGCTGGGTTAGTGGTAGAATATATATTGATAAGTAAAAGATTTAAAATTTTAATTAGTTAGTGCGAATTTAAGATATATAATTTGGTTACAATTTTAATTAAGGAATTATAATTTATTTTTTGTATTATTTTGGTGATTGATTTATATAAGTTAAATGTTTTTAGCAGTTAAGTTTAAAGTTATAAAATACATAAATAATTAATGAGGTGTTTTTAATGAGTAATTACAAAATTATCATGACTGGTGGGGGAACTGCAGGGCATGTAACTCCAAATTTAGCATTGGTACCAAAGCTAAAAGAAAAGGGATTTGATATAAAGTATATTGGAAGTTATGAAGGAATTGAAAAGGAAATAATCGTAGATGCAGGAATACCATACTTTGCAATTTCATCAGGAAAATTAAGAAGATACTTTGATATGAAGAATTTTACAGATCCATTTAAGGTTATAAAAGGTATAGCTCAAGCAAATAAAATATTAGCAAAAGAAAAACCAGATGTTATTTTTTCAAAAGGTGGATTTGTGGCAGTTCCTGTTGTTATAGCTGCATCAATGAGAAAGATACCTGTAGTATCACATGAATCTGATTTAACACCTGGACTTGCTAATAAGTTATCATCTCCATTTTGTGATAAATTATGTGTTACATTTAGAGAAAGCTTAAATTACATTAAAGATGGAAAAGGTGAATTAACAGGTACACCAATAAGAGGAGAAATATTAAAGGGAAGTAGAATTAGAGGAAAAGATATCTGTAATTTTAATAATGAAAAAGAAGTTATTTTAGTTATAGGGGGAAGCTTAGGGGCTAAAAGTATAAATGATGAAGTTAGATATCATATTAATGAAATATTAAAAGATTTTAATGTTATTCACATTTGTGGAAAGGGAAATTTAGAAAAATCATTAGAGGGATTAAATGGTTATAAACAATTTGAATATGTAAAAGAAGATTTACCACATTTACTTCAATATGCTGATTTTGTAATATCAAGAGCCGGTGCAAATGTAATATTTGAATTATTAGCACTAAGAAAACCAACTTTATTAATACCTTTATCAAAAAAGAGCAGTAGAGGGGATCAAATTTTAAATGCTAATTCTTTCTTAAAAGAAGGATATTCATTAATTTTAGATGAAGATGAAATGAAGGAAAAACACAATTTGCCAGAAAAGCTATCACAATTAAGAAATAAAAAAGATGAACTTATAAAAAATATGACAAATAGTGAAATGAAAAATGGTGTTGATGCAATACTAAATGTTATTATGAAAAGTATAAATAAAAAATAAATTTTATTAGAAAAATTTAAAATTATTAATTCGATGTAAAAAATTACCAATAATTTTAAAAAAACTTGAAAAAATTTTTTGCTGTTATATAATGAAATTAATGGAAAATTTAACAGGGGAAATAAAACAAAAATGTAAGAGGTGCTTAAAATGAAAAAAGTTTCAATAATATATTGGAGTAATGGTGGAAATGTAGAAGTTTTAGCAAATGCTATAAGTGAAGGTGTAATTGAAAGTGAAGCAAAAGTCGATATAAAGTATGTTGCTGATGCTACTATCGAAGATATATTAGAAGCTGATGCAGTTGCATTAGGAAGTCCAGCTATGTTAAATGATGAAATAGAAGAAGTGGATATGAAACCTTTTATTAATAGCTTAAGTGAGTTAGAAATTAATAATAAGCCATTAGTTTTATTTGGATCATGTGGATGGCGTGATACAAAGTTTATTGATAAATGGGGAGATTTAATGGAGAACTATGGATTTAATGTTTTAGAAAAATTTACTGTTAAAGATTCTGTTGAAAAGAGTGATTTAAAATATGCTAAAGAAATTGGTGAGTTATTAAGTAAGTAATAATTTAATAAATTAAAAATATAATTAAATCTTATGGAATTAGAAAGTTTATAATGATTTTTACTAAATGCTGTTAGGATATGTGATTAATTTAACAAGAAAAACAAAGGATAAAGAGCAGATGTTAGATTTTATCTATTAAGCTTAGATTATTAATTATTAGCAAGCAACAATGATATTTAATATATCATGATTTATATGCTTAAATTTTTAAAAAGTGGAAGCGAGGTAGACAAGATGAGAAAAATGAAAACTATGGATGGTAACACAGCTGCTGCACACGTATCATATGCGTTTACAGAAGTTACTGCTATTTATCCAATCACTCCATCATCACCAATGGCAGAACACGTTGATGAATGGGTTGCACAAGGTAGAAAAAATATTTTTGGACAACCAGTAAAAGTTATGGAAATGCAATCAGAAGCAGGGGCAGCAGGAGCTGTTCATGGATCATTACAAGCTGGAGCTTATACAACTACATATACAGCTTCACAAGGTTTATTATTAATGATTCCAAACATGTATAAAATAGCTGGAGAAAGACTTCCAGGTGTTATACATGTGTCAGCTAGAGCATTAGCAACATCTTCATTAAATATATTTGGAGATCATCAAGACGTTATGGCAACTAGGCAAACAGGTTTTGCTATGCTTGCTGAAGGGTCAGTTCAAGAAGTAATGGACTTATCTGCCGTTGCACATTTAGCAGCAATAAAAACTAGAATTCCATTTGTTAATTTCTTTGATGGATTTAGAACATCTCATGAAATTCAAAAAATTGAAGTTTTAGAATATGATGAACTAGCTAAATTAGTTGACTGGGATGCTGTTAAGGAATTTAGAGAAAGTGCTTTAAATCCTGATCATCCAGTAACTAGAGGTACAGCTCAAAATCCGGATATTTACTTCCAAACAAGAGAAGCTGTAAATAGATTTTATGAAGACATTCCAGAAGTTGTTGAAGAATATATGGCTGAAATAACTAAGTTAACTGGAAGAGAATATCATTGCTTTGATTATTATGGAGCATCAGATGCCGACAGAATAATAATTGCTATGGGATCAGGAACTGATGTTGCAGAAGAAACAGTAGATTACTTAAATGGAAGAGGAGAAAAAGTTGGTGTTGTAAAGGTTAGACTTTATAGACCATTTTCAATTGAAAAATTATTAGCTACAATTCCTAAAACAGTTACTAAAATTGCAGTATTAGATAGAACTAAGGAACCAGGATCAATTGGGGAGCCATTATACTTAGATGTAGTAAGTGCATTTGCTGGAAAAGAAAATGCTCCATTAATAGTTGGTGGTAGATATGGATTAGGTTCTAAAGATCCAAATCCATCAGATATAGCTGCAGTTTATGCTAATTTAGCAAAGGACGAGCCTAAAAATGGATTTACAATTAGTATTGTTGATGATGTTACTAATACATCATTAGAAACAGTAGAAGACATCGATGCTACTCCAGAGGGAACTAAAGCATGTAAGTTCTGGGGATTAGGTTCAGATGGTACAGTTGGTGCTAATAAGAGTGCTATTAAGATAATTGGAGATCATACAGACATGTATGCTCAAGGTTATTTTTCATATGATTCTAAAAAATCAGGTGGTATTACAGTTTCTCATTTAAGATTTGGTAAGAAACCAATTAAATCACCATATTTAATTGATAAGGCTGATTTTGTAGCATGTCACAATCAATCATATGTTTATAAATATAATGTATTAGATGGCTTAAAAATTAATGGAAAGTTCTTATTAAATACAATTTGGACACCAGAAGAAATTAATGAAAAATTACCAGCTGAAATGAAGAGAACTATAGCTAATAAAAATATAGAATTCTATACATTAAATGCTGTTAAGATAGCACAAGAAATAGGACTTGGTGGAAGAATAAATATGATAATGCAAGCTGCATTCTTTAAATTAGCTAATATAATTCCAGTAGATGAAGCAGTAGCATATTTAAAAGAAGCTGTTGTTACTTCATATGGTAAAAAAGGTGAAAAAGTTGTTAATATGAATAATGCTGCTATTGATGCAGGTATTGATGCTATTGTTAAAATAGAAGTTCCTGCAGAATGGGCAAATGCAGTTGAAGAAGAAGCTAGCGTTACTAAAGAAGTACCATCATTTATAAAAGACATAGTAGAACCTATGAATAGACAAGAAGGTTTTGATTTACCAGTTTCAACATTTGTTAAGCATGGTATGGAAGATGGTACATTTATGGCAGGTACTGCTGCATATGAAAAAAGAGGAATTGCAATTAATGTTCCTGAATGGATTCCAGAAAATTGTATTCAATGTAACCAATGTTCTATAGTATGTCCTCATGCAGCAATAAGACCTTTCTTATTAATAAGTGAGGAAGCTGAAAAAGCTCCAGATGCAATGAAGACTACTGATGCTAAGGGAATAAAGACAGAAGTACCTTATAAGTTCTCAATTGGTATTACACCTCTTGATTGTACAGGTTGTGGAAACTGTGCTCAAGTATGTCCATCAAAGAATAAGGCTTTAGTTATGAAACCACAAGATAGTCAACATGATCAAATGGAAGTTTGGGATTATGTTACTACAGAAGTTTCACCTAAGAAAAACCCTATGAATAAAAACACTGTAAAGGGAAGCCAATTTGAACAACCATTGTTAGAGTTTTCAGGAGCTTGTGCAGGATGTGGAGAAACTCCATATGCTAAGCTTGCAACTCAATTATTTGGTGATAGAATGATGGTAGCAAATGCTACTGGTTGCTCTTCAATTTGGGGAGGATCTGCTCCGGCAACTCCATATACAGTTAATCATAATGGACATGGACCTGCATGGGCAAATTCATTATTTGAAGATAATGCCGAATATGGATTAGGTATGTTCTTAGGAGTTCAAGCTATAAGGGATAGAGTTGCTGAAAATGTTAAAGTTGCATTAGAAAGCAATTTATCAGATGAAACTAAGGTTGCGTTAAAAGATTGGTTAGATAATAAAGATGAAGGTACAGGAACTAGAGAAAGAGCAAATGCTTTAGTTGCTGCATTAGAAAATTCTGATAATGAAATAGCTAAAACTATTTTAAAGGATAAGGAATTCTTTGTTAAGAGATCTCAATGGATCTTTGGTGGAGATGGTTGGGCATATGATATAGGATATGGTGGACTTGACCATGTACTTGCATCAGGAGACAATGTAAATGTATTAGTATTTGATACAGAAGTTTATTCTAATACTGGTGGACAATCTTCTAAGGCTACACCAACAGCTGCAATTGCAAAATTTGCTGCTTCTGGTAAGAGAACTAAGAAAAAAGATTTAGGAATGATGGCAATGAGCTATGGTTATGTATATGTTGCTCAGGTTTGCATGGGTGCAGATAAAAATCAAGTTCTTAAAGCAATGGCTGAAGCTGAAGCTTATAATGGGCCATCATTAATAATAGCTTATTCACCATGTATAAATCATGGTATTAAAGCTGGAATGACTAATTCACAAGCAGAAGCTAAAAAAGCTGTAGATTGTGGATATTGGGCTTTATATAGATATAATCCTACATTAAGAGGAGTTAAGAATCCATTTACTTTAGATTCAAAAGAACCTAAGGGAGACTTTAAGGAATTCTTAATGGGTGAAGTTAGATATGCTTCACTAGCTAAGTCATTCCCAGAAGCTGCAGATGCTTTATTTGAAAAGACTAAGGCTGATGCAATGGAAAGATTAGAAAACTATAAGAAACTTGCAACTGAAGAATAATTTATAGTTAAGAAGGAGCTGAATCAAATTAGATTAATAAATTTAATTTGAATGCAGTTCCTTTTTGTATAATAAAAAATTAATTTTAATAAAATTTAGAATATTATTTAAAAAATAATATTTTTCTTTTATTTTCTGAAAAATAAGAGTACAATGATAAAGACTACATAAGTTAAGCTTAAGTAATAATACAATTTTTTATAAGTGTATTTTTACTTTAAAATGTTTAATTTACTATTAAGGAGGAATGTAAAATGGAAAATGAATTAAATAAACATGAAGGTTGCGGATGCGGACATAATCATGAAGAACATGGATGTGGAGATAACTGTGGATGTGGAGAACACGAACATGAACATTTTGTTGTTGATTTAGAAGATGATAACGGAAATGTTTTATCTTGCCCAATAGTTGATGCATTTGAATTTGAAGAAAATGAATATGTATTAGCTCAAAATCCAGAAGATGAATCAGTATATTTATTCAGATCAACTGAAGAAGGAGAACTTATAGTTCCAGAAGAAGCTGAATTTGATAAAGTAACTGAATATTACACAAACGTTTTAGTTAACGACTAATATTTTAAAGGGGATGTCGCATTAAGAATAAATACTACAATATATTGTGTTGATTTTTATTTTTTAAAACAATATATTATGTATAAAAGTTTTAGTGCGACATCCCATTTTTTTAAAGCTAATTGAGAAGTAAATTCAGTGTTTCCAATTTACATTTTATTGCTAAGATGATATATTTTTATTATGGCAAATATTACTTAAAATATAAATAAGTAATTATTTATTTAATATGAGAAAAAGTTTATTATAGGGTAAGTGAATAAAGTAAAATTAAAATTTTATTAATAAAGGAATAGCAATTTACTTAGTAACCTAAACTAAATAAAAGTGTATTTATAATAATAAGGTAAATTATCACTTAAAGAGAAAAGGTGAATAAAATGAAGTATGCAGATTTACATATTCATTCTAGTTATTCTGATGGATGTAAAACTCCAGAAGAAATAATTGATTCAGCAATAAAAAATAAAATTAAATATATTTCAATAACAGATCATGATTCTATATCATCTCAATATGTAACTAGAAATAGCTATGATGATTTAGTCATAATTCCAGGCATTGAATTAAGTACTGAATATAATGATATGGAACTTCATATACTTGGATATTTTATAGATATTGAAAATGATGATTTAAAATCACTTGTTAATGAATTGAATGTACAAAGAATAAAAAGAGTAGAAAAGATATTATATAATTTAAAAAATTATAATATAAATTTAAAGTTAGATGATTTAGATATAGATCATACATCTACAGTTGGAAGAAGTCATATTGCTAATGCAATGGTTAAAAAAGGATATTTTGATAACTATAAAAGTGCATTTAGAAGTTATTTAGTACAAGGAAAGCCTGGATATGTGAAGGGTTTTAGATTAAATTATAGAGAATGTATAGATGTTATTAATAATTGTGGAGGGGTACCAATTTTAGCACATCCGGGGCAAATATACAGAAAAATTGAAGTTGAAAATATATTAAGAGAATTAAGGTGCTTTGGATTGAAGGGAATAGAAGTTTATCATCCAAGTCATTCACAAGGAGATATTAATAAATTTTTTAATTTATCTAGAAAATATAAGCTTTGTGTAAGTGGTGGAAGTGATTATCATGGAAGGCATATTGGTAGTGATAATTTATCCATTGGTAGCTATGGACTAAATGAAGAATGTTTAAATAAATTTATTAATTTTGATAAAAGAAAATAATGGGGGCATATAAATGGAATTATCAAGAAAAGCACAAGCAATTGAACCATCATTAACTTTAGCAATAACAGCAAAGGCTAAAGAAATGAAGGAAAAGGGAATAGATGTTATTAGTTTTAGTGCAGGAGAACCAGATTTTAATACACCTAAAAATATAATTAATGCAGCGATTAAGGCAATGGAAGATGGAAATACAAAATATACAAGTGTTAATGGAATTCTTCAATTAAGAGAAGCAATTTGTAAAAAATTCAAAGATGATAATGGCCTAGAGTATAATCCATCACAAATAGTAGTTTCTACAGGAGCAAAGCAAAGTTTAGCAAATACATTTTTAGCAATACTAAATCCTGGAGATGAGGTAATAGTATCAACGCCTTATTGGGTAAGCTATCCTGAACTTATTAAATTAGCTGATGGAAAACCTGTATTTGTAGAAGGTGATGAAAAATCAAATTATAAATTTACTAAGGAAAATTTAGAAAAGGCAGTTACTGCAAAAACAAAAGCTATTGTATTAAACACACCTAACAATCCAACAGGAACTATATATAATAAAGAAGAATTAGAGGTAATAGCTGATTTTGCTAAAAAATATGATATTATTATTATTTCAGATGAGATGTATGAAAAGCTTATATATGATAATGAAAATCATATAAGTATTGCAAGTCTTTCAAAAGATGCATATGAAAGAACTATTGTTATCAATGGGTTATCTAAGTCATATGCAATGACAGGTTGGAGAATAGGATATTGTGCTGCAAGTGAAAAAATAGCAAAATTAATGATAAGTATTCAAAGTCATGTAACTTCAAATGTTTGTTCAATAACTCAATATGCGGCTTTAGAAGCATTAAATGGGCCACAAGATGAAATAACAAAAATGATTAATGAGTTTGAAAAAAGAAGAAATTACATGATAAATAGAATTGAAAGTATTGATAATTTAAGTATAGTCAAACCTAAGGGAGCATTTTATATTATGATTAATATAGAAAATTGCTTAGGTAAAGAAATAAATGGAAAAATATTAAATGATTCAATGGAGTTTTGTGCTAGTTTATTAGAAAATGAAAAGTTAGCAGTTATTCCAGGAAAGGCATTTGGGTTAAACAATTATATAAGGGTTTCTTATGCAACTTCAATGGAAGCAATTAAAGAAGGACTTAATAGAATTGAAAGTTTTATAAAAAAATTAAATTAAAATATGGGGCTGAAGCAAAATTAAATGCTCAGCCCTTAAAACATAATGGAGGAGAAAGATGGAGAAACTAGCTATATTTGATATAGATTATACAATAACAAGAAAAGAAACATTAATGGAATTTTTTAAGTATCTTGTATCAAAAGATATAAAAAACATAAAATTTTTACCTAGGGCTTTGTACTCAGGACTTATGTATGGAATAAAGGTATATGATGAAAAAAGAGTTAAAGAATGTTTTTTAAAGTTTATAGAAAATATAGATGAAAAGGAATTAGCAATATTAACAAAATCATTTTATGATGAAAGATTAAGTACGATACTTTATGAAGATGCTGTAAATATGATTAAAAAATTAAAAAATGAAGGTTATATGGTAATTCTTATATCGGCATCACCAGAATTTTATATTAAGGAATTTTACGCAATTAAAGAAGTTGATTTAATAATTGGAACAAAGTTTATTTTTGAAAATGGAAAGTTTGTAAGAAAAATGAGCGGGAATAATTGTAAAGGTGAAGAAAAAGTTAAAAGATTAGAAAAAGTTTTGAAAGAAAAAAATATAAAAGCTGATTTTAAAAATTCATATATGTTTTCAGATTCCCTTTCGGATAAGCCTTTATTAGATTTAGTTGGTAATCCTTATTTAATTAATTATAAAAAGCATAATAAATTTGAAATATTAAAATGGAAATAACAAATTTCAAGGGAAGTGTAATTTTTTATGGAAGCTATAAATAAATATTATTTAAATAATGGGACAATATATCCCATAAAGGAATTTACTGATGAAGATTCTAAGGAAAAAATAATATATGAGGTTTTAAGAGTTGTTAATGGAAAGCCTGCATTTTTAAAAGATCATTTAGAGAGAATGAAAAAGTCATTTAAATTAATTAATAAAGAATTTCCTTATGATGAAGATGAAATAGAAAAGTTAATAATTGAAGTAATTAAAAAAAATGATAATGCTTTAGGAAATATAAAAATAACATGCAATGTAAATAATAATAACTTTAAGATTTATTATATAATGCATTCTTATCCTTCAAAGGAATATTATAAAAAAGGAGTAAAGGTTATTCTTTATTATGGAGAAAGAGAAAATCCAAATTTAAAGGTAGTTAGTACAGCGTTTAGAGCAAAAATTGCAGAAAAAATGAAGGAAGCTAATGCTCATGAAGCACTTTTAGTAGATAGGCATGGTTTTATTACAGAAGGTAGTAAATCAAACTTTTTTGGAATAAAAGATAAAAATCTTATAACAGCTAAAGGTGAAGCAGTGCTTAGGGGAATTACAAGAGATAAAATATTTAAGATAGCAAAATCACTAGGGATAGAAGTAGAAGAAAAAGAAATAAAGGCCTCTGAAATAAGTGATTTAGATTCATTATTTATTTCAGGAACTTCAGTTGCTATATTGCCAATATCTCAAGTTGATGATATAAAGTTTGATGTTAATAATGAAATTTTAATAAAAATTATGAAAAGATATAATGAGCTTTTAGAGAATAAATAATAAAAAGCTTAAAATATAAATAAAAATTAAGTAGTTACTGGATATATATTAGGTGTAAATATTATTTTTAGGAGGTAAATTTATGGAGATAAGTGAACTTGTAAATTTAATTGCTAATGTAGGTTTTCCAGTAGCTATTAGTGCATATTTATTAATGCGATTAGAAAAACAAATAATGACATTAACATTTTCAATAAACAAGCTTAATACCATAATTTCAACTAAGCTTGGTATTGTAATTGATAATGAGTAAAAAATGGGGCTTTTACACTAATTATTTAGTGCAAAAGTCCTATTTTAAAATTGCCTTATATTAATTAAGCAGTTATTGCATTAGTTATTGGAGGTACAACTTGTTTCTTTCTTGAAAGAACTCCTGGTAAAAATGCACCTTTGTCTTTTAATGTAACATTAAATGCCTTTTCAACTATTTCAGGTTTAGCACCTGTAACTAATATTTCAGAACCTTCATTTAATATGTCAGTTAATAATAACATAACCATATCTAATCCAGCTTCCTTAGCCTTTTGATCCATATAATTTAACATTTCTTCTTTTAAAGGCATGAATCCTTCAATATCCATTGTGTTAACTTGAGCAATACCTACTTTAGTATCTTCAATAGTAAATGGTTTGAAGTCTGAATTAAAGATTTGTTCAACAGTTTTACCTTTTAATGAAGTACCAGCTTTAAACATTTCTTTTGCAAATTTTTCTATGTTTATATCAGCAATTTCAGCAAGCTTTTTGCAAGTATATTGATCTTGTGGAGTGCAAGTTGGACTTCTGAATAATAATGTATCAGAAATTATAGCACCACATAATAATCCAGCAGCCTTTCTTGAAGGTCTGATTCCATTTTCAAAGAAGCATTTAGCAACTATTGTTGATGTACTTCCAACTGGTTCATTTCTGAAGTAAATTGGATTATTTGTTTGAATATCAGCTACTCTGTGGTGGTCAATGATTTCTACTATTTCAGCATCTTCTAATCCATCAACAGATTGACCTCTTTCATTGTGGTCAACTTGAATAACTTTTTTCTTATGGTTAGAAATTAAGTGGTATCTAGAAACTGTACCAACAACTCTTCCGTTTTGATCTAAAACAGGGTAGCTTCTAAATCTAGTTTCAGTCATAATTCCTTTTATATCATCAACTAAATCATCAGTTGTGAAAGAAACTATATTTTCTTTTACCATAACATATCCAACTGGGATACTTTGAACTAAAAGTCTTGAAGTTGTAAATGAATCATGTTGAGTTACTATAACAGTTACACCATGTTCTTTAGCTAATTCAATTATGTTTTGAGAAGGAGCATATCCTCCAGTTACAATAATTAATGAAACATTAAGTTTAATTAATTCAGCTTGAGCTTCTTCTCTATCTCCAACTATTGCAATATCACCTTCTTCAATATGACCAGTCATAGTGTCAGGTTGCATAGCTGAAACAACTATTTTACCTGGGAATGTAGTTAAATTTTCATTAATATAAGAAGCTTTAGCAGATAAAGTATCAATAATATTATCTAATGTTGTATTACTTTTAGCTAAAATTCTGTTATCCCAAATATCCATGTAGCAAGATGTAAGGTTAGATACTGCTAGTACCCCTAAAAGATGGTCATTTTCATCTGCAACAGGTAATGTTTTTATATTTTTATCTCTCATTATAGTCCAAGCTGTCTTTAAAGAAAGCTCAGGAGATACAGGACTTATATTATCAAATTGTAAGTCTTCTACCTTTAATTTAACTGTTTTTAAAAGTTGTGGAGCTTCAGCGTTGAAGTAATCTAAGATATATTGAGTTTCTTGATTAACATTACCTAATCTACAAGCAATAGTTTCAATATCGCCAATTTTATTTTTGAATTCAGCATATGCGTAAGCAGCGCATATTGAGTCCGAGTCTGGATTTTTATGTCCAGTTACATAAATTACATCTTTCATGCAATACGCCTCCTTTAGTTAGTTGTATTAAAATTCAATAAAATAAGGAAATCCTTTAACTAAATAATAAAATATTTAATATTAAAAGAAATTTCACATACTTTACATATAGTATTATTCTATATTTCTATTAGGAATTTGTAAATAAAAATGTTAAGTATAGAAATCATAAATTTTCCATAAATATTCATAGTATTACATAAACATTAATATATATATACAAGAGTTCTTAAAGAGGAGGAAAAAGGGTGATACAGGAAAAGGAATTTACTAGAGGATTAAGTACTAGAGAAGCAGAAAAAAGAGTTAAAACCTATGGGTTAAATGAACTTAAACATAATAAGAAAAAATCACCAGTTTTAATTTTTTTAGCACAATTTAATGATTTTTTAGTATGGGTATTAATAGGTGCAACTATTATTTCAGGATTTATTGGAGATAAGGCAGATGCAATAACTATACTTATTATAGTAATTGTAAATGCAATATTAGGATTTGTTCAAGAGTTTAGAACTGAAAAATCATTAGAAGCACTTCAAGAATTAGCAGCACCAACATGTAAGGTAATTAGAGATGGAAATATAAAAGTTGTTAGTTCAAAGGAATTAACTATAGGTGATTTAGTTGTTTTAGAAGCAGGAGATAGAATTCCAGCAGATGGAACATTTATTGATGCAGCTAATATGGTTGTTGATGAATCATTATTAACAGGAGAATCAGTTGGAATTTCAAAAGATACAACAAAAGGTAAAAATTCAGGGTTTATGGGAACAATAGTTTTAAAAGGAAGAGGCTTAATAATAATAGATGCTATTGGAATGAAAACTGAAATGGGTAAGATAGCTAATCTTTTAGATAATATAGAAGAAGATAAATCACCTTTAAGAGAAAGACTAGATTCCTTAGGAAAAATACTTGTTGTAATGTGTATCGTAGTTTGTTTAATTGTTACTATATTAGGAATAATAAGAGGTAATGATATTACAGAAATGTTTCTTTTAGGTGTTTCATTAGCTGTTGCAGCAATACCAGAAGGTTTAGCAGCAATAGTAACAGTTGCATTAGCATTAGGTGTTGGTAGAATGTTAAAGAGAAATGCACTTGTTAGAAAGCTACCTGCAGTTGAAACATTAGGATGTACATCAGTAATTTGTTCTGATAAAACAGGAACATTAACTCAAAATAAGATGACTGTAAAAGAAATATTGGTTAATGGAAGAATATATGAATTAGATAAAGAAAAAATTTATGATTGTGAAAAGTTAAAAGAGGCATTTATATATTGCAATGATGCTAATTATAATTATGAAATAAAAGATATTGAAAAAGCTGTTATGGGTGATCCAACAGAAACAGCTTTAGTAAAGGCATTTTATAAAGATAGCAAGGAACTTCAAAAATTTGTAGAGAAAAGTAAAAGAGTTTATGAAATATCATTTGATTCTACTAGAAAAATGATGACAGTTATAATGAATGAAAATGGTAAAGAAACTTGTTATATGAAGGGAGCTCCAGAAAGAGTATTAGAAAAGTGTAATTCGGTATTAGAAAATGGTAAGGTAAAGCCATTAACATATCAAAAGAAAAAACAAATATATAGTTATATTGAAGCTATGTCTAATAGAGCACTAAGATGTATAGCTGCAGCATATAAGGAAGAGAATTTAGTTAAAAATGAATCAGTTGAATGTGATTTAATATTTTTAGGTGTTGCAGGTAGTATGGATCCTCCAAGGATAGAAGTTAAAGATGCTGTTTTAAAATGTAAAATGGCAGGAATTAAACCTATCATGATTACTGGAGATCATAAAAATACAGCATTAGCTATAGCTAAAAGTATTAACATATGTAATTCTGATGATCAAGCTGTAACAGGTGATGAATTAGAAAAGATGTCAGATTCAGAGTTGGTTAAAAAAGTAAATAAAATAAGAGTATTTGCTAGGGTATCACCTAATCATAAATTAAGAATTGTTAGAGCTTTTAAAAAGAATAATAATATTGTTGCTATGACTGGTGATGGTGTAAATGATGCACCAGCAATTAAGGAAGCTGATATTGGAGTTGCAATGGGTATATCAGGAACTGATGTAACTAAGGAAGCTGCAGCTATGGTATTAATGGATGATAATTTTGCTACAATTGTATCAGCAGTAGAAGAAGGAAGAGTAATTTATGATAATATAAGAAAGTTTATAAGATATTTATTATCTTGTAACCTAGGTGAAGTTTTAACAATGTTTTTAGCATCATTATTTTATTTACCAAATCCACTTACACCAATTCAAATTTTATTTGTAAACCTTGCTACAGATGGATTACCTGCAATTGCATTAGGTGTTGATCCTCCTGATAAAGATATAATGAGACAATCTCCAAGAGAAAAAAATGAAGGTATTTTTGCAAGAGGACTTTGGGAAAAGATTATTGTAAGGGGAAGTTTAATAGGAGTTTGCACACTTTTATCATTTATGTCAGGTAGATATTATGGAATGGATTTAGCAACTTGTAGAACTATTACAATGTGTACTTTAGTTATGTCACAATTATTGCATGTATTTGAGTGTAGATCAGAAAGACATTCTATATTTGAGATAAATATATTTAGTAATATATATTTATTAGGAGCTGTATTAGTTTCTATGACAATGATATGTTGTATATTATATATACCTTTTTTAAGTGGAATTTTTAATACTGTTGCATTAAATTTAGGACAATGGTTATTAGTAATATTTTTTTCAGGAATAATATTCTTAATAAACAGTGTATATTTATTAATTAAATCAAAAAAATAATTTTTAATTGATTTCTGGCTATGAAATTATATAGTCAGAAATTTTTTTATTTATAAAGAAAACATTTTTTGATATTAAAATGTTTACAGTGAAAAAACAGTTGTATATCATGGAAATACATGATAAAATTTTTTTATGGTAATTATTGTTTTAAAATAAAAATAAAGGATGAGCATATAAATGTTAATTAGGGGGTGCAAAATGAATTTTATAAGTACAAGAGGAGGGGAGGAAACAGTTTTATCCTCGCAAGCAATTATAAAGGGTATTGCAAATGACGGTGGATTATATGTTCCAAATGAATTTCCTAATATATATGATAATTTAAAAAAGAAAATGGGGCTTTCTTATATAGAATTAGCATATGAAGTTATAAAAGAGTTTTTTGGAGATATAGGAGAAGAAAATTTAAAAGGGGTAATAAATAGGGCTTATAATGGTAAATTTTCTGTTAGAGAAGAAAAGAATTTTTTAGAATTATATCATGGGCCAACATCTGCATTTAAAGATGCAGCACTTCTTTTCTTACCACAAGTAATGAAAGAAGCAAAAAAGTTAAATAATATAAAAGAAGAAATAATAATATTAACTGCAACTTCTGGGGATACAGGAAAGGCAGCATTGCAGGGATTTAGTAATGTTGATGGATTTAAGGTTGTAGTTTATTATCCTGAAAATGGAGTAAGTGCAATTCAGGAAAAACAAATGGTAACTCAAGAAGGTAATAATGTAGAAGTAATTGGAATTAGAGGCAACTTTGATAATGCACAAAGTGGAGTTAAAAAGATATTTGGGGATATTGAATTTAAGAAAGAATTAAAAAATAGGGGCTTTTTATTATCTTCGGCAAATTCAATTAATATTGGAAGATTAGTTCCACAAATAGTTTATTATTTTTATGGTTACTTTGATTTAGTTAATAAGCAAAAAATAAAAGAGGGCAATGAAATAAATATAGTAGTTCCAACAGGGAACTTTGGAAATATATTAGCAGCTTACTATTCAAAAAGAATGGGGCTTCCTATAGGAAAGCTAATATGCTCATCTAATGAAAATAATGTATTAACAGATTTTTTAAATACAGGTATATATGATAAAAGAAGAGATTTAATATTAACTGAATCTCCATCAATGGATATTTTAATATCTTCTAATTTGGAAAGGCTTATATTTGAAGCTAATAATAGAGATGCAGAAAAAACTAAAAAGCTTATGGAAGAATTAAATGAAAATGGTGTTTATTCAATTTCAAATGAAAGCAGGAAGTTCTTAAAGGACTTTTATGGAAATTATGCTGATACTAAAGAAGTGTATAAATCAATTAAAGAAGTTTATGAAAAAGAAAATTATCTTATGGATACACATACAGCGGTTGGATATGTAGTTCTTAATAAATATAAGAATGAAACAGGAGATAACAGACAAGTTCTTATAGTATCTACTGCAAGTCCGTATAAATTTCCAAGAAGCATATGTAGGGCTTTAGGATTAGATGTTAGTAATAAAAATGATTTTGAAGTGTTGAAGTTATTAAATGAATATACTAATATTGAAATTCCTAATAATTTAAAGGGCTTGGATGTTAAGAAGGTTATTCACAATAAGGTATGTAATAAAGAAATGATGAAGGAAAGCTTACTTGAATTTTTAAAGGAGAATAAAAATTGATTAAGGTAAGAGTACCAGCGACGTCAGCAAATTTGGGGCCTGGATTTGATTCGTTGGGAATTTCTTTAAGTATATATAATGAATATGGATTTTCACTTAAAGATGAAGAAGGTTTATTTTTTGAAGGTGTGGAAAAAGAATTTCAAAATGAAGATAATATAATTTATAAAGCTATTAAAAAAGTTTTTGATAAATATGACTTTAAATTTTATGGTTTAGGGATTACAATAATAAAACAGGATATCCCAATATCAAGAGGATTAGGCTCTAGTTCTAGTTGTATAGTAGCTGGATTAATAGGGGCTTTTGCATTAATGGGTAAGAATATAGATAAAGAAGAAATATTAAACTTAGCAGTTGATATTGAAGGTCACCCAGATAATGTATGTCCAGCTATTTTTGGAGGCTTAATTTCTACAATAATGACAAATGATAAAAAGCCATTATATAATTGTGTGAATGTAAAAGATGGTATAAAGTTTGTTGCATTGATTCCAAGATTTAAGCTTTCAACTGAAAAGGCAAGAGCAATATTACCTAAGGAAATTTTATTTAAAGATTGTGTTTATAATATAGGAAGAGCTGCTTTATTGGTATCTGCATTTTCAAATGGAAATTATAATTTATTAAGAGAAGCAACAAAGGATAAACTTCATCAACAATATAGAAGTGGTCTTATAAAGAATTTTAATAATGTATATAATAAAACATTAGAATTAAATGTTTTTGCATGTTTTTTAAGTGGAGCAGGACCAACATTAATGGCAATAATAAGTAAAGATGATTTTGCTTTTGTAAATGAAATTTCAAAATTTATAAGTGATAATGATATTAATTGGGATATTAAAGAGTTAACAATTGATAAAGATGGGGCAAAAATTTTGAAAGGTGAATAAATATGAACGGAGATTATTTAGTTATTGATAAAAAGGTTTTGCCAGAAGTATATGAAAAGGTGATTGCTACAAAAAAGATTTTACAAGAAGGCAAAGTTAAAGAAATCACTGAAGCTACAAAATTAGCTGGAATAAGTAGAAGTGTTTATTATAAGTATAAAGATTATGTATTTGAATTTTCTCAAATGTCTAATGGAAGAAAGGCAACTTTTAATATGATAATTGGGCATGAAAAAGGGGTACTTTCAAATATATTAAATCTTATTTCAGAATACCAAGGAAATATACTAACAATTGATCAGGGGATTCCAATTAATAATTTAGCTAATTTAAGTTTAACTATTGATATATCATCAATGAAAATTGAATTAAGTGAAATGCTAGAAAATTTGAAAAAACTAGATTATGTTGATAGAGTAGAATTTATAGCTATGGAGTAAAATATAATTGTCTCTGGGGTTAATCTAATATTTGGATTGACCCCAGAGATTTATTTTGATAGAATTTAAAATTAATGTGATATAACTATTTATAGTATTAAAATTTTAGATTTAATTTGTGAAACTAAAATTAAAAAATTCACTTATGATGTAAATACTAATAAGAAAGGAGTGATTGTCAGTGAATGTTTATTTTGATAATAGTGCAACTACTAAGCCTTATGATGAAGTAATAGAAGCTGTAAGCAAGGGCATGAAGGAGTACTTTGGCAATCCGTCATCATTACATAAGATTGGAATGAATTGTGAAAAGCGATTAAATGAAGCAAGAGAGTATTTTGCATCTACAATTAAATGCAATAAAGAAGAAATTTATTTTACTTCTGGAGGAAGTGAGGGTAATAATCTTATTTTAAAGGGATTATTAAAACCAGGGCATCATTTTATAACAACTGCTTTTGAACATCATTCAATAATTAGTACATGTAAGCAGCTTGAAGAAAAAGGTGTAAAGGTTACATATTTAGATGTTGATAGTGAAGGAAGAATTTCATTAGAAGATTTAGAAGAAGCCATTACAAAAGATACTGTATTAGTATCAATAATGCAAGTTAATAATGAAATTGGAGTTATTCAAGACATTGAAGCTATCGGAAAATTAATTAAGGAAAGAAGCTCAAGAGCTAAGTTTCATGTAGATGCAGTTCAAGGTTATGGAAAGCTTCCTATTGATGTTAATAAGTCAAATGTAGACTTTTTAACAGTTGCATCTCATAAAATTCACGGACCAAAAGGTATAGGATTTATATATATAAAAAAAGGAATAATATTAAATTCATTAATTTCTGGAGGAAGCCAAGAAAAAGGTATTAGAGCAGGAACAGAAAATTTACCAGGAATAATTGGATTTGAAAAAGCAGCTCAAATGACTTTTGAAGAAATGGAAAGCAGGTATGATAAAGTTTTAGAGTTAAAAAAATATTTTGTTGAAAGATTAAATGAAATAAAGGATATAAGAATTAATGGAGAAATAGATGGCTTTAGTCCTTATATTTTAAATGTTTCATTTTTAGGTGTTAGGGCTGAGGTGTTATTACATTTGCTAGAAGAGCAAAATATTTATGTAGCTACTGGATCTGCATGTACATCTAAAAGTAGTGCAGCACATGGAAGTTATGTAATAAAATCTTTGGGATTAAGTAATAAAGAAGTGGAATCAGCAATTAGATTTTCTTTCTCATATGAAAATACAAAGGAAGAAGTAGATTATACAATTGATGTACTTAAAAAGTCATTAATGTTTTTAAGGAGAGTAAAAAGATGAACAATAAGTTAATTTTAGTGAAGTATGCTTCAGAAATATTTTTAAAAGGATTAAATAGAGGAAAGTTTGAAAGAAAGTTAAAGGAAAACATAGAAAAAAAACTTTCTGGATTAGAATTTGAATTTGTTACTGACCAAGGAAGAGGTTTTATTAAGGCAACAGACATAGAAGCAGCAGTAGAAAGAGTAAGAAAAGTATTTGGTGTTGCTGAAGTATGTATAGTTACTCAAGTTGAAAGAGATTTAAATGCCATAAAGGAAGAGGCTTTAAAGAAAGTTAAGGAAGCTAATCCTAAAACATTTAAAATTGAAACAAATAGAGCAAATAAGAAATTCCAATTAAATTCTATAGAAACATCTAGACAAGTTGGAGGATATGTACTTCATCATTTTGGAGAAACACTTTATGTAGATGTTAAAAATCCAGAATGCTTAGTAAATATAGAAATAAGAGAAAATGCATATGTATTTACAAGTAAAGATAAAATAAAAGGTGTTGGAGGATTACCATATGGAATGAATGGAAGTACAATGTTAATGCTTTCAGGTGGTATTGACTCTCCAGTAGCAGGATATTTAATGGCTAGAAGAGGTGTAGAATTAAATTGTGTTTATTATCACAGTCATCCATATACTTCAGAAAGAGCAAAAGATAAAGTTAAGGAATTAGCTAAGATACTTTCTAATTACACTGAAAGAGTTAATTTATATATAGTTCCATTTACAGAAATTCAATTAGATATAATGGAAAAATGCAGACAAGATGAGTTAACAATATTAATGAGAAGATTTATGATGAGATGTGCATGTACTTTAGCTGAAAAGTATGGAGTACAATCAATTTCAAGTGGAGAAAGTATAGGTCAAGTTGCAAGTCAAACTATGGAAGGATTAATAGTAAGTACTGATTGTGCAGATAGACCAGTATTTAGACCATTAATTGCAATGGATAAAGGTGATATTATGGATATTGCTAAAGAAATAGGAACATATGATACTTCAATATTACCATATGAAGATTGTTGTACAATATTTGTGCCAAAACATCCTAAAACTAAGCCACAATTAGAAGCAATGAGAAAAGCAGAATCTGTTTTAGATGTTGAAGAAATGGTTAGAAAAGCAATTGAAGGAACAGAATTAGTTGTTTTCTAAAATTTGAAATATTAATATAAAAATTAAACTGTAACATAATAGAAAATTATGTTGCAGTTTTTTTATTAGGATTACAAATATAATATTTATATTTGTAAAGTAGATTTCATGTTAAAAGTTTTGGTGGTATTTATAAGATTTAATTTGGATTTATAAAAAGAAATTGAAAGTAATAAAGATTGAAGATTAATAATTAATTTTTAAGAATATAAAAAAATGGATAATATAAATATGTAAGCTTAGACCATACTGTTTGGAATAGTACTGTCTTAATATTATCAAAAAGAGCCGCATTTGCGACTCTTTTATTATCTTGTTCTCATTTTAGTAGCTTGTTGTCTAGCTTTTTTTATTTGACTATGGTCAAATGGATGAAGATCTTTTCTTGTAGTTAAGTTAGCTATATTTGAAGCAATAACAACTTCAGAATTTGCTTTACCTTTTTCACCTTTGATTCCCATAACAATTACTTTGTTACCTTGATTTATATCTATAAATTCAGGCTTTTTAAACCATCTATTTCTCTTATATTCACATTTACATATTTGCTTACCAGCATCAGATTTAACAACTAACCAAACATGTAATCTATTAAAAATTCCTAAAAAGCTCTTAGTTTCAGTTTTAACTGATAAAACTGTACCAGATACACTTGTCATTCTGTCTCCGTACTTATTCATATATGCATCAGAGTAATATTTAGTCATTTTATCTTTGAAACCCATTGCAAAAAACTCCTTTATTATAAATTATACTATATTAACAGTAATTATATTGTAATTATAGCATAAAAGTTATGGATATAAAATAAAATTCAAAAAGTTTAAATATACTATTAAAATAGGATATAAATTTTTGTATAATAAAAGAATAAATAGTTGTAAAAAATATACATAAATAGAAAATAATGTTTGGGGGTGCGATATGAAAAAAATTATCACAGAAAAAATTTCAAAGGATGAAATAGTGAAAAAGGTAAGAGAAGTCAGGGAAAAGGAAGGGAGATTAGTTGCTATCAATGGTTATGTAAATAAAGAAAAAAGTAATATTATTGTTTATACATTAGAGTATGATGAATTTAGAAAGCATTATCATATTGAAGGGGAAAATATATTACCCACAATTACTAATATATATAAAGGAGCACAATGGTTTGAGGAGGAAATACAAGAGGTTATGCCAGTAAAGTTCGAAGGTCTTGTATTTAGTGGAAGATTATTTTTGCCAGATGAATTTAAGGAAGGGCAAGGACAAATTTTAATAATGCCTTTAAATAAATTAAAAAAATTAAAAAACAATCAAAAGGAGGAGTAAATAATGAGTTATGTTTTACCATTAGGACCTTATCATCCTGCTTTAGAGGAACCTGTTCATGTTAAGCTTCTTACTGAAGGTGAAATTATAAAGGATTCAGAGGTTTATATAGGGTATAACCATAGGGGGATAGAAAAGTTAACTGAAACTAGGAATTTTATTCAAACAATTACATTAGTAGAAAGAGTATGTGGAATTTGTTCACATTCACATGCAATGACATATTGTTTAGCAATAGAAGATATTGTTGGAATGGAGGTTCCAAAGAGGGGGCAATATATAAGAGTAATATTAAGTGAATTAGAAAGATTACATTCTCATTATTTATGGTTAGGTTTAGCGGCACATATAATTGCTTTTGATTCTTTATTCATGATGTGCTTTGCATCAAGAGAAAAGATAATGGATATGTTAGAAGTTATAAGTGGAAATAGAGTTAATTATGCTATGAATATTGTTGGTGGAGCAAGAAGAGATATTAATGAAGAACAAAAACAAACATTAATAAATATGATATCAGAATTAAGAAGAGAATATAAGAATATTTATAATATATATGCTAAAGATTCAAGTATAGCAGCTAGGACTAAAGGTGTTGGTGTTTTATCAAAAGATGATGCATTAAATTATGGAGCATGTGGCCCTCATGGAAGAGCCTCAGGAGTTAATTTTGATGTAAGAAAAACAATGTCTTATAACTTTTATGAAGATTTTGAATTTAATGTAGCATTAGCAAAAGATGGTGATGTATTTTCAAGAGCGGTAGTAAGATTAATTGAAATTGAAGAAAGTTTTAAAATTATTGAACAAGCATTAAATAAAATTCCACATGGGCCTATTAACTTAGGAAATAAAATACCAAGAGTACCAGCTGGAGAAGCTATGATTGTTACTGAAGCGCCAAGAGGTGAAGTAACTTATTATGTAGTAACTAATGGTGGACAAACAAATGGGAGAGTTAATATTCACGTACCAACATTTAAAAATGCAATGACAGTTCCAGTTATGTTAAAGAATAATACAATTGCAGATGCAGGATTAATAGTTGCAAGTATTGACCCTTGTTTTTCTTGTTTAGATAGGTAGGAAGAGAATTATGCATGAATTAGCAGTAACAAAGGGATTACTTAAAATATGCTTAGAGGAAGGCGAAAAGCATAAAATAAAAAAAATAAGAAAAATAAATATAAAGGTTGGGGAACTTACAGACTTACTTCCAGCTTGTATAGAATATTATTTTAATATTGTTTCTAAAGATACAATTGCAGAAAATACTAAAATTAATGTTGAAAAGATACCAGTTGAAATTAAATGTAATGAATGTGGATATAGTGGAGTTTTAGGAAAAAATAATTATGTATGTCCTAAATGCAAGGGAATAGTATATGAAATTACTAAGGGAAAGGAATTTTATTTAGACACTATGGAGGTTGATTAATTATGGAAATTAAGGTTGTAAGACAAATTTTAGAGTGGAATGAAGATTGTCATAAGGAAGTGCAGGAGGAACTTAATGAAAATAATGTTAAAATGATAAATATTATGGGATCTCCAGGAGCTGGAAAAACAACTTTTATATTAAATTTAATTGATGAATTAAAAGAAATGGGATTAAATGTTGCAGTTATAGAAGGAGATATAGAAGGAACTATAGATGCAAAAAAAATTCAAGATAAAGGAATACCTGTTGTTCAATTAAATACTAAAGGTGCATGTCATATTGAAGCAATGTCAATAAAAAATATTATACATGAATTTAATTTAAATGACTTAGATTTAATAATAGTTGAAAATATAGGTAACTTGGTATGCCCAGCAGAATTTGATATTGGAGAGGTAGTAAAAGTTGCACTATTAAGTATTCCAGAAGGTGATGATAAAGTTGTAAAATATCCATTAATGTTTTCAAAAGCAGATGCATTGATACTTACTAAATATGATATGATAAAATATTTTAAATTTAATGAAGATGAAGTAAAAAAACAAACATTTTTAAGAAATCCTAATTCAAAGATTTTTAAGATAAATTCTTTAAAGAAAGGTGAAGCAAAGGAATTTGCAAAATGGCTAGTTAAAAAAATATAAATTAGAAGGTGATAATTTGTGAAAAAGTGGACAGCATTTTTTGCTACCTTTATCTTATCATATTTGTTTTGGATACTATTTTTAATGCAAGATTTTAATGTTTTTCACTTAGGAAGACAGGAATTGATTGTAGGTGCAATTGTAGCAATAGTTGTAAGCTTATTTTCAAGTTCATATTTTGTAAGAGAAGATGGGCTATGGTTATTTAAAAAAATTAGAATTATTAATTTATTAATATTTATTCCTGTATATTTACGGGAACTTATTAAAGCAAATTTTAGCGTTGCAATTAAATCTTTATGTCCTAAGATTGATGTGAATCCTGGAATTGTAAAAATAACTACAGATATAAATTCTGATTATGGATTAGCAATGTTGGCTAATTGTATAACTTTAACACCAGGGACAATTACAATGGATATTTATGAAGAAGGTAATGGTAAAAATTCAATGTATATTCATTGGATAGATGCAACAACAGAAGATACTGAAGAAGCATCTAAAATTATAAAAGGAAGGTTTGAATATTTTGTAAGGAGGCTTTTTAAATAATGGATATGAATTCTATATTTTATATAGTAGCAATATTATTGGCTATCCTAGCATTAATTTTATTATATAGAGTTTTTAAGGGACCTAATGTAATAGATAGAGTTTTAGCTGCAGATTCAATAGATATAATTCTAGGCATTGTAATGATTTTATTTGGAACAATTGAAGAAAGAGCTATGTATTTAGATTTAGGTCTTATTATAACGCTTTTGGGTTTTATTGGCACAGTTTTAGTTTCTAAATATTTAGAGGGGGAATTGTAATGTCCATATTAGAAATCATAATTTGTGTATTAATAGTAATAGGTATTTTTTTTACATTAGCAGGTGTAATTGGTGTAATTAGAATGCCAGATACTTTTTGCAGGATTCAAAGTGCCACTAATATAGCAACTATGGGAGCAATGCCAATAGCCTTAGCATGCAGTATATATGGATTTGGAAATTCAAATACTTCTTTAGGGATAAAGGCATTAATAGTTATTATTTTTTTATTAATTAGTAATCCTGTTGGATCACATGCAATGGCAAGGGCTGCTTATAAGAATAAAGCACATTTATGTGATAAAACAAAATTTGATCATTATAGGAGGAATATAGATGAGTAGTTTTGAAATACTTAATTTTTTAGTTATATTTGGATTAATTATTGCTGCTTTATGTGTATTTTTCTTAGATGATATACTTCAATGTATTATTGCAATGGCTGTACTTGGTACATTTTTAGCACTAGAATTTTTACTTCTTAAAGCACCAGATGTAGCAATTGCAGAAGCGGCAGTTGGAGCAATATTAACTCCTGTAATCTTTATAATAACATTAAATAAAGTTAAGAGTAAAAAGGTTAAGGAGGGAGAAAAGTGCAAAAAAAAATAACGTATATAATTTTATTTTTATTACTTGCATTATTTTCTTTTATTGGAGTTAAAATGAATGCAAATCAAGAGGAATTAGGTAAGGCATCAAAAATAATACTTAATGAAACAATTAGTAAGACAGGGGCTATTAATTCAGTTACAGCAACAGTATTTGATTTTAGGGGATATGATACATTAGGTGAAGCAATTGTATTATTTACAGCAATTTGTGGAGTAGCAACAGTGTTAAGAGTAGAAAAAAAGGTAAAGGAGGAAAAGTAAAATGAAAAAAAGAAGAAATTCAATATTAATTTCATGTACTAATTTAGTTTTACCAATTTTACTTACTCTAGGCCTATATATAATAATTCATGGACATTTATCACCTGGTGGAGGATTTCAAGGTGGAGTATTAATTGCAGGAGCAATTGCGCTTATTTATATTGGATATGGATTTAAGGGTGTTAAGAAGGGAATAGCTTCTAATACATTTAAAATTGCAGAGGACTTAGGAGCACTTGGATTTATAATTTTAGCATTTATAGGATTAATAGGTTCGGGAGTATTCTTTGGAAATGTTTTAGAGAAGGGGAATCCTGGGGACTTATTTTCATCAGGAAGCATATTTTTAATGAATTTTGCAGTAGGATTTAAAGTATTTGCAGGAATTTCATTTTTAATAATAATTATGTTAGCTAACTTAAATAAGGAGGATTAGTAAATGACAATTAATTATATTGGGGCCTTTTTTTTAATTGTTATTGGATTAGCAATAATAGTATTAAAAAGTAACCTAATAAAAATAGTTATTGGAATGGGTATCTTAGATTCAGGAATAAATTTATTATTAATTTCAATTGGATATAGAACTAATGGAACAGCACCTATATTTACAGACAATAGTAGTTATTTTGTAGACCCTATTCCACAAGCATTAACTCTTACCTCTATAGTAATAGGTGCTTGTGTTACTGCACTTGCATTATCTTTAGTAATAAAAATTCATAAATATTATAATAGTATAGAAAGTGATGAAGTAAGGAGGATTAGGGGATGAGTACAAAGTTTATTTATAATCTTCCAATAATTTCAATAATGACACCTTTTATATTAGCCTTTGTTCTTGGATTATTTAAGGAAAAATATATACAAGCAAAAAGGGTATTAACTATTATAGCAACTTCAATATCTTTTATATGTGTATTATTACTTATTAATCCTATTTTCATTGAAAATAAAGTAATAGTAACATGGATGGGAAATTGGTTGCCGATTAAAGGAAATGCTTATGGTATATGTATTGAAATAGATGCATTAGGATTATTTTTAGGATTGATTATTACAGGAGCATCATTTTTATCATCAATATATTCACTAAAATATATGAGCAAAGATAACGGATTAGAAAAATATTATGTATTATTTTTATTATTGACATCAAGTATGATAGGTTTCGTATTTACAGGTGACTTATTCAATATGTATGTAATGCTTGAAATAATGACATTTGCAGCTATTTCATTAACTGCATTTAGAAATTATAAAGATAAGGCTGTAGAAGCAGCATTTAAGTATATAGTAACAGGATCACTAGGTTCATCTTTAATTTTACTTGGAACTTGTTTAATTTATAGTGAAACTAAAACTTTGAATTTAGCAGAAATATCATTGAAATTAAATTTGGAGCAAGAAATGAGTCCAGTATTAATAGTTGCATTTTCTCTTATGATGGTTGGATATGCAGTTAAATCATTTATGGTTCCTTGTCATACATGGCCAACTGAAGCACATATGGCAGCACCATCATCTATATCAATGATACTTTCAGGGGTAATGAGTAAAACGGGTGTATATGCAATAATAAGATTAGTATTTATGATTTTTGGACTCGCTACTAATAAACCAGTAGGATATTTGATTTTAGTATGGGGACTTATAACAATGGTTATAGGAGTTTCTATGGCATTGTTACAACATGATTTTAAGAGGCTTTTAGCATTTCATTCAGTTTCGCAAATAGGTTATATAATTACAGCTTTGGGAATGGCTATTATTGAAAATAGTGAAGTAGGTGCAATGGTTTTAATAGGTGGTATTTATCATATGATAAATCATGCTGTTTTTAAAGGATTATTATTTTTAGTTGCTGGAGCTGTCTTGTATGTTACAGGAACTACTGATTTAGATTCTGTTTCTGGACTTGGAAAGAAAATGCCTTTTACAATGGCAATGTTTTTATTTGGAGCAGCTGCTATTAGTGGGATTCCGCCATTTAATGGTTTTGCATCTAAATGGATAATTTACGAGGCTGGATTTAATGGTGGTTTAGGAATTGCTTCAATAATAGCTATTGTTGTATCAGCTCTTACATTAGCATCTTTTATAAAAGTTGGACATTCTATATTTTTTGGACCACAAAAAAATAAGTATAAAAATATACAAGATGTACCTGTAACTATGAAAATCTCAATGGGGATTTTATCTATATTAACTTTGATTTTAGGATTGATACCAAAAATAGTTGTAGAAAATTTATTAATGCCAGTAATAAGAGCAATATATAATTTACGACTTTATATTGGAAGTGCATTAGGAAATATAGATGAAATATTTGAATTTGGAGAAATTAGATTTATAACTAATGGAATTTATAATCCAACAAACTTTTTAATATTATTTATAGTATTGCTTTTAGGAGTTTTATTATTTTTAATATTTAAGAGTGATAAGGCCGGAGAAGAAATAAATGAAAAATCAGATACTTCATTTGATATGAGTATATTTAAAAAGTATAAACATAAATATCAAAATGGAATAAATTATTCAAATCTCTCCATAGATTCAAGCTGTAAATATGAGGTTTTTATTGGTGGTGAAGATGGAGATAGTATTAAAGTTGGATCAAATGATTTATTTTGGGGAATGAAATATCAATTGAAAGAATATTTTAATGGAATTAAGGATGCCCATACAGGTAATGTTAATGATTATGCATTATGGATTGTAGCAACATTATTGATAGTTACTATAGTTTTATTTCTATTTATATAGGAGGTGGGAATATGGAGTATTTTTTAAAATTAGTATATTTAATTTTATTTCCAGGTTTCATTTTTACAATAATTATGGGATTACTCATATCTGGAATAGATAGAAAAATAGTAGCTAGAATGCAAAGAAGAAGAGGACCTAAGATTATACAGCCTTTTTATGATATTGTAAAATTAATAGGAAAAGATACTATAGTTCCTAGAAATGCAAGTTCTAGATTGTTTATAATAGCACCAATAATAGCATTAGTAAGTATTTGTATAGTTCCAATTCTATTTCCTATATATAATCATGTAACACTTTTTGAAGGAATAGCAGATATAGTTGTAATTATTTATTTATTAATCATTCCCTCAGTTGCAATGATTGTTGGGGGAATTGCATCTGGGTCTCCATTTGCATCTATAGGGATTTCAAGAGAAGTTGTAAGTATGATTGCATATGAATTACCATTGATAACTTCAGTATTAGCAGTTTGTAAAAAGGCTGGAATGATTTTAGGGAAAGGAACAACATATTCATTATCTGAAATAGCATCAGTACAAGAAGCTAATGGAAGTTTCATTTTTTCAATATCATTATTACCAGCAGCACTTGCATTTTTGATGATATTACCAGCTAAGATAGGAAGTTCACCATTTGATGTAGCAGAAGCAGAAACAGAGTTGTGTGAAGGTCCATTAGTAGAATATAGTGGATTACAATTAGGATTATTTAAATTAACTCATAAAATTAAGGCTTATGTTATTACTGCATTATTTGTAGTTTTATTTTTAGGTGGAATAGGTATTTCAAATACAAACTTTTTTTTATTAAATACATTAATACGTATAGTTTTAAGTATAGTTATAAGCATATTATTTTTATCAGTAGTAAGAGGGGTTATGGGAAGATATAAGAGTAATCAAATGTTTAAGTTTTATTGGATTGTTCCAACTATTTTAGCATTATTAAGTTATATATTAGTAAGCTTTAATTTATAAGGGGGAGTTTTTATGTCATTAATAGAAAAGAGTAGAGAAAAATCTCCTTGGATATATCATTTAAACACTGGTTCATGTAATGGATGTGATATTGAATTACTTGCGTTACTTGGACCTAGATATGATGTTGAAAGATTTGGAGTTAAATTTGTAGGTTCTCCAAGGCATGCAGATATAATAGTTGTTACAGGGCCGGTTACAGTTCAATCTAGGAATAGAATGTTAAAGGTATTATCACAAGTTCCAGATCCAAAGGTAGTTGTTGCAATAGGGTCATGCCCAGCATCAGGCAATGTATTTAAGGATAGTTATGCTATTGATGGACCATTAGATAAATGGATTAAGGTAGATGTTACAGTTGCAGGATGTTCACCTAAACCAGAAGCAATTGCACAGGGAATTTTAAAAGCTGTAGAAATATTAAATAAAAAGAGGGAGGAAGAAACTTATGTTTAAGGTTCCTTACTTTTTAGAAGGAATAAGCAATATTTTCAAGCCAGTTTTAACAAATAAGGAAAAATTTGAAAATGCAAAAGGTGCTGAAAATTATAGGGGAAAATTAATATTTGATGAAAATGCATGTATTGGCTGTGGAATTTGTATTAGAGTATGTGCTGGGGAAGCGATAACTAAGGAAGTAACACCTGTTGAAGGCGGTCAGGAAATAAAAATGACATTTGATTTAAGTTCATGTACTTTTTGTGGATTATGTACTGATTTTTGTCCAAAGAGTGCTATTAAAACTACAAAGGAGGTTATGATGGTAACAAATGATAAAGAAAAGTTAAAAATTGAAGGTAAATTTATTAAAAAATTACCTCCTAAGCCAGCTATAAAAACAAAGAAAAAAGAATAATTCTTAAAAAAGCACAGATATCTGTGCTTTTTTAAGAATAATAACTTTCAATTTTTGATTTTCTATTTAATAATTTATAATCTAAATTATTAGGGTGAACCTTAGTAAACTTTGCTGATTGCCAAAGTCCAAAACATTTATCAAATCTATAAAGTGAATTATCAATTTCTACTATTGGTGAATTATCTATATCAAATCCCTTAAAGGAAATATTTTTACCCTTTTCTTTTAAATATTTAAGTGCTTTTCCAAGCAATTCATCAGGATCAGGAATATTTCTTTCCTCTAAAAAAACTTGAAATGAATCTTTGGTGTTAATATAATTTTCGAGCATAGACAAAAACCTCCTAATTTTTTTCTTGTATTTTATATTATATGCAATATGTAAAAAATTTACAATAAGGAAATAATAATTTATTAAAAAATCATTGGAATCAATTCCAAAATGGTAATTTCATTTAAAAAATACATTTTTAATTAAATATTTATATGAATAATTTTAAATTTAATTTATTAATTATTAAGATATTAAAATAAATAAATGATATTAATAGTTAGAATTTAGGTTAGTAACAGCAAATAAGAGTTTAGAATAATATACATTAAGCACTATAAGGGGTAAGTGTTTAATGAAAAAAAATAATAATGATAAAAGTAAAAAATATGAAAATGCGAAGGAGAATAATATTAATGATGAGGAAAGAGAGGAATTAATAAGTCAAATAGGTATATTAGATTTATCTATTTTTGGAATTTGTTTAATAGTATATGCAGCTATTAGTAATATTAAATATTTAGAATGGCAAAAATCTAAAATATTAGATCAATTAAATAATAGTGATTATTCAAGTTTAATGCAGGATTTATCAGGGGTTCCGATTAAAGCTAATATGATATATTTATTTGTAACGTCTATATTTTTTGGAGTTATACTTAATAATTATAGAATTGTTTCTTCTAAGGTTGGAGAGGAAAGAGATGAAAAGGAAATAAGAAATTCATATAAAAGTATAATAGCTATTTTATTAATATTATTGGGTACATCTATTAATTATGAAGTACTACATTTTTAAAGGGGCTGTCGCACTAAAACCTTTATACACAATATATTGTTTTGAAAATAAAAATAAATACAATATATTGTAGTATTTATTCTTAATGCGACATCCCAAAATTATTAAAAAATAAATGAAATATATTTACTATATGGTTTAAAATGGTATAAAATATATATTATTGAATAATTAATAATATTTTAATTATAATTACATTTTAAAATAAAATCCAAGTTAATAATTTTGTATAAGTTAATAAAAATTTAAGGGGGATAAGTATATGAAAATTATTGTTGGGGCAGGAAAAACGAAATATGATGGATGGATTTCAACACAAGAAGATGAATTAAATTTGCTAAATATGGAACAATGGGAAAATTTAAAGGGCGATAAAGAAATTGAAGCTATATTAGCAGAACATGTATGGGAACATTTATCACTAGAGGAAGGTAAGGAAGCTGCTAAAAATTGTTTTAGGTTTTTAAAAGAGGGAGGATATGTAAGATGTGCAGTTCCAGATAAAAATTTTAAGAATGCATTATATCAAAGTACAATTAAAATAGGTGGACCAGGAGAAGAAAATCATCCTGCTGCTAATCATAAGATAGTTTATGATTATAAAACATTAGTAAAAGTATTTGAAGAGGCTGGATTTGAAGTATTTTTATTAGAGTATTGTGATGAACATGGAGATTTTCATTATAAACCATGGGATGAATCTAAAGGAAAGATATATAGAAGCTATAGATTTGACAATAGAAATTCTAGTAATAAATTAGGTATGGTATCAATTATAATAGATGCTGTAAAGCCAATAAAAAATAAGTAACTTGTAAATAATAAATATTATTACTATAATTAATTTAGATGAAAATAAAAAAAGAAGGTGTAGATATAATGAATTCATTTAAATCAATTAATAGTAAAATAGCTGAAAAATTAATAAATGAATGCAAAGATTTAATAATTATAGATGTAAGAAGATTTAATGAATATAAAACAGGAAAGATTCCTAATGCAATAAACATACCTATTGAAGAATTAGAATGGGAAATAGAAGATTTAAAAGAAAATATAAATAAGCCAATTTTAATTTATTGTAAAGTAGGAAATAAAAGTGCATTAGCATGTCAAATGTTAGAGGAAGAAGGATTTGTTAACCTTTATAACTTAGGGCAAGGTATTTTAGGGTATGAAGGTAAATTAGTTTAAAAAATAATGTATTTAAAATAGTAAATAATTATGATTTACTGTTTTAAATATGTTTTTTTTATTTTTTTATATTAAACTTATGTAAAATTAATATATAATATAGAAGTATCATATAAGATAACGTTTAAATTTTAATAATAGATGGGGAGTTGAAGAAGTGTTATATACATTAGAAAATGAAAAATTTAAAATTATAGCAAATAATCATGGTGCAGAACTTAGTAGTATTAGCTCTAAAGAAGATGGAACAGAATACTTATGGAATGGGAATAAAAAATATTGGGGATATCACGCACCAGTTTTGTTTCCAATAGTTGGTAAGGTTAAAGATGGAATATATAGAGTAGATGGTAAAGAATATAATTTACCACAACATGGATTAGCTAGAGTTAGTGAATTTGAATTAATAGAAAAAAGTGAAAATAAGTTAGTATTTGAGTTACTTTATTCAGAAGAAACTTTAAAGATATATCCTTATAAATTTTCTTTAAAGATAACTTATTCATTAGTTGAGGATGGAGTTATAACAGCATATACTGTTGAAAATAAAGATGATAAGGATATTTATTTTTCAATAGGAGCTCATCCAGCATTTATGTGTCCTATAAAAGGTGGAGAATTAATAGATGATTATTATTTTGAGTTTAATGAAAAAGAAACTGTAAATAAAATGCCTATTAATAAAGAAGGATATATAAAAAGGGAAACAGTAGAATGTTTAAATAATAGTAATATTATTAATTTAAGTTTTGATTTATTTAAAGATGATGCATTAGTATTTAATGATTTAAAGTCTAATAAAATAAGTTTAAAATCTGTTAATCATGATAGATATGTAACAATGGATTTCACAGGTTTTCCTTATATGGGATTATGGACAAAGCCTATAGGTGCACCATTTGTTTGTATAGAACCATGGTATGGTCACGCTGATTTTGAAGACTTTGATGGTGAATTAAAAGATAAGGATGGAATACAAAAACTAGAAGTTGGAGAAGTATTTAATGCTTCATATACAGTTACAGTAAAATAATATTTAATTATACAAAAAAAAGCAGATAATAATCATTATAGAAATTATTTGCCTTCTTTTTATATTATTTAGTAGTATCATTTTTATATTCAATAATTGCGGAATAAAGAGCCTTAGCACAATTTAATTGACCAGAAGAAGAAGAAAGAAATTTTTCATCAGAAGAATTACTTAAAAAACCTAACTCAATTAAAGAAGAAGTATTTTCATTTAACTCTAAAACTGCTAATTCTTCTCCAGAAACATAAGAACGTACTCCTCTATTAGTAGTATAATTTAAATCAATTAATGACTGTTGAAGATATTTAGAAAGGTTTAAGCTTTCATTATCTTTAGGATTATACCATGTTTCAACTCCACGTATTTCTTTAGAATCAGCACTATAGTTACAATGAATAGAAATAAAAATGTCAGCATTACTTATATTAGAAATTTTAATTCTTTCTTTTAAACTATCATTTGCTGTTTTTACCCAATCTATTTTATCACTTGAACGTGTATAAATTACTTTAAAATTATCATCATTTTGAAGTAATTCACCAAGTTTTAAGGAAATAGCTAGTGCAATATCCTTTTCTGCGGTTCCATTTGCATTTATAGCTCCATAATCCCAATCACCATGACCAGGATCTATACAAACTACATATTTAGATGTTTCTTCTACTTTAGGAATTGCAAGATTAAATGTAGCATGAGTGGCAGTTTTATTTGATATAATAATATTAATAATGATAATAACTATAAATAAAATTATGGTTGTAAAAATACACTTTATTATTCGTTTACGTTTCTTTTTTCGAATATAAAGCATTTTCCTTTTGTTATCTAAGTTAAATGAATTTTTATATATATAAATCACCTCTCAGACAATAAATAATAACTATATAATAAGTATAATATAATTGGTAAAATATGTAAATTGACTTTGGGTAAAAAAATATTATAATATTGATAGAACATTTTAATATATATGTTAGTCTAATTAATAAACAAAAGAAACTTATATAGTGAGGTTAATAAAAATGAAAAAAATATTAGTAAGCACATTAATTGCAATAATGGTAGGAGCTACTTTAACTGGATGTGGAAATAGTGGGAATGGAAATAATAGCATTCAACAAGGGCAACAAACTTCATTATCAGCAAAAGAAATTGTAGAAAAGTTAGGTGAAGAAGAGTTATTTATGATGCCAATGATGGTAGAAGATGAAATGGCTCAAGAGGTATACAATTTAAATTTAGATGATGTAGTAGATTATGGAATATTAGTACCAGGAATAACAGCACAACAAGATGAAATTATAGTAGTTAAAGCTAAAGAAGGAAAAGTAGATGCTGTAAAAGCTTCATTAGAAGAACATCTTAAAGATTTATTATCTCAACGTTTATATCCTACATATATGGAAGCAGCTGAGGAAGCTAAAGTTGAAGTAAATGGTGATTTAGTTTCTTTATTTATTTTAGATAGTGAAATTAAAGAAAGTGTAGAAGAGCAATATTATAAATTAATTAAAAAATAAATTAATATAAAGCGTTAAAAGAGTATATTATTTAAAGATATGTTTATAAAAATAATATACTCTTTAATTTTTATTTTACCATTCACCAGGATATGCAATAAGGTATAATGATACTGTTTGAACACCCCAGTTAATACATTCATCTTCAGAATTTAAAAATAAATCAATTCTATTTCCCTTAATTAATCCACCTGTATCGGATGCGATAGCTAAGCCATAGCCAGGTATATAAACTTTTGAGCCTAATGGAATTATAGAAGGATCTACAGCAATGGTACTAATACCATCAGGATCACGTACAGGAGTAGTACCCATATATGTAATTGTATCACCTGCATAAGCAGTACTCATCATTGTATAAACTTCTTTATAATTGTTAGTTGGATTAGATTCAATTTTTATATTATCAGAATTAGTAGTTGATAATACATCATCAACTTTTTTTTCTTCAATATTTTTATTATGAATATTTAAATCATTAATAATAGTTTCAGATTTAGATTTAAAATCAATGTTAATAGAATTATCAATATTATTTATATTAACAGCATAAATATGATTATTAAAGTCATAAATATTAGTATTTAAATCTTTTTTTTCTAAATAACTTGCATTAACAGCTTCAGAATTTATATTATTTAAAACACTTGCTTGTGCATAAATTCCATTTATGCTAAGTAGTGATATAGCAAGTGAAGTTGTTAAAGCTATAATCTTTTTAAACAGAAAATACACCTCCAAAATTATGCGTTTAATTTCTTCGTCATGCATAACTAGGTTATACTATATCCATAAAAACATGTCAAATTCATATGGAGTATAATGGGAAAGAAAAAAATTACAAATTTTATATGGTTAAATAAGGATAAAGTATTCTAGCACTTTAAATTAAAGGACTTAAATCATATTAATTATAAAAAGTCAATAAAAATTTAAAGGCAAATTTAAACTTTTATACCTTTAATTTAATAAAAATAAAAAGAATAAAAATTTTAATATATATAAATAATTTTAAAAATAAATATATAGATAAAAAAGTAAGATAGTTATATAGAATATTAAGTGAAAAAATATGGTATAATTTATAATATATAGTTATTTTAAAATATAAAGGGGAGAAATATGGCTGTTATAACTTATAGGTGTCCAAATTGTGGAGCAGAAATTAAATTTGATCCTACCTTACAAAAGGGAAAATGTGACTTTTGCATGAGTGAATTTACTGTTGCAGATATAGAGCATTTAAATAATGGTAATAATGAACATATAACAAATGAAAACTTAGATAAAGAATATAATAATGAGTGGAATAATATTAAAGAAAGTACTTCATATTATTCATGTCCTAGATGTGGGGCAGAAATAATTTGTGATAAAAATACAACTGCCACATTTTGTTGTTACTGTCATGGTCCAATAGTATTAAATGATAAGTTTAACGGAGGTTTTAAACCATCAAAGGTTATACCATTTAAGATAAACAAAGAAACAGCAATTAATAATTTTTTAAAATGGAGTAGTAAAAAATGGTTTTTACCTAAAGAGTTTTCATCATATAAACAATTGGAAAAGATTACAGGAATATATATTCCATTTTGGCTAGTTAATTCAAATGTAACAGGGGAAATGAGTGCAAGATGTAAAAGAATAAATACATGGGTAAGTGGTGATTACAGATATACAAAAACAGATGTATATAATGTATATAGGGAAGTTAATTTAAATTTTAATAATGTTCCTCATAATGCTTCAAGCAAAATGGATGATGATGTTATGGAAAGTATTGAACCATATAATTCAAGTGAACTAAAAGACTTTTCTATAGCATATTTACCAGGCTTTTTTTCAGAAAAATATGATAAAGGTAAAGAAGAGGTCTTGCCTTTAATTGAAAATAAGATAAGAAAAGGTACAAATGAAATATTAAGAAACTCTATAGGCGGATATTCTACAGTTGAAGTTGTAGGAACACGTGAAAGTTTTAATAAAACCTCTTGTAATTATACATTAATGCCAGTATGGATGATTACATATAGCTCAGGAAATAATAATTATATTTTTGCATTAAATGGTCAAACTGGAAAGGTATTTGGTTCATTACCAGTATCAAAAGGTAAAATAGCTACATTATTTATATTAGTGTTTATATTAGTATTTTTAGGTGTATTAGTAGGAGGTATGTTTATATGAAGAGTATAGTAAAGAAAATAATACCTTTTATTAGTTCAATTATTATATCCTTAATATTTACAATTACTATAAATGCAGATTTAAATTTTGTTGTGGATGATGCTAACTTATTATCATCGCAAGAGGAAACAAAATTAAGAATTGATTTAGAAAATTTTAAAAATGAATATAATATGGATGCTGTTATAGTGACATCTAATAATTTAAATGGAAAAAGTCAACAAGATTATGCTGATGATTATTTTGATTATAATGGATATGGTGTTGGAAAAGAAAAAAGTGGATTGTTATTACTAATAGATATGGAGAACAGAAATATATGGATATCTACATCAGGTGAAGCAATAAAATATTTTACTAATAATAGAATAGACAATATAGTTGAAGATATAACTTCGTATTTAAAGAATGGAGATTATTTTGGTGGTTGTAATGTATTTATAAATGATATAAATAATTATGTAAAAGAAGGAATACCAACAAATAAATATATTAAAGGTAAACCTACTAAAAATATTGTTTTTATTGGATTAGCAGCAGGAGCCATAGTAGCTTCTAGTGTATGCTTTTTAGTTGTTAATTCATATAAAAATTCAAAATCTGTATCAGCAGTTAATTATGCAGATAGAAATTCAATAGTTTTTACTCGTAAAAAAGATAGGTTTATTAATACTTATACAACAAGAACTAAAATAGAGAGAAATAATAATAATAATAATAATTCAGGTGGAACAATCTCAACTCATACATCAAGTAGTGGAAATACACATGGTGGGGGTGGAGGAAGCTTTTAAAATAAATTAAAAGTAAGATTATATAAAGAGAAGAAGGATTGGTTTAACTAATTTTTAAGTCTTTTGTATAATCTTATTTTTTATTGTGAAATAATAATGAAAAAAACTTAGATAAATTGATAAATAAATATAAATAAACTATACTAAGGTTATAAAAATTACAGTATATTAAAGGAGTGATTATTTGTTTGGTTATGTAACTCCACTTAAGCCAGAACTTAAAATTAGGGAATATGAAATGTTTAAAAGTTATTATTGTGGTGTATGCATGCATATTAAAGAGTATTTTGGAAATATTCCAAGGCTAACTTTAAACTATGATATGGCATTTTTAGGAGTATTATTAGATGCGTTACATAATGAATCACCAAGTATTAATTTTAAAAGATGTATAGCACATCCATTAAATAAAAAAACAATGATACTTAACAATAAAGCATTAGAATATGCTGCAGCAATGAATGTTTCATTAGTATATTATAAGTTTATTGATGATGTTAATGATGATAAAGACATAAAAAGTAAAATGAAAATCTTAGTATTAGAACCCTATAAAAGAAAGTTTAACAGAAATGTTACTAATATTAATGATATAATAGAAGAAAATTTAAAGTTGCTATCAGAATTAGAGGAAAATAAGAATTTTACTTCTATAGATGAAATAGCAAATCCATTTAGTTTAATAGTTGCAAAAATTTTAGAATTATATCCAGAAACTTTTGAAGGGGATTGTCAAAATATTAGATATGAACTTTATGATTTAGGATATGCATTAGGAAAGTGGATTTATTTAATAGACGCATTGGATGATTTAAAAGAAGATATGGAAAAGAAAAAATTTAATCCTATTAACTTTTTATATAATAAGGAAAATAAATCATATGATGATTTTATAAAAGAAATTAAACCAAGAATTGAATTTACTATATTGAATTGTGGATATAATTGCAAGGAGTCATTAGAAAAGCTACCTTTAAAGAGAAATAAGGAAATACTTCAAAATATAATTAATCTTGGTATGATGGATAAATATGAAAAAGTAATAAATAGTTGTAACTGCAAGGATAAGAAGAAAAGAATAGATAGATAATATAAAAAATAATAAGATAAAAAGGAGTGTTAAAAATGAATCCATATGAGGTATTAGGGGTTAAGCCAGGAGCTTCTCAAGAGGAAATAAAATCAGCATATAGAAAGTTAGTAAAGCAATATCATCCAGATCAATATGGTGATAATCCACTTAAAAATTTGGCAGAGGAAAAGCTTGCTGAAATAAATAAAGCATATGATATGATAAAAAATAATAATGAAGGAAATTCTACATATAATTCATCATCTAATGGATATAATGAAAGTTATAATTCTTATGGTAATAATTCTGTAATTTATGCTGAAATTAGAGGATTAATACAAAATAGAAATATAAGTTTGGCAGAAAGAAAATTAAATGAAATAAGAGATAGAAATGCGGAGTGGTATTATTTATATGGAAGAATAATGTTAGCCAAGGGATGGTTTGAATCTGCTTACAATAATATTCAAAGGGCATGTAAAATGGATCCAAATAATTTTGAATATAGGCAAACACTAAATCAACTAAAAGAAAGAAGCAATTCATATAGTCAAACATATAGAACATCTAATGGAAATATGAATGCATGTGATTGTTGTATGCAATTATGGTGCTTAGATTCATTATGTGAATGCTTTGGTGGAGATTTAATAGGATGCTGTTAGGGAATTAATAGTTAGGAGTTAAGGATGAAAGCTTAAATCAGTGACAAGTGGAAAGTAGAGAGTGGCAAGTGGAAAGTTAACGAAAAAATATATTTTAAGGGGATATCGCATTAAGAATAAATACTACAATATATTGTGTATAAAATTTTTAGTGCGACAACCCCATCCATAAATTATCACTTGTCACTTCAAACTTGAAACTTGAAACTATAAAAGTATTTTCAAGAAATTCCCTAAGGAATTTCAACATTAACTACAAACTACCTAAAGGGGGGATTTTTATGAATGCAAGGGATATGGCTCTTGGAGGAGTATTGGTTGCATTAACTAGTATAATCTTATATATGGCTTCTGTTATACCTACAAGCACATTAACAATTTTAACTATTGCTTCAGCATTAATACCAATATGTATAATAAGAAGTAATGTTAAAACAGCAATATTTGTTTATTTTGCATCAAGTCTAATTTCATTTTTCTTAGTTAAAATTAACATATCATTATTATATTTTATTTTCTTTGGAGTATTTGGAATAATTAAGTTTCTTATAGAAAGATTAAGAAATGGAAGGGTAGAAATGATATTAAAACTAATATTTTTTAATATTTCATTTTTTATTGGATTTATAGTAATGCAAAATATATTAGGATTAAATATAATTGCAGGATTAAAAGAAGTTATTTTTAATGTTTTTAATATTTCATCAAAAAATATAGCAATTATTTTACTATGGCTAATAGCACAGCCTGTATTTTTGATTTATGATTATGCAATGACACTTATAATTACATTTTACATGGAAAAAATTCATGGAAGATAATTATTAAAAATATGAAAAAGGGAACTACCTAATGGGAGGGTACTGAAAAACATTAAGTTTTTCAGTGCCCTAGCCTAATGGCAGCTACTTTTTATATGTCTAAAAGATTCTTTTTATAAGAAGAATACATATTTCTTAATAAACTCATTTTATATTCTAATTCTAAATATAAATCTGAAGCTAATTCTAAGTTGTTTTCTGTAATTGCATCTTTAAGTCTTGTGAAAAGAGACTTTGTAGAATTGGTATCCTTCATTATATATAATCTTAATTCATGAATTTTCATCCAATTAGTTAAATCTAAATCTAGTGCTTTATTTGCATCATGAAGGCATTTACAAGATCTTATTTCAGAAGTGAATTTATTAACTATTCTATGAGAAATTTCCATTTTCCATCTAGTAATAGTTGCTATTCTAAAACTATTAATAAGCTGATCAGTCAATACTCCATTTCTTTTTAAGACTTCTACCTTTTCAGGATATCTATCTAAAGCAGTAATATTTTCATATATTGTTGCAGGTGCCTTGCTGAAATATTTATTTCTTTCTTCTTCAGTGAAATCTTCAAATACATCTTCTTCAGCTCTATATTTTCTATTCTTTTCTAGGTAATCTGCAGCTTCACCATATTCTTTAGATAGTTCTGCTAAAAGTTCATCTTCTGTTTTTTTATTATTAACTGCATAAAGAATACCATCAAGCATTGCCATATAACATACTGCAATAGTTATATATGCATTTGAATGTGGATTTGGTGAACGAAGTTCAAATCTTGTAGCAAGGGGATTTGATAAGTCTCTAATTAAACCAACTAATATAGATCTATTTCTTGATGGATTACTAGGTGATAATCCAAGAGAAGTAACTATACAAACAGGTGCTTCAAATCCAGGCTTTAATCTTTTTAATGAGTTATTAGTTGAAGATATAAATGGATTCATAACTTCATAGTTTTTAAGTAATCCCATAAGAGAACCATATCCTAAGATACTTAAGAAATGTTCTTTATTTGTATGGAAGAGGTTTATTCTTTTACCGTTTTTAAGCTTTAAGCTAATTCCTAAATGAACGTGCATACCAGAACCAGCAACACCATCAAGTGGTTTAGCCATAAATGTAACATCTAAACCGTGCCTTCTATAAGTTTCTTGAACTAATATTTTTATAAATAGTTCATTATCAGCAGCTTGAATAGCATCAGAATATTTCCAGTCAACTTCTATTTGCTCCATTACATGATTAAAGTTACCAGAAGCATCTAATTTAGCTTTAACTCCACCAACTTCTTTATGACCCATTTCAGGTTCAAATCCATAGGCCTCCATTAATAGTAATGTTTCTTCTAGGGCTGTACGAACTTTTCCTTTAGTTCTTGTCCAATATTGTTCATGAAGAACTTGGGAAGTAGATAATTCTTCTATTTCAGCATCACTATTTGGTGTTTTAACCCAAAACTCTAATTCTGTAGCTGATGTAATGATTATTTCTTTTATATCATCTTTTTTTATATTATAGTTGCTTAATATTTCTGGATTTGTATCAAAGATATTCCATAAAGTTTCTTTAAAAGTATTAACTGCATTACGTAATATATTTCTTGAATCAACAGGTTTATTATCGTGATATAAGAAACAAGGTATTCTTAATGTACCAATAGGTTTATTTGTTATAGAATCTATAAAATCGTAGTTATAGTCAACAAACCATTTACTATCTAAATCAGTTATCATATCAACTTTAGCATTATTTAATGTTGCAATTCCAGGAAGTACAACTGATGATCCATCTGTTTGAACTGCAACTCCATGAAGGAAAGAGTCAATATCCTCTAAAAATAAGTTTACAGGAATTTTTTCATCTGTATCATTTCCAGAAAGATCAATACCAACAAATGAAACAAATTTAATTTCTGGATGATTAGATAATATTTCTATTATCTGGTCTTTTGTATGATTTTCCTTTGGTATAGTATAAAGTAAATTATCAATCATAAGCCTAATTTTACAATAATTAATATATTGTAAAATATATTCACATCCCTTCTTTTTTAGTCGAATAATATTTTGAATATTAAAAATAATATTCGTGAAGTCTTTATAGAAATTTTATTATAATTTAAATAAATATGTCAATAGGGTTTTATTTTTATATTGTAATAAAATTTTAAATTTATTATAATTAATTATCTTTTACAAATTATAACATAAAATTTGAGTGTTTACTTATATTTATGTTTAAAATTATACAATTTGGTTAAAATAAGTATAATTAATTGTAAGATATATAATAATGAGGTGAAGATATGAATAAGGTTTTATGTCCTAATTGTGGTGAAGTTATTTTTGAAAATCCAGAATGTGAAGCTAATGGGATCATTACATGTGATAAGTGTAATAATAAAATAAAATGGGAATGTAATGGGAAAAATACAATAACTAAATTATATACATAAAAATTAGTTTTCTTTATATATAGAAATTTATATAAAGAAAACTTTTTTTATATAAGGGCAGTTGTATTTTATACTTAACTTGTGTGCCAAATTTTCATTAAAAAGTCAGCCGTCAATATATGGTAAATATGGAAAATGGATTTTATGATTCTTTTAGCCATTTTTTT
>UQFE01000020.1 GCA_900540255.1 uncultured Clostridium sp.
TTAATATTAATGTAAAGGCTGAAATTAATACTTATTTATCTTGGAATAAAATAAAAGAAAAGGTTATTTGTATTTAAAAATTACTTAGTAATATAAATTTTAAATGATAAGTTTTAATTTAGAAAGAAGCTATTGTCTAAATTTGATAATGGCTTATTTGTAATTGATTTTATTTGAAGTAAGTTAAAAATTTTATTATATTTTAATTTAAAAAGTAAAATTTATAGTTTAAGGGAGAAGGTGAAGTATATTAATGTAGCTTTATTACTATATAGTTGTGTTATATCAAAATGTTGTCAACAACAATTTAATATAACACAACTATATATAGAAAATTAATATATTATAAAATATTAAATTAAAAAAAATTTATAGTATTACATAATAATTTAAAATTTATTTGATTAAAATGTGAAATATAAATACAAAATATCTTAAAAGTATGTTAAAATTGTAATAAATTAACAAAATGGTAATATTATTATAAATGTAAAAGAAAGTAGTGAGATAACAAGTTTTATGCTATATATGGGAGGAAGGTATGAACTTTAAGATATTAAATGATAATATTAATTTTTCAAATGAATTTGTTAAATTAAATGAAATAAGGGGTATATTTTTAGAAGAGGCTCTTAACTCTGTTTCTACATTTAGAAATAAATTCAAAGAAAAATTTAATGATAATGAACAAGTAAAAAAGGATGCAGAAGATTTTGGATATGAATACTTAAAACAATATATATCAAAAGCTATTGGTATTATAAAGGATTTTGATGTAAAAAATATAAATGAAGATGAATTTTTTAAAGATTATTATTTATTAAAGTATTGTACTTGGGAAAATACAATAAATGAAATAAAAAATAATGAAAAGTCCTCTAAAGATGAAAGTAATATAATATTACCTAAGTTAAATATTAGTTCAGGATTAATAAAAACTCCTTATGAAATTAAAGAAAAAGAAATAGAAATAGAATTTAATGAACAAAAAATTAAATCCAATATTTCTAATGAAATTTTAGATAAGCTTTCAAATTCAATGATGGAAAGTATATTTAATATTAATTTTGCAATTATAGATTTTTTAAATGATAATAATGTAAAAGATGTAGAAAATTATAGTGATATAAAAAAGATGAAAAAATCTAACAAATTAATTAAAGAATTATTGAAAAATGAAGTTTCAAAGGGAAGAGAAATTGCAACAATTAAAGAGATAATACAACTTAATCCTTATAATGAAAATATATATAAAGCATTATTATATAAGTATGGAGATAAGGATAATGAATTAGAAAGATTAGGTGAATTTTTAGGATATAACAATATTCATAATTATAAAGAAAAGCTATTAAATGAATATTATAAAACATTAAATACTAGTACAAATGATAGTATAGTTAAGGCAAAGGAAAATTTAATTTTATTTGCAAATAAGTTAAGTATTAAAGACTATAATATGTATATTGAAAAATTAGATGAGTTATTAAATAAAGAAAATTTAAAAGATACTAATGAGTTAGAATTAAAAGAAAATGAATTAAATGATGGAAAAGTTGTTAATACAAAAAATGAATTAAATGAAAATAAAATAGTAAAAGAAACAGAAGTATTAAATAGTAATGTTATAAATGAAGTTGATCCAAAGGAAAATATTGAAGTATCTACTGTAGATTTAGACACAGAACCTAATGGAAATAATGAGTTAAAAGGAAATAAGAAAAATGCTTCAAATAAGGGATTAATTATAACTACTTGTGTTTTATCTTGTATTTTAGGCGTTTATTTATTAATGACATTGTATTTTAATAGTCATTTTTTCTTTAGAACATCAATTAATAATATAAGTATATCAGGAAAAAGTAATAAATCTGCTCAAGAATTAATGAGTGATAATGCAAATGAATATGTTCTTACTATTGAAGAAAGAAATAATAAAACAGAAACAATAACTGGAGAAAGTATATCACTTAAATATGATTTTTCTAATGATATTGATAGAGTATTAAAAAGTCAAAATCCATTTTTATGGATATCATCAATATTTAGACATAAAAATTATGAGTTTACTGATGGAATTAATTATGATGAAAGTTTATTAAATAAATATATTTCAGAATTAGATGCACTTAACGAAAGTATGGTAACTAATCCTGTTAATGCAAAGCTTAATTATAATGATGGTAAATATGAAATAATAAAAGAAGATATAGGAAATAAAGTAAATAGGGATTTATTAAATTCAAAAATATTAGAAAAAATAATAAGTGCAAATAAAACATTAAATTTAGATGAAGAAGGATGTTATGAAAGTCCTATTTATACATCTAAATCAAAGGAAGTTATTGCAGCAAAAGATACTGCTGATAAATATGTAAAGGCAAAAATAACATTTAATGTTAATGGAAATTCTGAGAATATTGATGGTAATATGATTAGTCAATGGATAGTTGTAGGAGAAGATTTTAATGTTTCTTTAAATGAAGATGCTATTAGAGAATATACAAACCAATTAGGAGACAAGTATGATAACATTGGAGAAACAAGAACAGTTACTAGATGGTCTGGTGAACAAATTAAAATTAGTACAACTCCAGGAATTTATTATGTAGATAGAAATACAACTATTTCAGAAATTGAAGATGCAATTAAAAGTGGAAAATCTGTAACTAAGGATTTAACATTCAAAACACCAACTGCAACTGATGAATATGTTCTTAATACATTTGTTGAAGTTGATTTAACAAATCAAACTGTAATATATTATAAGAATGGTGAAGTTATAACTCAAGGAAATGTAGTAACAGGCAATGTAAGTCAAGGTCATGCAACTCCAGCAGGTGTATATAAGTTAGATTGGAAAGCAAAAGACTATGTGTTAAGGGGGCAAGGATATGCTTCACCAGTAAACTTTTGGATGCCTTTCAATGGGGGCATTGGACTTCATGATGCAAGTTGGAGAAGTCAATTTGGAGGATCAATATACAAGACTAATGGTTCACATGGATGTGTAAATATGACATATAGTGTAGCAAAAGCTATTTACGATAATATAGAAGAACACACAACAATAATTTGTAAGTATTAATTTATAAATAAAATGGTATAGATCTTATCAAATTAAATTATTTGAAATAAATTTGATAAGATCTTTTTATTAAATATAACTAAAACATTAATAAATTTAAGAAAAAATGGTATTTACAAAGAAAATCTTCATGGTATAATACCAATAAGTGAATTTGTAAAAATAACTCGTATAAAATCGGTAATCGGTCCGAAAGTTTCTACCTGCTGACCTTAATTAGCAGACTACGAGGTGTTGTTAAATGCATAAAATTATGTGAAATTGGATATTCAACACTTCTAATATATTTAGAAGTGTTATTTTTTTATTAATGTTAATTTAGGAGAGATAATACAAATGGAAAGTTTAAAAGAACGTATATTACAAGATGGAAAAGCATTAAGCGAAACAGTTTTAAAGGTTGATTCATTTTTAAATCATGGTGTAGATGCAAAATTAATGTATGAAATAGGAAGTTATTTTAAAGAGTATTATAAGAAGCATGGAATAACAAAAATATTTACAATAGAAAGTTCAGGAATTGCACCTACTGTAATGACTGCAATGCAAATGGAACTTCCAATGGTTACATTAAAAAAGCAATCTTCTAAGATATTAAATGGAAATGTATATCAAACTACTGTACATTCATTTACTAAGGGATCAGATTATGAATTAACTTTATCTAAGGATTACATTTCAGAAGATGATAATATATTAATAATAGATGACTTCTTAGCTAATGGAGAAGCTGCATTAGGAGCAATAAGATTAGTTGAAGAAGCAGGAGCTAAAGTTGGAGGAGTTGGAATAGTAATAGAAAAATCATTCCAACCAGGAAGAGCTATTTTAGATAAAAAAGGATATGATGTATATTCATTAGTTAGAATTGGAAAACTAGGAAAGGGAATTATAGAATTTATATAAGAAAAATTTTACAACTTCCTATATATAAATTGGGAGGAAATGCCATGAAATTAAATATGAATAAAGAAGAGCTTAGAAAATTTCTATTGCATGCACCACAATCTAGTATTATTAAATATGAAGAAAATATTCATCCAGTAGATATACTAGATGTTTTACGTGATTATTCAAAAGATAAAAAAGATATTTTAAATAGATTACCAGAAGAATTAATTGCAGATATTATAGATGAAGCTGAAGATGATGAAAAATATTTAATTTTAATGGAATTTTCAGAAAATAAGCAAAAAAATATTGTTGAAGAAATGTCATCAGATGAATTAACAGATTTACTTGGAATGTTAGATGAAGAACAAGTAAATAAAATATTAGCAAAAATGACAGATGAAGACTCAAGAAAGGTACGTCAATTATTAAGTTATGATCCAGATACTGCAGCAGGAATAATGGCAACAGAATTTGTTTCACTTAAGGAAAATATGACTGTAGAGGAAACATTAAAGTATCTGCAAAGCTGTGGTGAAGAAAGTGAAAATATTTATGATTTATATGTGGTAGATAGTTTTGATAGACTTAAGGGTGTAATATCATTAAAGGAATTAGTAACTCATAATTTCAATACAAAAATATCAGATATAATTCATACAAAGGTAGAAAGTGTATTTTTTAACACTGATCAAGAAGAAGTAGGACATAGATTTGAAAAGTATGGATATTTAACAATGCCTGTAGTTGATAGTTATAATAGACTTTTAGGTATTGTTACAGTTGATGATGTTATGCAAATATTAAGAGATGAAACTACAGAAGATATACATCGTTTAGGTGGAGTAGATGAAGGTGAAAAGGTTGATGGGGCATTAAGGGATTCTGTTAAAAGTAGATTACCATGGTTAATTATAAATTTATTTACTGCAATTTTAGCTTCAGCAGTAGTTGGCTTTTTTGAAGGAACAATTCAAACTGTAGTTTCTTTGGCAACATTTATGCCAATAGTTACAGGGATGGGTGGAAATGCAGGAACACAAACACTTACAATAATAGTTAGAGGATTAGCCTTAGGAGAACTTAATTTTAAAAATATGAAAAAAGTATTTTTAAAAGAAGTTGGGGTAGGATTAGTATCAGGAATAGTAATTGGAGTTATTATAGGAATTTTAGGATTTATTTGGGAAGGTAATTTCATGTTTGGAATAGTAATTGGAGTTGCAATGATATTAAATATGATAGTAGCTACTATTACAGGATATTTAGTTCCAATTGTTTTAAAGAAGTTTAAGGTGGATCCTGCATTAGCATCATCAATATTTGTTACAACATTTACTGATGTTTTAGGATTTTTCTTTTTCTTAGGATTAGCAACAATATTAATTCAATATTTAATGTAAAATTTAATAATATAAATAATTTAACCCCAAAAGTAATTTATTTCTTTTGGGGTTAAATTATTTATATAAAAGAAAATATGTATGATAAAAATTATAAATCAATAGGTAAAAGTTAATTTGTTTTATATAAAAGAAAAACAAGGGCATTAGCAGACTACCCTTGTTTAAAAACCTATTTATGCCTGGTAGGTTTATATAATTATTGTACCATAAAAATACAGTAATTTAAATGTTATATAGAGATAATTTTATTAAATAGGATTTTTTATAAGATTTTACAAAAGATAAGTTAAAGGATATAAAATTATAAATTTAAAATAAAAGTTACTTTAATATAAGTATTTATTTTCATAAATTATAGATAAAAAATAAAGTTAAAGTTTTCTAAAAAAATGTTGACTAATTTACTAAGATAAGCATATAATAAAAGTATAAACATATGAACAATTATTCATATGTTTATGGGGTGAATTTATAAAATTATTTTTAATATAAACAATATAGTTAAGGACGTGAAATTAATATGGAAAATAAATCAGAATCTTGTTCATGCAACGTAATTCATAAGGAGGTAGTTGAAAATGTTAAAAATAAATTACCTAAAGAAGAAACATTATATGATTTAGCCGAATTATTTAAAGTATTTGGTGATAGTACTAGAATAAAAATAATATGCTCATTATTTGAATCAGAAATGTGTGTATGTGATTTATCAGTATTATTAAATATTAGTCAGTCAGCTATTTCACATCAATTAAGAGTATTAAAATCAGCAAGGCTTGTTAAGTTTAGACGAGCTGGAAAAGTAATTTATTATTCATTAGATGATGAACATATCAAGCAAATATTTGATGCTGGATTACATCATATTACTGAATAAGTATAGAGATTTTAAAATATAAAATTTTTATGGGAGGGATAGTAAATTGGAAATAAGGTTAGTTTTAAATGGATTAGACTGTGCAAATTGTGCTAATAAGATAGAAACTAAAGTTAATAAAATTAATGGAGTTAAAGAAGCAACTGTTAATTTTTCAACAACATTATTAATAGCTGAAATAAAAGAAGAAAGCTTAAAGGATGAAATAATAAATGAAATAAAATCAATTGTTAAAAAATTAGAGCCAGATGTAAAAGTAGAGGAAAAATTAAATAATACGGTAATTAAAAATACAACTAGTGAATGTAAAGATAGCTGTTGTTCTACAAGTTTTGAAAATGGTGAAGTAAAAAAATGTACTGAAAAAACAAAAATTAATAAAAATGAGACACATAATCATACACATAGTAATAGTTTAAGTGAAAATAATGCTGGAGTAATTGAGTATATAAAAGAAAATATAATGCTTATAATTGGAACATTAATATATTTAGTTGCATTAGCTTACAATGGAAATAATAATTCGGTATATATAATATTATTTATTGCAAGTTATCTTGTAATTGGTGGAGAAGTAATTTTAACTGCATTAAAAAATATTACTAATGGTGAAATATTTGATGAAAATTTCCTTATGAGTATTGCTACAATTGGAGCATTTTTTATTGGTGAATATCCTGAAGCTGTTGCAGTAATGCTATTTTACCAAATTGGAGAGGTATTCCAAGGATATGCTGTAAATAAGTCAAGAAAATCTATTTCTTCTCTTATGAATATTAGAGCAGATTATGCAAATGTTTTAAGAAGTAATAATGAAGTTAAAGTATCTCCTGAGGACGTAAGTTTAAATGAAGTAATATTAATAAAGCCAGGAGAAAGGGTTCCATTAGATGGAGTGGTTTTAAGTGGAGAAAGTTTTTTAGATACTTCAGCATTAACTGGTGAATCAGTGCCTCGTGAAATTAAAGCTGGAGATGAAATTTTATCAGGTGAAATAAATAATAGTGGCGTTTTAAAAGTAAGAGTAACTAAGGAGTATGGAGAATCAACTGTTGCAAGAATATTAGAATTAGTTGAAAATGCATCAAATAAAAAGGCTCCTACAGAAAAATTTATAACAAAGTTTTCAAAGATATATACACCTATTGTTGTATTAGTAGCAGTGTTAGTAGCTATTATTCCACCTATTTTTATTAAAGGTGCAGTATTTTCAGAGTGGTTATATAAAGCATTATCTTTATTAGTTGTATCTTGTCCTTGTGCATTAGTAGTATCAATTCCATTAGGATTTTTCTCAGGTATAGGTGCAGCATCTAAGAAAGGTGTATTAGTTAAGGGGGGAAATTATTTAGAAGCACTTAAGGAAAGTGAAATAATAGTATTTGATAAAACTGGTACCTTAACTAAAGGTGTATTTAAGGTTACAAGCATTAACGCAAAAAATATTAGTAAAGATGAATTATTAGAAATAACAGCATTAGGTGAAGCAAATTCTAACCATCCAATTGCAGTATCTATTGCAGAAGCATATGGCAAGAAAATTAATAAAAATGAAATTGAAAGTTATAAAGAAGTTGCTGGTCATGGTGTTGAAGCAATAATAAGGGGGAAAAATGTCTTATTAGGAAATTCAAAATTAATGATTAAAAATAATATTTTTTATGATAAAGTAAATACAATTGGGACTATAGTTCATATTGCAATTAATTCAGAATATAAAGGAAATATAATAATTTCAGATGAAATAAAGGAAAATGTAAAAGAAGCAATAGTAGAGTTAAAAAATGCAGGAATTAAAAAGACTGTAATGCTTACTGGAGATAGTAAAGAAGTTGCTGAAAAAGTTGCAAATGATATTGGAATTGATGAAATATACTCTGAATTATTACCAAGTGATAAGGTAAATAAATTAGAAGAAGTTTTAAATAAAAAAGTAGGAAATGGTAAAGTATTATTTGTTGGTGATGGAATTAATGATGCTCCAGTTTTAGCTAGAGCAGATATTGGAATTGCCATGGGAGGAGTAGGATCTGATGCGGCAATTGAAGCAGCTGATGTAGTATTAATGAAAGATAAAATAGAATCTATTTCAGATGCTATAAGAATATCAAGAAAAACAAATAAGATATTATGGCAAAATATAATTTTCTCATTATTTATAAAGGTTGCTGTTATGATATTAGTTGTAGTAGGATTAACAAATATGTGGGCTGCTGTATTTGCAGATGTTGGAGTAACTTTATTAGCAGTATTAAATTCAATGAGGATAATTCGATGAATATTGACAAATTATAATAAGATAATTATAATTAAATAAGTCCAGAAAAATTTTAGGCAAAAGGGAATGGTGTACAAGATCATTTTAGCTCTTGTTGCAAAGTAGAATAGGTTTTAAGCTTGACTACGAATATTTATGAGACTTATGTATAACGCATCTGCTACGTTATACATAAGTCTCTGTTTTTAGGAAAAATAATAAGATATATTAAAATTGTTAATACTATATTTATTAATATAGTATTAATTAAATTTAAAAATAGAAAAAAATGAAATTTTATAATATAAATAAAATTTTTTACAAATTATTAAATTAATAGATTAAAAGTGAAAAGTATGTTATTATATTATCAAAGTTTAGTAAAAGGAAAATTATTGAATAGATTAAGGAGATTCATATACTATGGAAAAAAAGAAAAATGTCTCTATGGCAGTAATTAAAAGATTACCAAAATACCATAGATATTTGAAAGAGCTGATGAGAAATGATGTAGATAGAATTTCATCAAAAGAATTAGGTGAAAAAATAGGATTTACAGCATCTCAAATTAGACAGGATTTAAATAATTTTGGGGATTTTGGGCAACAAGGTTATGGCTATAATGTAAAGGAATTGTATAAACAAATTAGCTTAATTTTAGGGTTGGATAAAGAGTATACTGGAGTAATAATAGGTGCTGGTAACCTAGGGCAAGCAATTGCTAATTATAGCAGATTTTCAGAATTAGGATTATTTATTGATGGAATATTTGATGCAAATCCAAAACTTATTGGAATGAGAATAAGGGATGTAGAAATAAAGGATATTGATATATTAGGTAATTATTTAGAAAATAATAATATTAATATTGGAATTATTTGTGTTCCAAGAATTAATGCACAAAAGGTTTGTGACCTTTTAGTTAAGGGTGGAATAAAAGGAATATGGAACTTTGCACCAGTAGATTTAGTAGTACCAGATGATGTTAAAGTTGAAAATGTTCATTTATCTGAAAGTTTATTGACATTAGTATATTTAATGAAAGAAGAATAAATTTAAAAAAATAACAAATTAAAAAAAGTTTTGAAAAAACTTAATTTTAATTTGTTATTTTTTTATTTACAAAAGTATAAAATTTTTCATAGCTTAAAGTTATCAATGTTAATGTATATGAAAATTTAAAACTATAAGATTGATAACATTTAAAAGTTTATATAAATTAATAAATGTTTTATTAATTTTATAATTGAAATTATAAAATTAAGATAGTTAAACTAAATACAAACAAGAAATAAATTGAAATAATGTAATATTTCTACTTAATAGTAAAATATTAATTGCAAATGGTAAAATTAGATATTATAATTAAAAGTAGGTTATGATTATTCAGAATCTTCTAACCAAAGATGAGGAAAAAGAATGTTTTTTTGAATCGATTTGTTAATAATATAACAAAGAAAAGGGTGTTTATGTAAAAAAATAGGTATAAAGGGGAAGAAGAATTTATGGAAATCAAAAATGTTATTTTAGAACAAGAATTAAAAAATTTAATTCTTGAAAAGGAAGGTAAATTAGCTATTGTAACAATAAATAGACCTAAAGCATTAAATGCTTTAAATTCAGAAACTTTAAAGGAACTAGATTCAGCAATTACTAATATTGAAAATGATAATAATATTTATTGTGTAATAATTAAAGGTGCAGGAGAAAAATCTTTTGTTGCTGGAGCTGATATAGCAGAAATGAAGGATTTAGATGCAAAAGGTGGAGAAGAATTTGGGGTTTTAGGTAATAAAGTTTTTAGAAAAATTGAAAGCTTAAATAAGCCTGTTATAGCTGCGATATCTGGATTTGCCTTAGGTGGAGGTTGTGAATTAGCAATGGCTTGCGATATTAGAATTGCTTCAGAAAAAGCTAAGTTTGCTCAACCGGAAGCTGGACTTGGAATTACACCAGGGTTTGGTGGAACCCAAAGATTACCTAGAATAGTTGGCTTAGGAAAAGCTAAAGAAATGATTTACACATGTGCAATGATTAAGGCTGATGAAGCATTAAGAATTGGATTAGTTAATAAGGTTGTTCCATTAGAAAATTTAATGGATGAAGCAAAGAAAATGGCAGATATTATTTGTGCAAATGCTCCAATAGCAGTAAGACAATGCAAAGATGCAATAAATAGAGGAATGCAAGTTGATATAGATAAAGCAATTGAAATTGAAGCAAATGATTTTGGACAATGCTTTGATTCAGAAGACCAATTAGAAGGAATGACTGCATTTTTAGAAAGAAGAGAAAAAAACTTTAAAAACAAGTAAATTAAATTAAATTTAAATATATAGATGTGTATTGCAGAAAATTTTGTATTTCACGCATAAAGATGGTATTACAGGGAGGTAAAAAAGTAATGAATTTTGGATTAACTAGAGAACAAGAGTTAGTGAGACAAATGGTTAAAGAATTTGCAGTTAATGAAGTAAAACCAATAGCTGCTGAAATCGATGAAACAGAAAGATTTCCAATGGAAAATGTAAAGAAAATGGGCGAGCTAGGCATGATGGGTATTCCATTCCCTAAGGAGTTAGGTGGATCTGGCGGCGATGTATTATCATATATAATAGCTGTTGAAGAATTATCAAAAGTTTGTGCAACAACAGGGGTTATTCTTTCAGCTCATACTTCACTTTGTGCTTCGTTATTATATGAAAATGGAACTCCAGCACAAAAGGAAAAATACTTAGTACCACTTGCAAAAGGAGAAAAAATAGGTGCATTTGGTTTAACAGAACCAGGAGCAGGAACAGATGCTGCTGGACAACAAACTACAGCTATTTTAGAGGGAGATAATTATATCTTAAATGGATCAAAAATATTCATTACTAATGGTGGAGTAGCTGATACTTTTATAGTGTTTGCAATGACTGATAAGTCTCAAGGAACTAGAGGAATATCTGCATTTATAGTTGAAAAAGATTTCCCAGGATTCTCAATTGGTAAGAAAGAAGACAAGTTAGGAATTAGAGCATCTTCTACAACTGAACTTATATTTGAAGATTGTGTAATTCCAAAGGAAAACTTAGTAGGAAAAGAAGGTAAGGGATTTGGTATAGCAATGAAAACTCTTGATGGGGGAAGAATTGGTATAGCTGCTCAAGCTTTAGGAATTGCAGAAGGAGCTTATGATGAAGCTGTTAAATATATGAAGGAAAGAAAGCAATTTGGAAGATCATTATCAGCATTCCAAGGATTACAATGGATGATTTCTGAAATGAATACAAAGATAGAAGCTGCAAGACATTTAGTTTATAAGGCTGCATGGCTTAAACAAAATAAACTTCCATATGGAGTTGATGCTGCAAGAGCTAAGTTATTTGCTGCTGAAGTGGCTATGGAAGTAACAACTAAGGCTGTTCAAATTCATGGTGGATATGGTTACACTAAGGATTATCCAGTTGAAAGAATGATGAGAGATGCTAAGATAACTGAAATTTATGAAGGAACTTCAGAAGTTCAAAAGATGGTTATTTCAGGCGCAGCATTAAGATAGAAGGAGGCATTTGATAATGAATATAGTAGTTTGCTTAAAACAAGTACCAGATACAACAGTTGTAAAAATTGATCCAAAAACAGGAACTCTTATAAGGGATGGTGTTCCTTCAATAATAAACCCAGAAGATAAGCATGCTTTAGAAGCCGCATTACAATTAAAAGATAATCATGGAGCTCATGTAACTGTAGTTAGTATGGGGCCTCCTCAAGCAAAAAATGCTTTAAGAGAAGCTTTATGCATGGGGGCAGATGAAGCTATTCTTTTAACAGATAGAGCATTTGGAGGAGCTGATACATTAGCAACTTCAAAAACTATTGCAGCAGCAATTAAAAAATTAGATTACGATATAATATTTGGTGGAAGACAAGCTATTGATGGAGATACTGCTCAAGTAGGGCCAGAAATAGCAGAACATTTAGGAATTCCTCAAGTAACATACGTACAAGATGTTAAGATTGAAGAAGATGGAGTATTAGTAAATAGAGCTTTAGAAGATGGTTATGAATTAATAAAAGTTCAAGAACCTGTACTATTAACAGCGATTGAAGAATTAAATAAACCAAGATATATGAACGTTAAATATATCTTTGATACGGTAGATAAAGAAATTAAGATTATGACTGCAGATGATCTTGATGTACCTGCAGAAGAATTAGGGTTAAAGGGTTCTCCTACAAAGGTTAAGAAGTCTATGACTAAGGAAGCTAAAGGTGCTGGAGAAATTGTTAAAGAATCAGCTCCAGAAGCAGTAGCATATGTTTTAGGAAAATTACAGGAAAAACACTATATTTAAGATAATGGGAGGGTAATTGAAGATGAATATGGCAGAATATAATGGTGTTTGGGTATTTGCTGAACAAAGAAGTGGAGAATTACAAAAGGTTTCATTAGAAATATTAGGTGAAGGTAGAAGATTAGCTAATGAATTAGGAGTTAAGCTTACTGCAGTATTATTAGGAAATAATGTAGGAGATTTAGCAGATACTTTAGGTGAACATGGTGCTGATGAAGTATTAGTTGCTGAGCATCCTGAATTAGATAAGTATACAACTGATGGATATACAAAGGTTATTTGTGATTTAGTAAATGAAAGAAAGCCAGGAATACTATTTATTGGAGCTACTTTTATAGGAAGGGACTTAGGTCCAAGAGTTGCTGCAAGGCTTTCAACAGGATTAACAGCTGACTGTACATCTTTAGCAGTAGATGTTACTAATGGGGATTTACTTGCAACAAGACCTGCATTTGGTGGTAACTTAATGGCAACAATTGCTTGTCCAAATCATAGACCACAAATGGCAACAGTTAGACCAGGAGTATTTTCAAAGCTTACTGAAAAGAAATATGATTTTAATGTAGAAAATGTAAATGTTAATTTAAATGCAGCAGATATTAGAACTACTGTATTAGAAGTTGTTAAAGCTAATAAAGATATCGTTGACATTGGAGAAGCTAAGGTTATAGTAGCAGGTGGTAGAGGTGTTGGAATTAAGGAAAACTTTGAACTTTTACAACAATTAGCTGATGTTTTAGGAGGAGTTGTTGGAGCTTCAAGAGGTGCTGTAGATAAGGGCTGGATAGAAAGAGATTACCAAGTTGGACAAACAGGTAAAACAGTAAGACCTTCTATTTATATTGCTTGTGGTATTTCAGGAGCAATTCAACATGTAGCTGGTATGCAAGAATCAGATATGATAATTGCTATTAATAAGGATGAAACAGCTCCAATAATGAAGGTTGCAGATTACGCAATTGTTGGAGATTTAAATAAAGTAATTCCAGAAATGATTAATAGACTTAAAGAAATGAAAGAAGTAGCAGTAGAAACTGTTAACTGTTAAAATGTATGCACTTATGGGCATAATTAAATATTGTATTAAAGGGGAGAGGTTATTATGGAAAAGATTTTTGTATTAGGAGCAGGAACTATGGGTTCTGGAATAGTTCAAGCTTTTGCTCAAAAGGGGTATGAAGTTATAGTTAGAGATATAAAAGATGAACTTGTTCAAAGTGGAATAGTTAGAATAAATAATGGATTATCAAAGTTAGTTTCAAAAGGAAAAATGACTGAAGAAACTAAAGAAGATATCTTATCTAGAATTTCAGGAACTACTGATATGAATTTAGCTGCAGATTGCGATTTAGTTGTTGAAGCTGCAATTGAAAACATGAAAATTAAGAAAGAAATTTTTGCAGAGTTAGATAAGATTTGTAAGCCAGAAACTATTTTAGCTTCAAATACATCTTCTTTGTCAATAACAGAAGTTGCATCAGCGACTAATAGACCAGAAAAGGTTATAGGAATGCATTTCTTTAATCCAGCTCCAGTAATGAAGCTTGTTGAAATTATTAGAGGAATGGCTACATCACAAGAAACTTTTGATGCAGTTAAAGAGTTATCTGTAGCAATTGGAAAGGAACCTGTTGAAGTAGAAGAAGCACCAGGATTTGTAGTTAATAGAATACTTATTCCAATGATTAATGAAGCTTCATTTATTCTTCAAGAAGGAATTGCATCAGTAGAAGACATAGATACAGCTATGAAATATGGTGCAAATCATCCAATGGGACCTTTAGCATTAGGTGATTTAATTGGATTAGATGTTTGCTTAGCAATTATGGATGTTTTATATAATGAAACAGGAGATACAAAATATAGATCAAGCAGTATTTTAAGAAAATATGTTAGAGCTGGATGGTTAGGAAGAAAATCAGGAAGAGGATTCTATAACTATAATGCTTAATTTATAATTGATAAGGAGTAATTGCTAGAAGGTAATTACTCCTTATTATTTATAAACTTTACATAAATAATAAGTATTAATAAAATTAAATATATAAATAGAAATTTATTAATATTGGAGGATGAGTATATTATGTTAGTTGATTTAGTTAACAAATATTATGATAAAAAATATGATTTAAATTGTGCAGAGTGTATGTTAGTAGCAGCAAATGAAGAATATGATTTAAATATTTCAAAACAAACTTTAATGACTATGGCTTCTTTTGGTGGTGGAATGGCAATTGGAAGTGTGTGTGGTGCAGCAACTGGAGCTATAGCAGTTTTAGCATTAATGTTTACAAATGATAGGGGGCATAAAAGTCCACATGTAAAGGAAATGACAAGTAAATTTTTAAATGAATTTAATATGAAGATGAATTCATTGGATTGTATATCATTAAAAGAAAACTATTATGATTTAGAAAATAGGTGTTCAAAAATGATGATGGTATCTGCAGAATTGTTGCAAGAAATAATAAATGAATATAGTTCGATTTATTCTATAAATAGATAAAATAATTACATTTATATATTTAAATATATAAAATAATTTTATTTTAGTATAAATAATAGCAATATAGGATAATGTTGAAAAAGTTGATTTATTAATATAATATAAAAAATAAATATTATCATTTAATAAGAATTATTTATAGAATATAAAAATATTAAGTTAGAAAAAATAAAAAATATAAAGAAAAGATTTATATTTTTTTATAACAGGGAGTGTAAGGATGAATTATACAAATTTAATAGAAAAAGATAACACAATAATATTAGAAAATGTAAAAGACTTTAATATAAAGCAAATACTTGAGTGTGGACAATGCTTTAGATGGGAAAGAATTAGTGATACAAATTATGTAATAATTGCATATAGAAGAGTAATTGAAGTAATTCAAAATGGAAGTACAGTAACAATTATTAATACTAATATGAAGGATTTTAATGAAATTTGGAAAAATTATTTCGATTTAAATGTTGATTATGAAAAAATAAAGGAAGAATTATCGAAAGATGAGCTTTTAAGAAAAAGTGTTGAATTTGGATATGGTATAAGAATATTAAATCAAGATCCATTTGAAATGTTAATAAGTTTTATAATTTCAGCAAGAAATAGTATTCCTTCAATAATGAAGACAATTAAAAAAATATCTGAAAAATGGGGAGATAAAGTTGAGTATAATGGAAATGTATATTATGCTTTTCCAACCCCTGAACAATTAAAAGAAGCAACTTTAGATGAAATAAAAGAAACAGGTGCATCTTTTAGAAGTAAATACATAGTAGATACTATTGCAAAAGTAAATGCTGCAAATGAAGCTAAAAGGAATGGAACATTAAATGATGAATTACAACAATTTGATTTAGAATATATAAAATCATTACCTGTTGATGAATGCCATAAGGCACTTCAAAACTTTATGGGAGTTGGAGCAAAAGTGGCTGATTGTATAATGTTATTTTCAATGAGTAAGCATTCAGCATTTCCAGTAGATGTTTGGATAAAGAGGGCAATGATACATTTTTATTTAGCACCAGATGTGTCATTAAATAAAATAAGAGTCTTTGGTAGAGAAAAGTTTGGAGAGTTAGCAGGACTTGCTCAACAATACTTATTTTATTATGCAAGAGAAAATAATATAAAAGTAGAATAGTGTTGAATTAAGCGTATATTATTGGAATAATAGGGTAAATATAAAGTGAAGTAACATATTTATGGGAGGTCACTATGTATTTAGGAAAAAGGTTAATATCATTAATTTCTAGTGTATTAATAGCAAGTTTAATTTTTACTGGATGTGGAAGTAATTTAAGTCAAAGTGTACTTAGTAAAGGTATATTAACAAAAGAACAAAAGATTTATGAAGAGCCTGGTAGCAATGCAGAAGAGTTAAATATTGAAGCAATAATGAATGAGCTTACTAGTGAAGAATATTTATCAAGACTAGTAGGAACTGATGCAAATACTAAATCAGCTCAATTTATACAAAATTATTATGAAGCAATTGGATTGGAGCCATTTAATGATGAAAGTTATCTTGAAGTTGTTGATTTAAATAATGAAATGAGGTCTTTTTTTAATCCTGCTGGGGATAATAAAAATGAGGTTGATAATATAATTGGAGTGATTAAAGGTGAAGATAGTTCTAAGGCAATTGTAATTTCGGCTCATTTTGATCATGTAACAATAAGAAGTAAATTAGAAGAAGCTGCTACTAATACTGAGTCACAACAAATTTCAGTTAATAAAATACAAGGAGCAATAGATAATGCATCTGGTGTGGCTACTTTACTTGAAACAGCCAAGGAATTATCAGCTTATTATAATGATAATAAGCCGCCTTATGATATAATTTTTGCTGCATTTAATGCTGAAGAGCTTGGATTAATAGGAAGCAGAAAATTTGTAAGTGAATTTAGAGATAAATATGATAAATGGTATGATATAAATATTGATTGCATTGGGGTTAAGGGAAATAATGGATTAGCAGTAAAAAATAATGATCCATTATCTCAAGAGTTATATGATGATTTTATTGAAGTTTTAGATGAAAATGAAGTTTATTATGAAATTGTTCCTTATGCAATGAATGAAGAGGGTGTAATTGTTGGAAGTAGCGATCACATGTCATTTAGAAGGGCAAATGATGCTTCATTAATAATAGGGCAGGATGGAATTACAGAAATTGTACATACTGAAGATGATAATATGTCTATAGTTGATTGTAAATTAATTGAGAATATAAAAGATGCATTAGTTGATTTTATAATAAAAAATGATAATAAAATTTATTAAAGTTTTAAAACTAGATAAATTAAAGTTATTTTAAATAATTAGGAAAAAGTAGTAATGAAAAATTTGAACTACTCCTTATTAAGTAGACAGGGGGCAGTTGAATTCAAAAAATCATTGCTACTTTTTTTATTAATTAGTAAAAAAATAAATATTTGATGATTAGTGTTGAAGTTTATATGTAAAAATATTTATTAAGACATCATTAAATAGATGGAATAAATGGTAAAATATTGTATAATTAAAAGTGGTATACAATACAGGGGGAGTGGTGAGATGTTTAAGTTTGAAACTCAGCTTAAAAAATTAAAACATGAAGTGTTAACAGAAGTTGCAAGACTTGCAAAAAATGATGAAATTAGTTTAGAAAGTATTGAAAAGGTCCCTTATGAAGTTATTAAGGGAGATGTTGCACAATATAGATGTTGTGTTTATAAGGAAAGAGCTATTGTTTTAGAAAGGGCAAAGCTTGCTGCAGGATATTTAGCAAATGGTGATAATCCAGAACCGGATTTAATTGATATTAGACCAGATGAACAAATTATATATGTTATTGAGGCAGCATGTGATAGATGTCCTATAAATAAATTTAATGTAACAGATTCTTGTAGAAATTGTCTTGCTCATAGATGTCAAGAAGCATGTAATTTTGGGGCAATTACAATTGTTAATGGAAGAGCATATATAAATCAAGAGTTATGCAAGGAATGTGGTTCATGTAAAAAAGCATGTCCATATGATGCAATATCAGAAGTTATGAGACCCTGTAAGAGATCATGTCCAACAGGAGCATTAGATATTAATCCTAATGATAGACGAGCTATGATTAAGGAAGAATTATGTGTTAATTGTGGTTCTTGTATGAGAGCATGTCCTTTTGGAGCAATTTCAGATAAGAGCTTAATTGTTCCAGTTGCAAAGAGACTTGCAAGAAAGAGAAAAATGTATGCTGTAGTAGCGCCTGCAATAACAGGACAATTTGGTCCAACTATGAATTATGGTAAGATTAGAAATGCTATTAGAACATTAGGATTTGAAGAAATGATAGAAGCTGCATTAGGTGCAGATGCAGTAACTGTTCATGAAGCAAATGAATTTGTTGAAAGAATGAAAAGAGGAGATAAGTACATGACTAATTCTTGTTGTCCTGGATTCTTAAATTTTATTGAAAAGATTAATCCAACTGAAAAAGATAAAATTTCAGGAACTGTATCACCAATGGTTGCAGCTGCAAGATATATAAAGAAAAATGAACCAGATGCTAAAGTTGTATTTATAGGTCCTTGTACTGCTAAAAAAAGTGAAGCTGTTAGATTAGGAGTAAGTGATGCTGTTGATTATGTTTTAACATTTGAAGAATTACTTGCTTTGTTTGAAGCTTTTAATGTTAATCCATTTGAATGTGAAGAGGAAAATGTTAATGATGCATCTGTATTTGGAAGAAATTTTGGTGCTTCTGGAGGGTTAACTGCTGCTATTAAAAATTATATTGCTGATAGTGGTGTTGATGAAGTTGAATTTAAACCAATACCAACATCAGGACTTGACTGTAAGAAAACTATGATGCTTGCTAAGGTAGGAAGACTTCCAGGAAACTTTATTGAAGGAATGATGTGTGAAGGTGGATGTATAAATGGTGCGGGTGTAATTGCACCACCAATGAGAGCTAAAGTTGCATTTACTAAAATAAATAATGGAACTACTATAAAGGCTGTACTTAAAAATAAAACTCTTGAGGAGTTTGAAGGCGTAAATTTAGAAAGAGAATCTGATTTAGAAAAATAATTTTAAGATATTAAATTTTTATAAATTTAAACTAAATACTGTATTTTACAACTAAATAAAATATTAATATATTAGTAGTAAAAGTAATAGTAAGAAAAATAATGGAAAACAAAGTAAATTAAAAATAAATTAGTCTAATTAGTAATATTTGGCCTTAGTAAGGTAATAATATAGAAAGTAATTGTTGAAAGATTACTTTATAAATTATATTATAAATATAAAGGTATTAGCACTCTATATTAGTGAGTGCTAAAAAATAATATAGGAGGGTTTATTTATGAATATAAGACCATTAGGTGATAGAGTAGTAATAAAAAAATTAGAAGCGGAAACAACAACAAAAAGTGGGATAGTTTTAACTGGAAGTGCTAAGGAACAACCACAAGAAGCTACAGTTGTTGCAATAGGACCAGGGGCATTAGTTGAAGGAAAGAGAGTGCCTATGGATGTTGAAGTTGGAAATAAAGTGTTATATTCAAAGTATGCTGGAACAGATGTAAAGGTTGAAGGCGAAGAATATATTATATTAAAACAAGACGATATACTAGCAATAGTAGAGTAATTTATTAGGAGGTAATTTTTTATGGCAAAGATGATACAGTTTGGTGAAGAAGCTAGAAGAGCAATGCAAGTTGGTGTTGATAAACTTGCTGATACAGTAAAGGTAACTTTAGGACCTAAAGGAAGAAATGTAGTTTTAGATAAGAAATTTGGTTCACCACTTATTACTAATGATGGTGTTTCAATAGCAAGAGAAATAGAATTAGAAGATCCATATGAAAATATGGGAGCTCAGCTAGTAAAAGAAGTTGCAACAAAAACTAATGATGTTGCAGGTGATGGTACTACAACAGCTACTCTTTTAGCTCAAGCTATTATAAGAGAAGGGTTAAAAAATGTAACTGCTGGTGCAAATCCTATGTTACTTAGAAATGGTATAAGAATGGCAGTTGAAGAAGCTGTTAAGGGAATATTAGAAATATCTAAGCCTGTTAATGGTAAAGAGGATATAGCTAGAGTTGCTGCTATTTCAGCTGCAGATGATGAAATAGGTAAGCTTATTTCAGATGCTATGGAAAAGGTAGGAAATGAAGGGGTTATTACTGTTGAAGAATCTAAATCAATGGGAACTGAATTAGATGTAGTTGAAGGTATGCAATTTGATAGAGGATATATTTCTCCTTACATGGTAACTGATACAGAAAAGATGGAAGCTGTTTTAGATAATCCACTTATATTAATAACTGATAAAAAGATAAGTAATATACAAGAAATATTACCTGTATTAGAGCAAATAGTTCAAGCTGGTAAGAAGTTATTAATAATAGCTGAAGATATTGAAGGAGAAGCAATGGCTACATTAGTAGTTAATAAATTAAGAGGAACATTTAACTGTGTAGCTGTTAAAGCACCTGGATTTGGTGATAGAAGAAAAGAAATGCTTCAAGATATAGCTATATTAACTGGTGGTCAAGTAATTTCTGAAGAATTAGGAAGAGACTTAAAGGAAACTAGTATAGATATGCTAGGCCAAGCAGAAAGTGTTAAAATCACTAAGGAAAATACTACAATAGTAAATGGTAAGGGTGATAGCAATGCTATCAAGGAAAGAATTGGTCAAATAAAAACTCAAATAGAAGAAACTACTTCAGAATTTGACAAAGAAAAATTACAAGAAAGATTAGCTAAGCTTGCTGGTGGTGTTGCAGTAATTAAGGTTGGAGCTGCTACAGAAACTGAACTTAAGGAAAGAAAACTTAGAATAGAAGATGCTTTAGCTGCTACTAAGGCTGCTGTTGAAGAGGGTATAGTACCAGGTGGTGGAACTGCTTATGTTAATGTAATCAATAAGATTGCAGAATTAAAATCTGATGTTGCTGATACTCAAGTTGGTATCAATATTATAGTTAGAGCATTAGAAGAACCAATGAGACAAATTGCTACTAATGCAGGACTTGAGGGTTCTGTAATTATTGAAAAAGTTAAGAATAGTGATTCAGGAATGGGATATGATGCATTACATGATGAATATGTAAATATGATTAAGGCAGGAATTGTTGACCCAACTAAAGTTACAAGAAGTGCACTTCAAAATGCTGCTTCTGTAGCATCTACATTCTTAACAACTGAAGCTGCAGTTGTAGATATACCAGAAAAAGAAGCTCCAATGCCAGGTGCACCAGGAATGGGCGGAATGGACGGAATGTATTAATTTAAATAAAAATTAATATTTAAAATAAGGTTGATATTAACTTAAATAATGTTAGTGTCAACCTTATTTTTATTTTTTTGTTTTATTATTTTAAGAATGGTTATAATATAAAAAAATAGTAAAAAAAGAAATCTATAAAACTAATGATAAAAAATTTGTAAGGTTATTTTTAGGAGGAATAATGGAAATCTTTTTTATTATAATTTTAGGGTTGGTAATAGGAAGTTTTTTAAATGTATGTATTTATAGGATAGCAAGTGAAAAATCAATTGTGTTTCCAGCATCACATTGTACTAAATGTGGATATGAATTAAGGAAAGTAGATTTAATTCCAATAGTGAGTTATATTTTTTTAAAAGGAAAGTGTAGAAATTGCAATGAAAAAATTTCAATTCAATATCCTATGATTGAGGTGCTAAATGCAATTTTATATTTATTAATTTATTTTAAATTTGGATTTACATTAAATTTATTTAAGTTTTGCTTATTTATTTCACTTTTAATAGTAATAGGAATGATTGATTTGCAAACTAAATATGTTTATAATTCAACAATTATTTTTGGAGTAATATTTGGAGTATTATTTGCATTATTAAATTCGAGTGAAAGTGGAGTTATACCATTGGATTATATACTTGGAGCATTTATAGGATTTGGAGTTATATATTTTATAGTGCTTTTAACACAAGGAATGGGAAAGGGTGATATTGATATTTCTTTTATATGTGGATTATTTTTAGGTGAAAGAGGAATTATAGTTACCTTATTCTTAGCAATAGTTTTATGTGGAGTAGTAGCATTAGTAATTTTATTTTTAAATTTAAAAGATAAAAAGGATGAAATTGCTTTTGGACCATATTTAGCAATTGGTGCGACAGTAGCTTGTTTATATGGAAGTACCTTAGAAAATATTTATTTAAGTATGTTTTAATTTATTATATTGACAAGGGAAATTTCATAAATTATAATAATAAAAAATGAAAAAACACGAATAATAAAATGACTCATATAAACCTTGGATATGGCAGGGTGTTTCTACTGAAAACCTTAAATTTTCATCTATGAGTGAATTTGATATATTTACTTATATACGAATAATATATAGGTTGAATGCATATTAATGTTCACTTGTAAATAATGAACTTAATATGCTTTTTTATTTTGGTTAAGCTTCATAATTAGTAATTATATATAAAATAAATTTATTAAATATATAGATAAAAATAAGTATGATAGGAGAGTGTGGAAATGGCAAGAATATTAAAAACAGCGTATACATTTGACGATGTATTATTAGTACCAAATAAATCAGAAATTTTACCAAATCAAGTTTCATTAAAAACTAAATTAACAAAAAAAATAACATTAAATATACCGTTAATGAGTGCAAGTATGGATACAGTTACTGAATCTAAAATGGCAATTGCAATGGCTAGAGAAGGCGGAATTGGAATAATACACAAAAATATGACCATTGAAGATCAAGCTAAAGAAGTTGATAAGGTAAAAAGACAGGAAAATGGGGTAATAACAGACCCGATATTTTTAAATGAAGATCATACTGTAAGAGAAGCATTAGAATTAATGTCTCAATATAGAATTTCTGGTGTTCCAGTAACAAGGGGAACTAAGCTAGTTGGAATAATAACTAATAGAGATATAGTTTTTGAAACAAATTATGACAAGATAGTATCGCATGTTATGACTAAAAGTCCATTAATAACAGCTCCAGAAGGAACTACATTAGAAGAAGCTTTAGAAATATTAAAAAAACACAAAATAGAAAAATTACCTTTAGTTGATTCTGAAAATAATTTGAAAGGACTTATAACAATAAAAGATATAGAAAAAGTTAGGGCTTATCCAAATGCAGCAAAAGACTCAAGGGGCAGATTACTTTGTGGAGCATCTGTTGGAGTAACTAATGATATGATGGAAAGAGTTGATGCATTAGTTAATGCACAAGTAGATGTTATTACATTAGATACCGCACATGGTCATTCAAAGGGAGTTATTGATGGTGTTAAAAAAATAAAATCTAAGTATCCTGAACTTCAAGTAATTGCTGGTAATGTTGCAACAGCAGAAGCTACAAGAGATTTAATAGAAGCAGGTGCTGATTGTGTAAAGGTTGGTATAGGACCAGGTTCAATTTGTACGACTAGAATAGTTGCAGGTGTAGGAGTTCCACAGTTAACTGCAGTTATGGATTGCGCAGAAGAAGGAAGAAAATATGGAATTCCAGTAATTGCTGATGGAGGACTTAAATATTCAGGAGATATAGTAAAGGCGTTAGCAGGTGGAGCATCTGTATGTATGATGGGATCGATGCTTGCTGGATGTGAAGAAGCTCCAGGTGAAACGGAAATATATCAAGGAAGAAGTTATAAAGTTTATAGAGGAATGGGTTCTTTAGGAGCTATGGCAAAAGGTTCTTCTGATAGGTATTTCCAAAATGGAACTAAGAAATTTGTTCCAGAGGGTGTTGAAGGAAGAGTTGCATATAAGGGTCCAGTAGCTGATACATTATACCAATTAATTGGAGGAATAAAGTCAGGTATGGGATACCTAGGGGCTCCAACTTTAGAAAATTTATTTGAAAATGCAGGATTTGTTGTTCAAACAGCATCAGGAATAAGAGAAAGTCATCCACATGATATAAATATTACTAAAGAAGCACCAAATTATAGTGTAAGAGAAAACTAGAAAATAGTTAGAAGTTAGTGGCAAGTGATAAGTGATAAGTTAAGGAAAAAATTCAGATTGAGCTGAATTTTAGAAAGTATAAAATTTAAGAAATTCATTAAGGAGTTTCATCATTAACTTGTCATTTGCCACTTATAACTTGTCACTATCTATAAATTAGTTAAATGTTTATATTTTTGTTGAAAAATGTATAATTTTACGAGATAATAAAGAAAAAACATTAGGAGGGTTCTAATGAATAGAGAATTAGTATTAGTACTTGACTTTGGTGGTCAATATAATCAGTTAATTGCAAGAAGAGTTAGAGAATGTAATGTATATTGTGAGGTTCATCCTTATAATTTAAGTGTTGAAAAAATTAAGGAAATGAATCCAAAAGGAATAATTTTTACTGGAGGACCAAATAGTGTATATGGAGAAAATTCTCCTTTATGTGATAAGGCTATATTTGAATTAGGAATACCTATACTTGGCATTTGTTATGGTTCTCAGCTTATGTCTTATGTACTAGGAGGAAGTGTTGCTACTGCTCCAGTAAGTGAATATGGTAAGACTGAAGTTGATGTAGATGTTGAATCAAAATTATTTGAAGGTGTTGCACCATCAACAATTTGTTGGATGAGTCATACTGATTATATAGAAAGAGCTCCAGAAGGTTTTAAAATTATAGGGCATACTCCTGTTTGTCCAGTAGCTGCTATGGAATGTGCAGATAAACATTTATATGCAGTTCAATTCCATCCAGAGGTTATGCATACTCAAGAGGGAACTAAGATGTTATCTAACTTTGTTTATAAGATTTGTAATTGTGTTGGAGATTGGAAAATGGATTCATTTGTTGAAAAAACAATTGAAGAAGTAAGAGAAAAGGTTGGAAATGGTAAGGTATTATGTGCTTTATCAGGTGGAGTTGATTCATCTGTTGCAGCTGTACTTTTATCAAAAGCAGTTGGTAAGCAATTAACTTGCGTATTTGTTGACCATGGACTTTTAAGAAAAAATGAAGGTGATGAAGTTGAAGCTATATTTGGTTCAGAAGGACAATATGACTTAAACTTTATAAGAGTTAATGCTCAAGAAAGATTCTATGAAAAGTTAGCAGGAGTAGAGGATCCAGAAACTAAGAGAAAAATTATAGGTGAAGAATTTATAAGAGTATTTGAAGAAGAAGCTAAAAAGATTGGAGCAGTTGATTTCTTAGTTCAAGGAACAATTTATCCAGATATAATTGAAAGTGGATTAGGTGATTCAGCAGTAATTAAGTCTCACCACAATGTTGGAGGACTTCCTGATTATGTTGACTTTAAAGAAATAATAGAGCCTTTAAGATTATTATTTAAGGATGAAGTTAGAAAAGCTGGATTAGAATTAAACATACCTGAACATTTAGTATATAGACAACCATTCCCAGGACCAGGACTTGGAATAAGAATAATTGGTGAAGTAACTGCTGAAAAGGTAAGAATTGTTCAAGATGCAGATGCTATATATAGAGAAGAAATAGCTAAGGCTGGGTTAGATAAATCTATAGGACAATACTTTGCAGCTTTAACTAATATGAGATCAGTTGGAGTTATGGGTGACGAAAGAACTTATGATTATGCAATTGCCTTAAGAGCAGTAACTACAAGTGATTTCATGACAGCTGAATCAGCTGATCTTCCATGGGAAGTGCTTGGAAAGGTTACAACTAGAATAGTAAATGAAGTTAATGGTGTAAATAGAGTATTCTATGATTGTACAGGTAAACCACCAGCAACTATTGAATTTGAATAATTAATATTATTAGATAAGCATAATATTTATATTGAATATTATAAAGTAGGTAGGAGAAATTCCTATCTGCTTTTTTTTTAAGTAATGGAAAAATATGAGCGAAAGTATTATTATAATAAGAGATAAGTAAAAAAAATAATATTAGTTAGGAGGCAGGTATGGATATAAAAAAGGGAGAGAGTACATTAAATATAATGCTTATTTCCATAATTATTGTTATTGTGGTTTCAATTGGAATTGATAGTGTGAAAAAAAATGAAATAAATATTAACAATTTGGGAAAATTAAATAAAAACAATGAAAATCAACAAGAAATTTTATTATCAAAAGGAGATATAAGCTTAAAAGAAGAAGAAAGTATACGAATAGAAATTCAAAAGTTACAGGAAATTTTAAATAATGAATTATTTATACTTGTTAATCAAAATAATAAACTTGAAGCTGATTATGAACCAAGCACATTAGTTAAAGCTGATATTCCATTTGAAGATTATATCGAATGTAAGAAATTAGATAAGAGAACAAATGAAGCAGTAATGAAAATGTTTGATGATGCATTAAATCAAAATATTAATATGATAGCAGTATCTGGATATAGAAGTTATTATGTTCAAGAAAATTTATATAATTCAAGGATAGAATTAAAAGGATTAGAAAAAACTAGACAATATACAGCAGAACCAGGAGCATCTGAGCATCAAACAGGATTAGCAATTGATATAGCTGAAACAGATTATCCTTATTTAGATGAAGGTTTTGAAAATACAGATACATTTAAATGGCTTGTTAATAATTGTTATAAATATGGATTTATTCTTAGATATCAAAAGGGAAAAGAAAATATTACTGGATATAACTATGAGCCATGGCATTTTAGATATATCGGAGATATTGATATAGCAAAGGAAATTATGGAAAGGGGAATTTGTTTTGAGGAATATATTCAAGAAGTTAAATCTAAAATAGAAAAATTAAAAAAAAGTATTAATTGAAACTATTAAAAATTTAAGGGGTATAATATTATGGGAAAGTATAAGAAAGAAAGTAAAGAAGAATTTAAGGAATTAAAAGATAAGGAAAATGAAAATATCGATAAAATTGAAACAAAAAATTTAGATAAAAATAATGAATGTGATGATGGTGATTATAAAGAAGATGATGAATATGAAGAAAAAATAGCAAAGGGTAAAAAGGCTATAATGATTATTATTATACTAATATTATCATCTTCTATAGTTGCTGTTTTATTGATAAATGGATATGAAATTGTTAATTTTGCAGTAAATAAGGTTTCTCAATCGTCTAATCAATCAAAAGATACTTTAAAGAATAATACAAATGAAAATATTCAAGGTGAAGAAAGTGTACAAAGTCAACAAGTAGATATTAATATAGTATATGAAGAAGTTCACCGTATGGCAAATACTATAATAATACCTGAGGACGGGAATAAGTGGGGTGAAGATGAAATAACAAAGGAGCGAATTGAGAAAGTTTTATATGAGTTAAATGGAAGAGATGAGTATCTTAATAAAGAATTAAATAAATGGAATAATAGTGATTTTTCTAATGGGGTAAAAGTTCATAATTATGTATGGTCAAAATTAGGAGGAACAATTGGAAAAGCAAAGTCATTAAATGATGTAAATGTACAAAAAGCTATAAATTTATTAAATAATTAAAAGTAGAATAATTTCAAATTTGCATTAATTTAAATGAATATTTAAATTATATTTAATTATTATTAATATTAGGGCAAATAATTTTTTGATTTATTAATAGTATATAAGTATACAAGGGAAATAAATATAATTTTGTAAAAATAATATTTAATTTATTGTGATAAAATGGTAGCATAATATAAATTATGATATAATAAGTAATGTCAAAAGTACCACAATATTCGGAGGTAAAATTATGAGAAATGGGTTAAGTTTAGATTTATCAAAAGTTCAACCATATGCATCTTTATTTGAATTAGATAAGATGGAAGGTATGGTAAATTATGCACACACTACAGTGCATGAAAAGACAGGTGCAGGAAATGACTTCTTAGGATGGTTAGACCTACCTGTAAATTATGATAAGGAAGAGTTTGAAAGAATTAAAGTTGCAGCTGAAAAAATTAAAGAAAATTCAGATGTATTAATAGTTATTGGTATTGGTGGATCATATTTAGGAGCAAGAGCTGCTATAGAAGCTTTAACAAACAACTTCTATAATATGTTACCAAATAATAAAAGAAAGACACCTAAGGTATTCTTTGTAGGAAACAATATAAGCTCAACATATATTACTGATTTATTTGAAGCTATTGAAGGGCTAGATGTTTCAGTTAATGTTATATCTAAATCTGGTACAACTACTGAGCCAGCTATAGCATTTAGAATGTTTAAGGACTTCATGGAAAAGAAATATGGAGTTGAAGGAGCTAAGGAAAGAATATTTGCAACTACTGATAAAGAAAGAGGAGCATTAAAGGGATTAGCAGATACTATGGGATATGAAACTTTTGTAGTTCCTGATGATGTTGGTGGAAGATTCTCAGTTTTAACAGCTGTTGGTTTATTACCAATTGCAGTTGCTGGAATTAACATTGATGAAATGATGCAAGGTGCTGCAGATGCAAGGGAAAAATATTCTAATCCATCATTGAAAGAAAATGAATGTTACCAATATGCAGCAATGAGAAATGCATTATATAATAAAGGTAAGAATGTAGAGGTTTTAGTTAACTATGAACCTTCATTACATTATTTTAATGAATGGTGGAAACAATTATATGGAGAATCAGAAGGGAAGGATCAAAAAGGAATATTCCCAGCAGCAGTTGATTTCTCAACAGACTTACATTCAATGGGACAATTTATTCAAGATGGTAGCAGAATAATGTTTGAAACTGTTCTTAATGTAGAAAAGGCTTCAAAAGAACTTACTATAGAAGAGGTTGAAGGAAATATTGATGGATTAAACTTCTTAGCTGGTAAAACAGTTGATTTTGTTAATAAACAAGCATTTAATGGAACATTATTAGCTCATTGTGATGGTGGAGTTCCTAACATGATTTTAAATATTCCAGAATTAAATCCTTATTATTTCGGACAATTAATATATTTCTTTGAAAAGGCTTGTGCAATTAGTGGATACTTATTAGGTGTTAACCCATTTGACCAACCAGGAGTTGAAGCATATAAGAAAAATATGTTTGCTTTACTTGGTAAGCCAGGATTTGAAGAGTTAAAGGCTGAATTAGAAGCAAGACTTAAGTAGTTAAAATTTATTAATTAAATTTAGTTAAAAGAAAAATATAGAATAAACTGTAGAAAAATATCTACAGTTTGTTCTTTTTTTTATACTTTCATAGACAAATTTCAGTTTTTATTTTTAAAAGTAAATAGTATAATTATAATAGAAATTTATGTAAAATGAGAAAATATTAACTATACATATGAGGGTAAGGGGGAAGAAAAGGTGAAAGAGGTAGTAATTGACTTTGATAATAAAAGCCCTGCTGATTTAAATAAAAATGTAAATATTGCAGCTTTTTTAACTGAAAATGATGATGTTGAGTATAAATTTATAGAGGGGTTAGAAGGTGTATGGAAAACTATAAAAGATTTTTCAAGTGAAAATATTTGTAATTGGAAGCCTTCTAAACCAGGAAAATATATGATTATGGTACAAGGTAAATCTAGTAAATCTAAAAAATCATATGATTATCTTGGAAAATCAGAATATGAAGTAATAGATAATAAAAAATTAATAAGAGAAGTCGAGGTTTCACGTAATAAAATAAATGTAGGTGATAAGACTACAATAAGTGTAGGATGTGATGAAGAGTTAGTTTTATATAGATTTTGGATTAATGGTGAAAATGATTGGGAAATTTTAAGAGATTATAGTACTGAAGATAAATTCACTTTTACAGGAATAAAAGCTGGAAGCTTTGAAATATTAGTAGAATGTAAAAGAATTAATTCAAAAAAAAATGTTGATGATTTTACTACTATAAAAATTGAAGTTGTAGAATTAGAAAAAATAGAAATAACTGACTTTGAATGTTTAACTAATAATAAGTTAGTTAATGAGGAATTAGCTTTTAAAGTTAAGGTTAATTATCAAGAAAATAGACCGTTATTATATAAGTTTTTAAAGGTAAATAAGGAAGGAAAAGTTATTTGTATTCAGGATTTTTCATCAAGAAGCATAGTTACATTTAAGGAAAAGGTTCCAGGTGAATATAAATTATTATGTTTAGTAAGGGATATGTTTTCATCTAAACCTTATGATGATAGAGCAATAATATTATACAATGTTGATCCTTATAAAGAAGTCAAAATAAAAAGCTTTAAAAGTGATATTAAATCACCACAAGCAGTAGGTACTGTTATTAATTTAATAGCAGATGTTAGTGGAGGAAGAGAATTATTATATAGGTATATAATAGAGGGGCCAGTTTGTGATGATAGTGGATATATTAGAGGAAATGAATGTGTTTGGGAACCAAGGGGTGAAGGTAAGTATAAAATAACTTTGAAAGTAAAGGATATATCTTTTGAAGGAGATTATGAAGATGTAACTTCTATACAATATGAAATTTTTAATAAAGGTGAAAAGCCTGTTAGAATATCAGAGGTTAAATGTAATAAAGGAAGAAGATGTGTAATTGGAGAGCCTATAAATATTAAAGTTAAGTCTAGTGGTGGAATAAAACCACTTTATAAATTTGTAGTTTATAAAGATGGAATACAAAAAGAAGCAATTGAATATGGATTAAATAACTGGGTTGATTTTATACCAACAGAAGCAGGAAAGTATGAAATAGATATAAGAGTTAAAGATGAATTTTCATCAAGAAAATGTGATGCATCAACTTCATTAGTTATAGAAGCAAAATCTTATGTTGCAGCAGATATTGATTATATATTATTAAATAGTAAAGAAATTTATTTAGTAGATGATGTAATTAATATTGAGGCAATTGTTAAAAATACAAAAGATGTATTAGTAAAGTTTGTTACAAAAATTAATGGGTATGAGGTTGAAAATACAGGATTTATATCAGAAAAATCAATAAAGATAAAACCAAAGTGTCCAGGTAAATACTCATTTGTGATTTATGTAAAAAATTTAAACTCTACAGAAGAATATGATAGTAAAAAGGAAGTTTCAATTTATGTACATGAAGTGACCCCTATTAATTCTACTAAACTTAAGCTTTATTCTAATAGCTTTAAGGTGGGAGAAGAGGTTACATTCGAAGCCGAATCACATGGTGGAAAAGAAGTTTGTTATGAATTTTATATAATGATAAATGGTGAATGGGTATTGTCACAAGATTATAGTAGAAAGGCATATTATACCTTTGTTCCATTTAAAGAAGGAAATTATAGAGTTTTAGTTTTAGCTAAAAGTTTTCATAAAAATATTCCATATGAAGATTATGATTTAATAGAATTTGAAGTAAAATAAAAAATAAAAGTCATTTCTAATATGAATTAAGATAGTAAGTTTCATATAGAGATGACTTTTGTTTTGTTGCATTTGTACAATATTAATAATAGAATAAGCTATAGAAGTAAAGTACATAGAGAAAATTTAACGAGGTGTTTTATGGAAAGATTAGACAAGGTGTTAGCTAATTTAGGCTATGGCACAAGAAAAGAACTTAAGAAAATTTGTAGAAATGGATTAGTAGAAGTTAATGGGGAAATAGCTAAAGATAGTGGAATGCAGGTTGACCCTGAAAATGATAAAATAGTAATAAATGGCGAAGAGATATTTTATAGAAAGTTTATTTATTTAATGATGAATAAGCCAGCTGGTGTTGTATCAGCAACTTATGATAATAGGGATGAAACTGTTATTGATTTACTAGAAGTTGATCATCAAGTGTTTGAACCATTCCCAGTTGGAAGATTAGACAAAGATACAGTTGGATTATTATTATTAACTAATGATGGAGAACTAAATCATAGATTAATTTCACCAAAGTGGAAAGTTGATAAAGTCTATTATGCAAAAATAGATAAGAAGGTTACAGAAGAAGATATAGCTAAATTTAAAGCTGGTATTACTTTAGATGATGGATATTTATGTAAAGAAGCTAAATTGGAAATATTAAATGCATCTGAAGATGGTTCTGAAATTATGGTAACAATTCAAGAAGGAAAATTCCATCAAGTTAAAAGAATGTTTGAAGCTGTTGGTAAAAGTGTTATTTATTTAAAAAGAGTGGAATTTGGAACTTTACCTTTAGATGAAGATTTAGAAGAAGGAGAATATAGAGAACTTACAGAAGAAGAGTTAGCAATTTTAAAGAGTTTTTAATTTAGAGATATACATGATGTAAAAACATTCATATTGAATAAAAATAAGCAAGATATTTTTCAAAAAGTATTGCAATATGAATTTTTCTTTACTATAATATTAATGCAAGGATAAATAAAAGGAATTAAATAGCCCCCTTTTTATTTATTGCTTATTGCTGAAGCGCAACCTAGCCCCAAGGGTTGCGTTTTTTTTGCGTAATTTTTTATTTACATATTATGTATATGTATAATATGTTATAAATTTATTAATATTAGACAAATAATGCCACATGTGGCAATTAAATTTTAAATTTCAGGAAATAATATATACTGTTATGTTATAATAAATTTTAGATAGATTATACGTTCGATTAAAATTAGAAGGTATTTTATTTATATGTTGAAGGGAGGATGTTCTTTTGGATTTAAAAGCTTTATTAAACAAAGAACAATATGAAGGCGCAGTAACTGTAGAAGGTCCTGTACTTATTTTAGCAGGAGCGGGTTCAGGAAAAACTAGAGTTTTAACTTATAGAATGGCACATATGATAGAGGAGCTTAATATTTTCCCATATAAAATATTAGCTATTACATTTACTAATAAGGCTGCTAGGGAAATGCAAGAGAGAGTTGAAAAAATTATAGGTGAAAGAGCTAAAGATATGTGGATATCTACATTTCACTCTACTTGTGTGAGAATATTAAGAAGAGAAATTGAAAAGCTTGGATATAAAAAGAATTTTACTATATATGATTCAACTGATCAAAAAACTCTTATAAAGGAATGTATAAAACTTCTTCAAATTAATGATAAAGAAATTACTGAACAAGAAATAATGGGTAAAATAAGTAGAGCAAAAGATAATATGCAAAGTGCTGATGCTTATTATAGACAACATGAATCAAACTTTAGAGAAAAGAAAATTGCTGAAGTTTATAAAATGTATCAAAAAAGATTAAAAGAAAATAATGCATTAGATTTTGATGATTTAATTTTCAAAACTGTTGAGTTATTCAAAAAGAATCCTGAAACATTAGAATTTTATCAAAGAAAGTTTCAATACATAATGGTAGATGAGTATCAAGATACAAATGGAGCTCAATATGAATTAGTAACATTACTTGCAGCTAAATATAGAAATATTTGTGTTGTAGGGGATGATGATCAATGCATTTATCAATGGCGTGGTGCAGATATTAAAAACATCCTTGGATTTGAAAAAGATTATCCAGAAGCTAAAGTTATAAAGCTTGAGCAAAATTATCGTTCAAAAGCAAATATTTTAAATGCAGCCAATGTTGTTATAGTAAATAATTCAACTAGAAAGAGTAAGGTATTAAGAACTGAACAAGAAGCTGGAAATAAAATTAAGATATATAGAGCATTTTCAGATACTGATGAGGGTACTTTTGTAGCTAATCAAATAGAAAAGATTAAAAAAGAACAAAATATGCAATATAAAGATTTTGCTATACTTTATAGAACTAATGCTCAATCGCGTATATTTGAAGAAAGCTTAAGAAAAGCTGCAATTGCGTATAAAATTGTAGGTGGAACTAAGTTCTACGATAGAAAAGAAATTAAAGATATGCTAAGTTACTTAAAAGTACTTGTTAATCCTTCGGATAGTATAGCTTTAAGAAGAATTATAAATGTTCCTAAGAGGGGAATTGGTGATGCAACAATACAAAAAGTATTAGATTTTGCAGAAAGTTATGAGTTAAATTTATGGGATGCGTTAACAGAAGTTAGAACTATTCCAACATTAACAGCAAGAAATTGTGCTGGAATTGAAAAGTTCATGGAACTTATGGAAAATTTAATGATGATAGCAGAAACTACTCCAATATCACATTTGATAGAAACAATCTTAGAAGATACTGGATATATGAGAGAGCTTGAAGCTTCAAAGCAAATTGAAGATAAGAGCAGAATAGAAAACTTAAAAGAATTAGTATCAGATGCAGTTGATTTTGAAAAAGCGTATGAAATAGAAAAGAAAAATGGATCTTCAGATTTTGATATAAACAAAACTCAATTAGAAGCATATTTAGAAAAAGTATCATTAGTACAAGATACAGATAAGTTAGATAATGAAGAAAATGAAAATGGAACAGTTGTATTAATGACTATTCATAGTGCAAAGGGATTAGAATTCCCAGTTGTATTTATGGTTGGAATGGAAAATGGAATATTCCCAGGGCAAGCATCTTTTAATAGTGATGCTGAAATGGAGGAATCAAGAAGACTTTGCTATGTTGGAATAACTAGAGCAAAAGAAACATTATTCATGACATCTGCAGAAGTAAGAAGAGTATTTGGTAGAACTGTAGCTTATCCTCAATCAGATTTCATTTCAGAAATTAAGCCAGAACTTAGAGAATATGTATCAATGACTGGAGACATGAGGGAAGTAGGTAAAAATTCTTTTAATAATAAATATAAAACAAGTTATAGTAATCCACATAGTTTAAGAAATGATTATGGAACATTTGAAAAAAGAAACTTTGGTGGAACTGTAACATTAAAGACTGGTTTATCAGAAAAATCAAATAGGTCATCTTCAATAATTACAGCTTCAGAAGCAACTATTGGAAGAAAAGTTAAGCATGATAAATTTGGTGAAGGTACAATTGTATCTGTTGCAGATGTTAATGGGGATAAAAAGTTAACTATAGCATTTGATAAACAAGGTATAAAAATGCTAATGTTATCAATGGCAAAACTTAAGCTTTTATAAAAATAAATTGATAAGAATCGCAGGAACTTACGGGTATAGTTTGGTTATGCTTAGTACATTTTGTATTATGGACCAATAAGCCTGACACTTTAGATGTGGGAGGCTCAGGAAAGGATGGTTTTAATGGATAAAAAAGCTCGTGTAGAGGAATTAGTTGAACTTTTAAATAAATATTCTTATGAATATTATTCTTTAGATAATCCATCAGTTACAGATAAGGAATATGATGTTAAATATGATGAGCTAAAGTTATTAGAAGATGAAACAGGTTATGTGCTTCCATATTCTCCAACACAAAGAGTTGGTGATGTGGTTTTACAAGGATTTTCTAAATATACTCATAAGGCAAGACTTTGGAGTTTGGATAAGGCACAAAGTATTAAGGAAATAGAAGATTGGCATAATAGAAATATTAAATTTGTAAATGAAATGAATTCTAGGGAAGAAAATTTACCTCCATTAAGATATGTAATTACAAAGAAATTTGATGGATTGACTATTAACTTAACATATAATGAAGATGGAATAATGGAGGTTGCAGCTACTAGAGGAAATGGTGAAACAGGGGAAGTAGTAACAGCACAAGTTAAAACAATAAAATCAATTCCTTTAAAAACTTCAAAAGGAGATATATTTGAAGTTCATGGTGAAGCAATAATGACTACAGAAGCATTTGAAAAGTACAATGAAACAGCAGAAACACCTCTTAAAAATTTAAGAAATGGAGCAGCTGGTGCACTTAGAAACTTAAATGTTAAGGAAACTGCTAGAAGAGGGTTATCAGCATTTTTCTATGATGTTGGATATAAAGAAGGTACTGGTTTTACAAGCTATGAGGAAATGTTAAACTTTATAAAAGAAAAAGGTCTTCCTATAGATTCTTATATAAAATATGCAAATAATTTAAATGAAGTTGAAAAGTATATAAATGAAATAAAGGATATGAGATTTGATTTAAATTATGATATTGATGGAGTAGTTATTGCAATTGATGATATAAGAACTAGAGAATTATTAGGATATACAGTTAAATTCCCTAAATGGGCTATTGCATTTAAATTTGAAGCTCAAGAAGCAACAACTAAGTTATTAGATGTTGAATGGAATGTTGGAAGAAGCGGAAGAGTTGGCCCTACAGCTATACTTGAACCAATTGAACTTGCAGGAGTAACTGTGAAAAGAGCAACATTAAATAATATGGATGATATTAAAAGAAAAGGTGTAATGATTGGAGCAGAGGTATTTGTTAGAAGATCAAATGATGTTATACCAGAAATTATGGGGGTTGTAGAATCTTCATTAGAAAATGCTATAGAAATAAACCCGCCTAAGGTTTGTCCTGCATGTGGAAGTCACTTAGTTTTAGATGGAGCTCATTATTTTTGTGAAAATACATTATCTTGTAAGCCACAATTAGTAAAGAGTATAGTTCATTTTGCTTGTAGAGATGCCATGAATATAGAGGGATTTTCAGAAAAAACAGCAGAGCAATTATTTGAAAAATTAGATATTAGATCAATAGCAGATTTATATAAACTTAATTATGAGGAGCTATTAACATTAGATAAATTTGGGCCAAAGAAAGCTCAAAATCTTCTTGGTGCAATAGAAAGAAGTAAAACACCTGAATTATATAGATTTATATATTCACTTGGAATTCCAAATGTAGGAGTTAAAACGGCTAAAGATTTAGTAAATAAGTTTAAATCAATTGAGGGATTAAAAAATGCAACCTTTGAAGAATTAATTTTAGTTCAAGATGTTGGAGATATAGTTGCTAAATGTGTTTTAGAATTCTTTAATGAAGAAAAGGTGTTAAATACAATAGAAGAATTATTTAATTTAGGTGTAAATCCATCATATGAAGAAGCTGTGATAATAGAAAGTTCATTTAGTGGAAAGATAGTAGTTGTAACTGGAAGCTTACAAAAATATTCTAGAAGTGAAATAAAAGCAAAGCTTGAAAGTTTAGGAGCTAAGGTTTCTGGAAGCGTAAGTAAAAAAACAGATTATGTTATTGCTGGTGATGAAGCTGGTTCTAAACTTACGAAGGCTCAAGATTTAGGAATTACAATTTTAACAGAAGATGAATTTGAAAAGATAATTTAAAGTAAAAGGGGCTGTCGCACTAAAACTTTTATACACAATATATTGTAGTGTTTATTATTAATGCGACATCCCCTTTTATATTATATTATCATCAAATTTTATAATGTTATCATCTTCATCAGTATCGTCAGTTATTAAATTTTCCATTAAAAAATCAGAGTCTAAATTTGGATTATTTTTTTTCTGATTATTTTCAAGAGAACAAATACTCTTGTTTATTTTTTCAAGTAAATATGTTTGTATTCTTTGATTTTTAGCCATTTTTAAAAAGACTATAAAAGACCATATTCCAATAAAAATAAAGCAAAGCATAAAAATAATTGCTACTGAGTGGAATATTATTTGAACTATTTGTAGTGCAGTTGTCATATAAAAAATACCTCCATAAGTTTATAAAAAATTATAATATTTTATTATTAAAGTTATAAGGTTTTTAATAATAAAGCAATTATTTAATTTTAAATACTATGAATCAAAAAGTATAAAAATTTAAATTTTACTTAAATTGATTATATCATAATTTGGGAATTTTTCTATAAAATAATTTGATAATATAAAGGATTAATTATTTATAATTATGTCTATAATTATAAGAAAGTATAATAGAAAGGGGAAATAAATTTGAAAAAAATAATATTTTCTATTATTGTTTCACTTATAACAGTAATTATATTATTGAGTTTTATAGATAAAACCCCACAACAAGATAAAAACAATACAGCTGATATTGTTTGTTCTGTATCAAGTGTTCCACAAAATTTAAAATCAGTAGGAAATTTAAGTAAAAGGGAACAAGATATAATTTGTGCTACTAGTAGGGGCTTAGTAGAATTAAATTCAGATGGAAGTATAGAACCCGTTTTAGCCAAAGATTATAGTATTAATGATAATGGATTAGAGTATATATTTAAAATTAGAGATGATGTTTATTGGAGTGATGGAAGTAAAATTACATCAAATGATATAGTTGAATTTTTTAGAGAAGTTATTACTGAAGAAAAAGAATTATCTGCATTATTAAATGTATACGGAGTAAAGGATTATATAAATGGAAATAATTCTTTTTCAAAAACTGTTGCTATAAGTAGTATTGATGATAATAGTGTAAAAATAAGATTAAATTCTAAGGATGATGGATTTTTAATTGAATTAACAAAACCACAATATAGAGTAAGAAAAGAACTTTTATTTTGGGAAGATATTTTTAAAAATTATGGAACTATCATATATTCAGGGGATTACTATATTTCATTAATTAATGAAAAGGAAATAATATTAAATAGAAATGATAGTGCTAATGGTGAATTAGTTAAAAAAATTTATTTAATTAAGGATGAAAATGAGGATTTAGCATTAGCTTCATTTGAAATAGGTGATAGAGATATTGTAATGAATCCCCCAGCAAATCAATTACAACGATTGAAGGATAGTGGGAAATTAATTGAATCTCCTTCAGATGAAGCTTTATACTTAGCATTTAATTCAAATAATAATAATTTTTCAAATGATGTTAAAAATGAAATTTATAGATTAATAAATATAGCTATAGATGAGTATCAAAATAAAAATAATTTATTAGTTGAATTAGCTGAATGTAGGTATTTTAGAGAGGGTAATATTGATTTAACCAAATTACAAAGTAGAAATGTTATGGTTAATTTAAAAAATGATATAGAAATGCCAAGTAAAATAGTGCTTGTAGCAAAGGAGACATTAAAAAATAAGGATGTAATAAATTATTTAGCAACATGGTTTAAAAATAATACAAATATTACATTAGTATATAATTTACTTACTGATGAAGATATGGATTTAATTAGTGAGAAAAATTATTATGACATTGCATTAATAAATGTATATGCAAAATTAGATGAAAATGAGCAATTGCTTAATACTATGTCAAGTTTTCTTCCAAAAGCTGAAAGAGAAATGATAAACAACTCAAATTCAAAGGCTGAAAAGGAGGAATTGTTTGCACAAATAGAAGAAGAACTTTTTAATAATTATAGAATATTACCATTATTATTTTATAATAATACAATAGCTGTTAATAATAAAAATACATCTATAAATGATATTTTAGATGGAAATGGGAATTTAAATTTTAATAATTTAAAATAATTATAAAATTAAAAATAAAGCTGGCATATGTCAGCTTTATTTTATAAATATTAATTATTATTACAATCAGTTTTTTCTGGAAGTAATTCAATATCTTTTATTGTATCATTATCAATAGGTGGATTATCACCAATAGATTGATTATCTGTAGAAATAATTATATTATTAATTATATCTGAATCAGATTTTATAGGGGTTAGTTCAGATACAATATCAGCTTCTACTCTTGGTATAGGAGTATCTGTACTTTCACCTATATCGTAAATAGAAGAGATATTATTATCATCGTTTTTAGAAATTCTAGGTTTTATGGAAAGTAATTCAAGCTCATCCATATATTCGTCTTTAAATAAATATATAATTAAGAAGAAATTAAAAAAATTCCTATAACTATCAAAGGTATTTTTTATATTAGAAAAAGTATCTTTTCGTTTATTATAAGTAACATACTTTGCAAATATAGGAGCACTTCCATTACTATCGGGAGTAGGAAGGTCTGGCATTCTAAAATAACTTTCATCAACCATGTCCTTAGAGTTTAAGCTAAAACTACGATATCGCTCAAAGTCATCTAGGGTAGGGGCCTCTGGCCAACTTGTTATAATTCCTGAATTTATTATAAACTTTTTATAAACAGTAGATATCATTTTTTTATATTCAGAAGAATTTCCAATTTTATCATCATATATAATAAATGATAAAATATAAAATGTAATATCAAAACATGAATATTTTATTTCTTTCTTTGATGATAGTTTATAAAAAGCTCCTTTATCTTCATCATATAAAGAATATAATCTATTAATTATTTCAGTAGATTTATCTAAGAAAGTAATTATTTTTGTATGTTCGTAGGATAAGGTTAAAACTAATGAGCATAAAGAAGCTGTATCTAATGAATCAACATAATAATCTTTTTCATCAAACTTACTCATGGAATAATCAGCTAAGTCTGTTATTAAATCTCTAATTTCATCATCTTTTTTATAATCGTATAAGATGTTTAATGATAATAATACTTTACAAATTTCATCAAGAGAACATTCATATAATTTATCTTTAAAATCACAAAACATCTTTAAAATTTGTGATGCAAATTCAGCATATGTAGCTGAAATATCATCTTTAGGATTTTTAACAGAGAAAATGTAATAAGCAATCATCATAAATGCTTGGTCTGAAAATTTAAATTTATTATCTTTATCAACTAAATTGAAATTTTTAGAGTTATTTTCAAGTAAATTTTTTTTATCTATAAATACACCTTCTCCATTTCTTAAATTAGAAGAGTAAAACTTCAATTGCTCTTTTGCTAAAGTGTTATATACGGTGTATAAATCATAATTGTTACTATCTATGTTTTCAAAACTTCTATAATAATCTAATAATTCTAATAAACATAAAGTCATTAATGCGTTAGTACTAGGGTTAATTTCTTTTTTAAAAGTATCTTCATCAAATCCATTAGAATTTTTGCTATGAATAAAGTTAGAAGATGATTTTCTATAAACACATAATAGTGGAGAAAAATTACTATTTGTGCTAATATCAATGGAGGAAGATGATTTATTCTTTCTTATTTTAGAAACTAAACCACATTTAGATTGTAGTACTATAGTTTTTACTGCTTCTTTAGATAAATAGAAAAGTTGTCCGTTAATTTCCTTTTCAGAAAGGCTATTCATTCTAAAAAATGGACCAATATATCTCAAATTCTTCACCTCTTAATTAATCCTTATTTAATATTATGAGTTTAAGAAGAATTTGTTGCATTATTTTTTTAAAAAGGAGAAATTTATAATATATAGCGAGTAAAAATTAATTATATGGAGGAGTATTTAATGAGAAGTGGAACAAGAAGAAATGATCAAGTAAGAAATGCAAAAATAACTAGAAACTATATAAAACATGCAGAGGGATCTGTTCTTATAGAGGTTGGAGATACAAAGGTAATTTGTACAGCATCAATAGAAGATAAAGTACCTCCTTTTTTAAAGGGAAGTGGAGAAGGGTGGATTACAGCAGAATATAATATGCTTCCACGTTCAACAGCAACTAGAAAGCCAAGGGATATATCAAGATTAAAGATTGATGGAAGAACTATGGAGATACAAAGGCTTATAGGAAGAGCATTAAGATCTGTAGTTGATTTAAAGGCATTAGGTGAGAAAACTATTTGGATAGATTGTGATGTTATACAAGCAGATGGAGGCACAAGAACTACATCTATTTGTGGAGCTTTTGTATCTTTAGTAGATGCAATGAATAAACTTCATAAACAAAAGCCGTTTAAAGTTTATCCTATTAGAAAATTCCTGTGTGCTACAAGTGTTGGGATTGTTGGGGATGAAAAATTACTTGATTTATGTTATGAAGAGGATTCAAAAGCTAGAGTAGATATGAATGTTATTGGAACAGATGATGGTGAGTTTGTTGAAATTCAAGGGACTGGTGAAGAAGCTCCATTTAATAGAAGTGAATTAAATGAATTATTAGATTTAGCAGAAAAGGGTATAAAACAAATGATTCAGCTACAAAAGGATGCTTTAAAAATGGATTCTTTATGGATAGGTACAGGAGAAGATAAATAATATGAAAAAAATTGTTTTAGCTAGTAATAATTCTAAAAAGATTAAAGAAATAAAAGAAATACTTAAAGGGCTTAATTATGAAGTTTTTTCATTAAATGATATGAATATTAACATTGATGTTGAGGAAGATGGAAAGACTTTTGAAGAAAATTCACAAAAAAAGGCTAATGAAATATATAAATATTTAAAAAGTATGGGAGAACAGGACTTTTTAGTTTTAGCTGATGATTCTGGGTTGGAAGTAGATAGCTTAAATGGTGCACCTGGGGTATATTCTGCAAGATATGCTGGTGAACATGGAGATGATTATAAAAATAATATTAAGTTATTAGATGAAATGAAGAATTTCAGTGGTAAAGATAGAAATGCAAGGTTTGTTTGTGTAATATCTTTAATTAATGAATTTGGTAAAATTAAAGTTGTACGTGGGGAAGTAGAAGGATATATTATTAAAGAATTAAAAAATGAAGGTGGATTTGGATATGATCCATTATTCTTTTATGAAGGATTTAATAAAACTTTTGGAGAAGCAACGGCAGAAGAAAAGAATTCTATTTCTCATAGAGGAAATGCATTGAAAAAATTAAAAGATATTTTAAGTGATAAAATATAAATTTATTATAGTAAATTGGGGCTGTCGCACTAAAATTTTTATACACAATATATTGTTTTAAAAAATAAAAATTAATACAATATATTGTAGTATTTATTCTTAATGCGACATCCCCTGTACTTAAATATGTTGATAAAAATTTATTAATTAAAGGGGTGATTTATATGCTTATTGCAGTAATAAGTGATTCACATGCTAATAGAAGCAGTATAGAGAAGGTTAAAAAGAAAATTAGTAATGCAGATATACTTTTGTTTTTAGGTGATGGTGAAAGAGACTTAGAAGAAATTACTGAAGGGTTTAATGGGGAAGTATATGCTGTAAGAGGAAATTGTGATATAAGGGGATTATATCCTGAGGAAAGAGTTATTGAAATACAAGGTAAAAGGATATTTATGTGTCATGGGCATAGATATGGTGTTAAGTATGGATATAATTCTATTTTTTATAGAGCAAAGGAATTAGATGTAGATATAGTTTTATTTGGTCATTCACATATTCCAATTATAGAAGAATGTGATGGGATAATATTAATGAATCCAGGAAGTGTTTCTTTAGGTATGAGTAGTCCAAGCAAAACGCTAGGATATATTGATTTAATTGAAGATAAAGAACCTATTTTATACATAAAAGAAGTATAAAATAAAAAAAAATAAAAAAATTTAAAAAAAAGTGTTGACGGATTTAAAATCATCATGTAGAATAATCTTTGTCGCAGAGAGGTGCGGCAAGATAAATGAATGCAAGATGATTATCGGGGTGTGGCGCAGATGGGAGCGCGCGTGGTTTGGGACCATGAGGTCGCAGGTT
>UQFE01000021.1 GCA_900540255.1 uncultured Clostridium sp.
ATTTTTATTTTTCAAAACAATATATTGTGTATAAAAATTTTAGTGCGACAGCCCCTTAATTTTATTAAAAAAGTATTATAAGTTAATTTTAATTACAATGTGGAACATTATCTTGTATTAACTTAACAAAGTTATCTGAAGTTACAATTTTAACTTTAGGATTTTTATTTAACTTAGTTATAACATCATTAACATTATCCATTGTATTACTCTAAACATGAACATATACGAATGTATAAGAATTAGGATTTTAATTTTCATTAGTGTATTCCAATTAAAATAATATTTACTATATTTAAAATAGAAAAAATGTATAAGTTCATTTAATAAATTTAATTAAAAAATTAATTTAAGCAATAACGGAAAATGAACTCCAAATATATATGACAAAGGAGTTCATTTAAAATTTAACTATTTAATTCCTAATTTATCTTTAGCATCATCATATAAATTTTTTAAATCTAATCTAGCATTATGAGCATCTAAAGTTAAAGATCTTAATCCTTTAACTACTTCATCTTTAGATAAAGTTGCATAATCTTTAGCCTTTTCTCCAAAGGAACCAATGTAATCATCAACAGCAATAATAGCTTTATCAGTAGCAGTAATCATTTCTTGATTATACTTATCAACTTCATCATTTCCTTTAATAACATTATTTTCTAAATCAGATTTAAATGCTTCTAAATTTCTTTTTAATTGACCATAATCATCATTATATACAGTTATAAATTCATCATATGAACCATCATAAGTAAAATTATCTAAAAATACATCATAGTTAGTATCTAAATCTGAATTGTTAAAATAATAATTATATCGTTCTGTTAAATAATCATAATACTCTTGGTTTGTTGGAGGATTTTTCTTATCAGCAGTTTTATCACTACCACATCCAACTAATCCAAATAAAAGCAAACCTAATAATAATATTGATATTGTTTTAAATTTTTCTTTCATATTTAAACATCTCCTAAAATTAGTTTCTAATATTAGTTTGCTTAAGGTTAGTTAGTTGTATTCATAAATAAAAATATAATTTACTTTTGTAATATATTATAGGGATTTAATATCAAGAAGCTGTATATTAGGTGAAATATAGTCTTCTTTTATAGGTTCTTTATTCATTAAATCAGTTGAAAGATATTTTTTATTATCATCGGCAAAAACAGTTACTGCTACAGAATTTATACTGTTAAGTTCTAATGCTTTTACAGTTCCAATAAAGTTAGCACCTGAGGAAATACCAACACCAAGTCCTAATTCTCTAGAAAGTTTTTGGGCCATTATTATGGAATCACCATCATCAACACTAATAATATTATCTAATCTATTTAAATCTAAGATTGGAGGGATAAATTCATCAGATATACCTTGAATTCTATGATGACCAGTATGAGTGCCAGTTGATAATGTTGGTGATGAAGAAGGCTCTAGTGGATAGGCTTTTAAATGATGATTTTTTTCTTTTAAGTATTTATAAATACCCATTATTGTACCACCAGTACCTACACCTGCAACTAATATTGATGGAGTTAAGTGATGATGTTTTAATGTATTGTATATTTCAGGTGCTGTTGAATAATAATGAGAATATGTGTTATCTATATTAGAAAATTGTTGAGGAAGAAATATATTAGGACAATTATTCTTGCATTGATTTATTAAATCTATACATTTTAAAAAACCACCAGATTCTTTTGAAACTAAATGAAGTTTAGCATTATAGCTTTCTAGAAGTTTAATTCGTTCAGAACTCATCCAATCAGGCATATAAATATGAACATTATATCCTAAATATGTTCCAATAGCAGCAAATGATATTCCTGTATTACCACTTGTTGCTTCTAAAATAAGATCTTCATCATGTAACTGTTTTTTTATATAAGCCTTTTTTAGCATATATAGTGCAATTCTATCTTTTATACTACCTGTTAAATTATAATATTCCAACTTGGCATAAATTTTCATGTTTTTTTGATTATATCTAAATGAAATTTCTATTAAAGGAGTATGGCCAATTAGATCTTCTAAATCATTAATTTTTTTAAGTACATCTTTCATAATAACCTCTAAAATAATATTAATATATAGTTAATATATGATATGAGTTTTAATTTAGGAATATAATGGTAAATTAATAAGTTTATTAAATGTAAAATAAAGGGATTGAAAATATAAATTTCATTTTATGTTTTTATTAAAATATAAATATTATTAATTTATAAAATGTAAAATAACATATTATCAAAAAAAAATGTTCATGAATATATTTTAGATAAATTTTCTGGTGAAAGTATATAAAGATATTAACAAAAAATTGAAATTATATTTAAAGTTGTATATAATGAAAATAATATAAAAATTGTATTAAAATAGAAAAGAGATTTTTTGCAAAAAGTTTATTTCATATTTTGTTTTCAATTAATAGTTTTAGTAAAGTTTATTAAGCAATGGGGCTTACTAAATAGATATTTACTTTAAATTAGAAAACAACAGATACATTTATAAATAAGTTATAAATAAAGGAGCGCTATATTATGAATGAAAATAGGGGGCTATACAATAGCAGTTTTGAGCATGATGCATGTGGAATTGGTGCTGTAGTTAATATTAAGGGCGAAAAATCTAATAAGGTTATAAATGATGCTTTAGATATTTTAGAAAATTTAAAGCATAGGGGTGGTACTGGAGCAGATGAAAATACTGGTGATGGTGCAGGAATATTAATTCAAATACCACATTATTTTTTTAAAAAAGTATGTAATGAAGCTAATGTTAATTTACCTAATCAAGGGAGTTATGCAATAGGGACATTATTTTTGCCAAAAGAACAAGAAAGAAAAGAATTAGCATTAAATATAATTAATACAGTTTTAAAAGAAGGAAAATATTCAATTATCTTATTAAGAGATGTTCCTATAAATTATAAGGGGATTGGAAAGGCTGCTTTAGAATCAATGCCTACAATTATGCAAATCATAATAAATAAGCCTGAAGGTATAAATAATTCTAAAGATTTTGAGAGAGAGCTTTATATATTAAGAAGAAATATTGAAAAAAAGTTTAATGAGGAAAAACAATTAAAGGATTGCAGTACATATATTGCATCACTTTCATCTAAAACAATAGTTTACAAAGGTATGTTACTATCAACTCAAGTTAGAGAATTTTATAATGATTTATTAGATGAGGATGTTACATCTGCTATTGCATTAGTTCATTCAAGATATTCTACTAATACATTTCCAAGCTGGGAAAGAGCACATCCTAATAGAATGATGGTTCATAATGGTGAAATAAATACATTAAGAGGAAATGTTAATAAGATTTATTCAAGGGAAGCATCTATTACATCAAAGGTTTTTGGAGATAGATTAAATCAAGTTTTACCTATAATTAATAAAGAAGGCTCTGATTCAGCAACGTTTGATAATGTGTTAGAGTTTTTATACATGGGGGGAAGGGATTTAGAAAGAGCAATATTAATGTTAATTCCAGAACCTTGGGAAAAAGCAGAAGATATAGATATGGATAAAAAAGCTTTTTATAAATATAATTCAACAATAATTGAACCTTGGGATGGACCAGCTTCAATAGTATTTACAGATGGTGATAAAGTTGGTGCTGTTTTAGATAGAAATGGTTTAAGACCATCAAGATATTATATAACAAATGATGATTATCTTTTTTTAGCTTCAGAAACTGGAGCAGTTGAAATTGATGAATCAAGAATAATAAGAAAAGAAAGATTAGAGCCAGGTAAAATTTTATTAGTTGATACAGTGAAGGGTAAATTGATAGAAGATTCAGAAGTAAAGAAAAAATATAGTTTGGAGAATCCATATCAAGAATGGTTAGATGAAAGATTAACACCTTTAAAAAATATAGAAATTAAAAATTATAAGCAAGAATTTATGGATAAAGATAAACGGGTTACTTATCAAAAAGCTTTTGGTTATGGATATGAAGATTTAAAAACTAATATTTTTGAAATGGCACAAAATATGCATGAACCAATGGCTGCTATGGGAATAGATACTCCACTTGCAGCATTATCATTAAAAGAACAGCCATTATTTAATTATTTCAAACAATTATTTGCACAAGTTACTAATCCACCTATAGATGCAATAAGAGAAGAAATTATAACTTCTACAAATGTTTATTTAGGTTCTAAGGGAAATATATTAGATGATTGTCCTGAAAGTTGTAGACAAATAGAAATAATAAATCCAATTATTAATGATGAAGATTTAGAAAAAATAAAATTATTAAATGGACAAGGATATAAAATAAGTACATTAGATATTACTTTTGATATTACAAAGAAAAACAGTTTAGAAATATCATTAAAATATTTATGTAGGGAAGCACTTCAATTAATTAGGGAAGGAACAAATGTAATTATATTATGTGATAAATTTGTTGATGAAAATAATGCACCTATTCCTTCATTATTAGCAGTTTCTGCAGTAAATAATTATTTAATTAAGAAAGGGGCTAGAAGCTTAGCAGATATTATTATTGAAACTGGAGAAGCAAGAGAGGTACATCATTTTGCTACACTTTTAGGATATGGAGCAACAGCTGTTAATCCGTACTTAGCATATCAAAGTATTTATCAATTAGTTGAAGATGGATTAATTACAGTTCCTTTTGAAAAGGCTACTGATAATTATGATAAAGCTGTTGTAAAGGGTATAACAAAAATACTTTCTAAAATGGGAATATCATCTATTAGATCATATCAAGGAGCACAAATTTTTGAAGCGTTAGGTATAGATGAATCAGTGATAAATAAGTATTTTGCAAATACAGTAAGTAGAATTGGTGGATTAACGTTAAAAGATATAGAAAAGGAAATATTACAAAAGCATCAAAAGGCATATGACAAGAGATTAAGACAAATTAATTTTGATTTAGATAATTTTGGTAGAGATAAATTGAGAAGTGATGGAGAAATGCACTTATATAATCCAATAAGCATTTATAAGTTACAACAAGCAACTAAAACTGGTGATTATAAAAAGTTTAAGGAATATTCTTCATTAATAATAAAAGAAGAAGAAGGATTAACTTTAAGAGGGTTATTAGATTTTGAGTTTGCAGAAAATCCTATACCATTAGAAGAAGTAGAACCAGCATCTGAAATTGTAAAGAGATTTAAAACTGGTGCAATGTCATATGGGTCAATTTCTAAGGAAGCACATGAAACACTTGCTATAGCAATGAATAGATTAGGTGGAAAATCTAACACTGGTGAAGGTGGAGAAGATAAAGAAAGATGGATTCCATTAAATAATGGAGATTCTAAAAGATCTAAAATAAAACAAATAGCATCAGGTAGATTTGGTGTTACTTCAGAATATTTAGTTAATGCAGATGAGTTGCAAATAAAAATGGCTCAAGGAGCAAAACCAGGGGAGGGTGGTCAGTTACCTGCATCAAAAGTATATCCTTGGATTGCTAAAACAAGACATTCAACTACAGCAGTTGGGCTTATTTCACCACCACCACATCATGATATTTATTCAATAGAAGATTTAGCACAACTTATATATGACTTAAAAAATTCTAATATTTATGCTGATATTTCTGTAAAATTAGTTGCAGAAGCAGGTGTTGGAACAGTTGCTGCAGGAGTTGCTAAGGCTGGAGCTGATGTAATATTAATATCAGGTTATGATGGAGGTACAGGAGCATCTCCTAAAACTTCAATTCAGCATGCTGGTATCCCATGGGAATTAGGATTAGCAGAAGCGCATCAAACACTTGTTATGAATGATTTAAGAGATAGGGTTAGAGTAGAAACTGATGGTAAACTTATGACTGGAAGGGATGTTGCAATAGCAGCTTTATTAGGAGCAGAAGAATTTGGATTTGCAACAGCTCCTCTTGTATCATTAGGATGTGTAATGATGAGAGTATGCAATTTAGATACTTGTCCAGTTGGAATTGCAACTCAAAATAAGGAGCTTAGAAAGAGATTTTCAGGAAAACCAGAGTATGTTGTAAATTTCATGGAATTTATTGCAGAAGAATTAAGAGAATACATGGCTAAACTTGGATTTAGAAGCATAGATGAAATGATTGGAAGAGTAGATAAATTAAAGAAAAAAGAAAATCTTGATAATTGGAAGGCTAAAAGAGTTGATTTATCATTAATTTTAAATAAATCACAAGTTAATTCCACAAATGGAGTTAAATTTAATAAAAATAAGAAGTTTAATCATAAACTTGATGAAGTTAAGGATTCTACTATTCTTTTAAAATTAGCAAAGCCAGCTTTAGAAAATAAGGAAAATGTAAAAATAAATATTGATATTTTTAATACAGATAGAACGTTTGGAACTATATTAGGTTCAGAAATTACAAGAAGATATAAAACAGAAGGATTACCAGAAGATACAGTTTGGGTTAAAGGTAAAGGGACTGCAGGACAAAGTTTTGGAGCATTTATACCTAATGGATTAACTTTAGAAGTTGAAGGTGATGGTAATGATTATGTTGGTAAGGGATTATCTGGCGGAAAGATAATAGTTTATCAGCCTAAAGATAGTAAAATAAAAGCAAATGAAAATATTATAGTTGGTAATGTTGCGTTATATGGAGCTACATCAGGAAAAGCATTCTTTAGTGGTGTTGTTGGAGAAAGATTTTGTGTAAGAAATTCAGGAGCTATATCTGTTGTTGAAGGGTGTGGAGCTCATGGATGTGAATATATGACTGGTGGAAAAGCAGTTGTATTAGGTGAAACAGGAATTAACTTTGCAGCAGGTATGAGTGGGGGAATTGCTTATGTTTTAGATGAAAGTGGAAATTTTGATTCTAAGGTAAATAAGGAAATGGTTATTATTGAAAGCTTAGATAAAGATGATATTAATTTCTTAAAAGAAGTAATAAATGAACACAAAAAACTCACTAAGTCTGTTAAAGCAAAGGAAGTTATTGATAATTTTGATTTATATATAGCTAAGATTAAAAAGGTTATTCCAAAGGATTACAAGGAAGTTTTAGAACTTGTTAAAAGTAATGAAGAAAAGGGAGTTACTAAAGAGCAGTCTTTAGTAAATGCTTTTTATGAAAAGACAGGAAAGACTATGTAAGGAGGGGGATTATGGGGAAAGCAACAGGTTTCATGGAGTTTAATAGAAAAAATTGTAATAGGGAAAATCCATTAAGTAGAGTGAATCATTGGAATGAGTTTGAAGTACCTCTTACAGAAGAAGAAAGAAGAGAGCAAGGGGCAAGATGTATGGATTGTGGAGTTCCATTTTGTCAATCTGGTGTAATATTAAATGGTATGGCTACAGGATGCCCCCTTCATAATCTTATTCCTGAATGGAATAACTTAATATATTTAGATAAGTGGGAATTGGGATTAGAAAGACTTTTAAAAACAAGTAATTTTCCAGAATTTACATCTAGGGTATGTCCTGCATTATGTGAAAATGCATGTACTTGTGGGTTAAATGGAGAATCTGTAACAGTTAAAGCAAATGAAAAGTATCTTATTGAAAAAGGATTTACTGAAGGGAAAATTAAGGCTAATCCACCTAAAATAAGAACTGGTAAAAAAGTAGCTATAATTGGTTCAGGGCCATCAGGTCTTGCATCTGCTGATATTTTAAATAAATTAGGACATAATGTTACTGTATATGAAAGAGAAGATTATGTTGGTGGTCTTATGATGTATGGTATTCCTAATATGAAATTAGAAAAGAATATTATAGAAAGAAGAGTTAATATTCTTAAGGAAGAAGGGGTAATATTTAAAACCTGTATTAACGTTGGGATAGATGTAAGGTATAGCAAATTACAAAAGGAATATGATGCAATAATAGTTGCAATTGGTGCATCTAAGCCAAGAGATTTAAAAGTACCAGGAAGGGAACTTAATGGAATTCATTTTGCAGTAAGATATTTAACTAATAACACAAAAAGAATAGTAGGTTCTCAGTTTAATAAGGGTTCTGATATTTTAGCTACTAATAAAGATGTAATAGTAATTGGTGGTGGAGATACTGGAACAGATTGTGTTGGAACAGCTATTAGGCAAGGAGCTAAATCTGTAAATCAATTTGAAATAATGGGAAAACCATTAAAATCACGAGGTAAAAATAATCCATGGCCGGAGTATGCAAGGGTATTAAAAATTGATTATGGTCAAGAAGAATATATTGAAAAGTTTGGACATGATCCAAGAAGATACTTAACAAGTGTTAAAGAATTCTATGGGGATGAAAATGGAAATGTTAAGTCTTTAAAAACTGTTGATGTACAATTGATTAAAGGTGAGGATGGAAGAATGAATCTTAAAGAAGTAGAAAATTCAGAAAAGATATGGAATGCAGATTTAGTATTAATAGCAATGGGATTTACAGGAGTTGAAGATTATATAGCAAATGATTTAGGTGTTGATTTAAATAAAAGAGGAAGTATAAATGCAAATGATATAAATTATAAAACATCTAAGGAAAAGGTATTTGTAGCAGGTGATGCAAGAAGAGGTCCTTCGTTAGTCGTTTGGGGAATAACTGAAGGAAGAAAGGTTGCATTAGCAGTTGATAATTATTTAATGAAGTAGTTTAAATAAAGTATGAAAAGCAATAATTAATTGTTTATATAAATGATTAATTATTGCTTTATTTTTGAAATATTAACAATTTCATAAAATGTGATATAATATGAATAGGCTGTAAAATTTTGAGATGAATTTGGAGGATATATGGAAAATATATTAACGGAAATAGAAAGAGAAAATAATATTAGAGAAATATTTTTAAACATTTTTAAAGAAGATGGTGTTTCAAAAGAAGAACTTGAAAATGCCATTTGCGAATCATATCGTAAAGAAGGAATTAAATGTGATACAATAAAAGATATTCCAATAAAGGAAATGGAAGAGGCTATAACTGAATGTTGTGAAGCAGCAGGCTTAGCTTTTGAAACATTTGATGATATTTTAGATTATTTTTATAAAAATAACTAAGTTTAAATGTGAAATAAGTAATTTTTTATCTTAAGATAAAAATAAATGTGATTAAATAAACTATTTTAAAATTTATTATAATTAAACATAAAGTATTTATTTTAGTTTTTATAAATGGCTTAAAACTGAAAATTATAAAAATAAAAGGCTATAAAGGTTATTTTCCTATGTAGTTTTTTAGTTAAAATCATTAGTTATATGAACTTTTATATATTAATATATAAGTTAATGGATTATTTATGGCATTGAAATTAAAATGGAATAAGATATGATATAAGTATAAGTAAATGATAAAAAGTATACAAGTGATAAGGAGTATATAAGCATGATGAAGAATAAAAAGACAAAAATAACATTTCATAGTGGAGTATTAACAATTGGTGGAACAATAATTGAAATAGAATATGAAGATAGTCATATTTTCTTTGATTTTGGAAGTGAATTTAATCCATCATCAAGTGTGCAACCCTCGGATTTACAAGGGTTATTAGATAATAATTTAGTACCGTATTTAGATAATATTTTTGATACTAAAATACCATTAAAAGGGTATAAGTCAAAAGAAAATAAATTTAAATATACTGCAGTTTTTCTATCACATATACATTTAGATCATTCTAAAATAGTAAATTATTTAAGACCAGAAATACCACTATATACATTAGAGGGAACAAAATCATTAATAAATACGTTAAATATTAATGATGATTTCATTTTTCCTTTATATCAAAAGCAAGGTTCTAATACAAGAGAAGTTACTGGAGTTAAAGAAAATGAAATTGTTACAGTTGGTAAGATAAAAGTAAAGGTTATGCCAGTTGATCATGATGCTTATGGAGCTTGTGGATTATTAATAGAAACTCCAGAAATGAAAATAGCTTATTCTGGAGATTTAAGACTTCATGGATATAGAGAAAAGGATACATTGAATTTTTGCAAAGAAAGTAAAAATTGTGATGTATTATTAATTGAAGGGGTAAGTGTTTCATTTAAAGAATATGATGATGAGTTAGAAGAAGTAGAAACAATTAATGAAAATGAACTTATTGAAAAGATTAATAATATAGTAAAAAGTAATATAGAAAAGCAAATAACATTTAATTATTATATTTCAAATATTGAGAGGATTTTAAATATAATAAAAACTAATCCAAGAACAGTAGTATTAAGTGCTTATAACACATATGTAATAAAAGAGGCAATCGGAGTTGAAACGTATTATTATCAATTAGATGACAAAGATTATGGATTAAATAAAAATTTAAAAATAGATTTTGAAGAGTTGTTAAATGATGAAAATAAGTATTTTTGGCAATTAGATGAATTGGCGTTAAAGTATATTAATAAATTAAAAAAAGGTGGAGTTTATATACATACAGATGCAACTCCATTAGGTGATTTTGATCCTAATTTTAAGCCGTTTGTAAAGAATTTTGAAGATAATGATATAAAGTTTAATATTGTTAAATGTACTGGACATGCAAGACCACTGGATTTAATAAAAATAATTAATTTAATTTCTCCAAAACTATTAGTTCCAATTCATTCTTATCGCCCAGAAAAGCTTTATAATGAAAATGGAGATATACTTTTACCTAAAAAGGGACAAATAATATAAAATAAAGATAATATTTATTTTACATTGAGAATATATTTAAACAAAGTATTTATGAGAGGTTGAGTATGATATTTAATATTATATTATTTATACTACTTTTATTATTAATTTTAGGGTTATTAGTATATATATTGGAGATAATTCCTTAATAAAATAATATAATTTATTAAATAGGTTAATACGACAGTGCAAATTTTTCAATTGATAGTTTGTATTTATAAAAAAATATAAAAGTAATAAAACTTAAGCTTAGGATAGTTACTAAATTTAGTATACATCCTAAGCTTAAGTTTTGTTTTAAGTGAAACAGTATTTTGAAATTTATAAATTATATATTTAAAATTTAGTTTAATTTAAAATTAAAATAATTATATTTTTAATTATAGATATTAAGGTTTTAATATTAGAATGTGAAACTATAATATAGTAAATTTTGTTTAAGGCTAAAAATTTTATGTATAACAATATAATGATTTATAAATAATTATATTGCTATTTTATTAATAAAACTGTTATAATATTAAATAAATTATATAAAAATATATAAAAAAATACATAAGGTATAAAATTCTTGTAGACAAACATAGAAAAAAAAGAGTATAAATATATTATAAAGAAAATTTGGAGGGAGATAAAATGGTACTAATTGGAATTTTTGTGGTGATAGTAGGATTTGCATTAAAATTAGATAGTATTGCTGTAATAATAATATCAGCACTTACTACAGGTTTTGCAGCACATATGGATATTACTGAAATATTATCAATACTTGGTAAAACATTTGTTAATCAAAGATTAATAACTATTTTTATATTAACTTTACCTATAATAGGTATATCAGAAAGATATGGATTAAAAGAGAAAGCAGTTGAATTAATTAAAAATATAAAAAATCTTTCAACAGGAAAGCTTTTAACACTTTATTGTTTAATAAGACAAATTGCTGGAGCTATGTCATTAAGAATAAGTGGACATCCTCAATTTGTTAGACCTTTAATAAATCCAATGGCTCAAGGTGCAGCTATAAGTAAATATGGTGAAATAGATAAAAAATATGAAGATAAGATTAAAGCAGCAGCAGCATCTATGGATAACTATGGTAATTTTTATGGGCAAAATCTTTTCTTAGCAAGTAGTGGAGTTTTATTAATTTCTAATACATTAAGTGATTTAGGATATGCAACAACAGGATTAGAGATAGCAAAAGCATCAGTTCCTGTAGCAGTAATTGCATTTATATTAGTAATTATTCAAAATATTATCCTTGATAAGCAATTAGAAAGAACATTTGGAAAAAGAAATAAATAGTTACAAAGGAGAAAAGACATATGGATTTTAAAGCAATTTCTAATATATTATTAGAAATATTCTACATAATAATTGGAATTATGATGTTAAATACAGCTTTATTAACATTAAAAGATAAAAATCATAAGGCTAAAATAGGAACGACTTTATTTTGGGCATTATTAGGATTTATATTTATATTTGGCCCATATATACCATCAGTTATTGTTGGTGGAATATTAGTTGTCATTGCAGTGCTTACTTTAACTAAGCAAGTAAAAACAGGAAATATTAAGACTTTAAATGAAAAGTTTGGAGAAGAGCAAGCTAAAAAGTTAGGATTAAAGATATTTATACCATCATTAGTTATAGCTTTAGTAGCCTTAGGAATTGCACAATTTACACCAATTTCAGGAACTGCAGCAATAGGGGTTGCATCTATTGTAGCAATGATAGTAACATTTATTATTACAAAAGCTAAGCCAGTAGCTCTTGTTGAAGAATCTGATAGAATGATTCAATCAGTAGGACCGGTAGGAATATTACCACAATTATTAGCAGCACTTGGAGCTGTATTTACAGCAGCTGGTGTTGGAGATGTAATTTCTTCTGGTATATCAAGTGTATTACCAGAGGGTAATGTATTTATAGGTGTTACTGCATATTGTGTGGGTATGGCATTATTTACAATGATAATGGGTAATGCATTTGCTGCATTTTCAGTAATAACTGTTGGAGTTGGTATACCATTCGTATTTGCACAAGGAGCTAATGTAGCTATTGCTGGATCTTTAGCATTAACAGCAGGATATTGTGGAACATTATTAACACCAATGGGAGCTAACTTTAATGTTATGCCAGCAGCTTTACTTGAAATTGATGATAAAAATGCAATAATAAGACATCAAGCACCAGTAGCTATAGGTTTATTAATTACTCATATTTTATTAATGTATTTCTTAGCATTTTAATTTAGTTAATAAATATATATAATAGTATTAAAAATATAATTGTTTTATTTAAAATAATTATATTTATAAAATAAGATGAAATTTTAAGGAGAAAAAAATATGAAAGTATTAATAACTGGATTTGATCCATTTGGAGGAGAAAATATAAACCCAGCATTAGAAGCTGTTAAATTATTACCAGACAATATTTCAGATGCTGAAGTAATTAAGATTGAAATACCAACGGTATTTAGAAAGTCATTAGAAAAAATTAATGAAGAAATAGAAAAATATAATCCTGATATAGTAATATCAATAGGTCAAGCTGGAGGAAGATTTGATATTACTCCAGAAAGAGTTGCAATTAATTTAGATGATGCAAGAATAGCAGATAATGAAGGTAAGCAACCTATAGATATATCAATATATGAAGATGGTGAACCAGCATATTTTTCTAACCTACCAATAAAAGCAATGGTTAATGAAATTAAAGAAGGTGGATTACCTGCATCAGTTTCAAACACAGCAGGAACTTTTGTATGTAACCATGTTATGTATCACTTATTATACTTAGTTGATAAGAAGTACCCTAATATGAAAGCTGGATTTATACATGTTCCATATATACCAGCTCAAGTTATAGATAAACCAGGAAAGCCATCAATGAGCATAGCTGATATTAGTAAGGGACTAGAATTAGCAATAAAAGCAGCTATTGAAAATAAAAATGATATTAATGCTGTTGGAGGAGCTATTTGTTAATAAATAAAAATATATATAGTAATTTATAACATAATAATAAATATTAAACTAGTTATAAGTAAAATATGTTTTAAAGTAAGGAGCTTTTATTCTTAGGAGTAAAGGCTCTTTTTTCTTGACCAAAAGCACTAAAAATAAGGAGTATAAGATTATAGTAAATATAAAAGGTAAATTGAAGTAGATTTATATTAGAAATTTTCAAATCAGGAATATTGAAGAAAATAAAATTATATATAATAATACAGTTTTATATTTTACTATATGATTATAAGCTTAAAGATAAGTTTAAATAACAATAAAGTTAATACTTAGATATTTAATTAGTTAAATTACTTAATTTATTTTTATAAAGGGAGTGGATTTTATGGATAACTTTGTTGTAACTATTACAAGGAGCTGTGGAAGTGGTGGGTCTATTATAGCTAATTTATTAGCTAAGCAGTTAAATATAAAGGTTTATGATAAGGAATTATTAAAATTAGCATCTGATGATAGTGGAATAAATGAAAGGCTATTTGCAATGGTTGATGAAGATACAAAAAAGAGTATTTTATATAAGGTATCAAAACGAGTTTATAATGGGGAATTGATTCCACCAGAAAGTAATGATTTTACTTCAAATGATAATTTATTTAATTATCAAGCAAAGGTGTTAAAGGAGTTAGCAAAGGAAAACTCATATATTGTAATAGGTCGTGGAGCAGATTATGTTTTAAGAGATAATAAAAATGTAATAAAAATATTTGTCCATGCAAATAATGAAGAATGTATACTTAGAGAAATGAAAAGATTGGGTATGGAAAGAAAAGAGGCTGAAGAGTGGATAAATAAGACCAATATATATAGGGGAATTTATTATAGATATCATACAGGACAAAAATGGAGAGATGCTGAAAATTATGATTTAATTTTAAATACATCTAGATTTTCTTATGATGAATGTGTAGAAATTATTAAAAAGTATATAAAGTTTATTCAGGAAAGGTAGTAAAATGGGGAAGCTCATTAAAATAAATACTGCAATATATCTTATTGATTTTTATTATAAAAATAATTAATATGTATAAAATTTTAGTGAGAACCCCTTTATATTATATTAGATTTTATTTATGTAATAATTGAATTAGAAGCAATACTTTCTAAATAGCCTCTGTCTATAATTTTATATGATTTTCCATTTTTAGATAACTTATTTGTATTACAAAATAAATTAATAATCCTTAGTAAGTGCCTATAGCTTGTACATAAAAGTTCTGCACATTCTGTTAAGTTATAAGAAAAAATACCATTGTTTTCTGATTTTAATATAAAGGAAGCTAATCTACTCTCTAATGATTCATAAAGATTAATACAAGTATTATTATTCATATAACTTAGTTTATCACCTAAATTTTGACAAATATATCTTAAAAATACTATATCGTTTAAAAGAAGGTCTCTATATTGCATAGATATACCTATGCAATATGTTTTACAAGTAGCTTGGACTGATGCTGTAGGAGGTTTATTCCATAAGCTACAAGTTTCACCTATAATTTGAAATGAATTAAAAAGTGATAAAGACATTATTTTTCCAGAAGTTGAATGAGAAAAAACTTTTAATTTACCATTTACTAAAAAAAATAAATAATCGGAACATTCTCCCTCATTAATTAGAAAATCTCCCTTTTCTAGATAGAACAGTTCTAATAGATTACTTATATCTTGAGAAAAAAGTCTGGAAATTCCAGTTGTAGAAATGTATTTATCTAGCAAATCTTTGTTTTTAACAATTATCATAATGCCTCCAAACGAGTAAGTTAATTAACAATAATATTATTCTAGTTACATTTATGATTTTAACATAATGAAAAATATATAACAATAAGATGAAATGCGAATGAAAAATAATTATTTCTTACAATAATGTAATATTAAGTATAAATAAATTATTCTAAAGAAAATAAAGTAATATAAAAATAAAATAATACAAAAAATGATGTTTAATTACAATAAAAGCGAATAATAAAAAGAATAAATAAAAAAATATACAGTTTTTTTATCGAAATATGACCTATGTCATATTTAAAAGCATATATAATTATTATAATTAAAGTAACAAAAATGAAATACAGGAGATTAAATAATGAAAAAAATAATAACTTCTTTACTATTTATCATGACAACTTTTCTTTTTGCCGGATGTTCAGATTCAACAAGCAATGAATCAATTGGTATCAAAGATACTAATGGAGATTATTCAAAGTTAAATATAGCTTTAATTTCAGATACAATTGGAACAGAACAATTTATTCTTCAAGCATATGAAGCTTTAGAAAAGGCAAGTAATACTTATGGATTTAAGATGACGTCTATTGAATGTACAGATACAGCTGCTTGGGAGGAAAATACACTTGCAGCTTCTAATGAAGGATATGATTTAATAATAGGTATTGGATGGCAAGCAGCTGATCCTTTTAGTGATGCAGCAGATAAGTTTCCAAATACTAAATATGCAGTAATTGACACAACAGCTGCTAACCAAAAGGTAACAAGTTTTGGATTTAATGAAGCACAAGGTTCATATGTATTAGGTGCAATGATTGGAACAGCTTTTCCTAATGAAAGCTTATATGGTTATATAGCATCATTTCAAACACAAGCTACTTATAAATATAGATATGGATTTTCAGAAGGAGTAAAATCTGTTAATCCAAATGCTAACTTTATGTATAATTACACTAATTCTTATAATGATACTAATTTAGCTTATGAGTATGCATTACAACAAAAGGCTGCAGGAGCAAACTTTATATTTGGAGGAGTATCTGCAAGTGCAAATTCAGGTATATATCAAGCAGCTCAAGAATTAAATAAAAAGGGTACACCAATATATACAACAGGATTAAGTGTTGACCAAACAACTTCTGAAAATACAAGTATCATAAGTGGATTATTAAAGAATACTGGAGCTGTTATGAATACTATAATTGATGAATTTTTAGCTGGTAAATTAAATGGCGGTTCACAAGTATTAGGATTAAAAGAAGGTGCATTTGGGGTTGTAGGTGTTTTACCAGAGGAAATGAATTATAGAAATACAGAAATTATAACTGATGAAGTTATAGAAGCTGGTAAGGCAGCAGCAGAAAAAATTATTTCAGGTGAAATAGTTATAGAAGTTCCTGAGGAATCTGCAAAATAATTGGATTATAATAAGTATTTATTTTACTTTAAATAAGGGGCAGAGGCAATTTTGGCTTTGGCCCTTAATTTATTATCTTGAAAAATTTATATTTCATAGGAAATTGTATAGAAGTTTTAAAAGTAGCAGAAATACTTATTTTGAAGATTAGATTTTTTTATATATTACATATTAGTTTAGAAAAGGAGTAACTTTGACATGCTTTTAGAAATGAAAAATATCGTTAAAACCTATGGTAATGTAGTTGCTAATAATAAAGTTAATATTAATCTTAATAAAGGAGAAATACTTGCTGTTGTTGGTGAAAATGGTGCAGGAAAGTCAACTATAATGAAAATTCTTTATGGGTTAGAAAAACCTGATTCAGGAGAAATATTTATTAATGGTAAGAAAATGAATTTTCATAATCCATCAGATGCAATGAAGCAAGGAATTGGAATGGTTCAACAACATTTTATGCTTTTTGAATCAATGACTATAGCTGAAAACATTGTATATAAGAATGAAATGAAAAAGGGGATATTCTTTGATTATAAAAAGAATATTGAAAAGGTAGAAGAGCTTTCAAAGCGTTATATGTTAAATGTAAATCCAAATGCAATTGTGGAAGAATGTCCAGTTGGACTTCAACAACGTGTTGAAATATTAAAAACCCTTTATCAAAATGCAGATATTATAGTTTTTGATGAACCTTCAGCAGTTCTTACTCCTATTGAAGTAGATGAACTTTTAAAAACTATGAAGCAATTGGCGAATCTAGGTAAAAGTTTAATAATTATAACACATAAACTTCATGAAGTTATGGAAGTTGCAGACAGGGTTATAGTAATGAGACTTGGAGAAGTAGTTGCTGAGAAGTTAAAGAAAGATACAAGCATAGATGAATTATCTTATTTAATGGTAGGAAGACAAATTACTAATAGAGTGATTCTGGAAAAAGAAACTAATGAAAAGCTTTTAGAGGTTAAAGATTTAACTTTAATGGGAGAACATAATAAAAATATTTTAAATAATGTTAATTTACATATTAAAAGAGGAGAAATAGTAGGTATTGCGGGAGTATCTGGTAATGGTCAATCAGAGCTTATAAGATGTATAACAGGATTAGAAAAAGTTGATACTGGCAATGTAATCATCAATAACAAAGATATTACTAATAATACTGTCAGGGATATAAGAGAAGCTGGAATAGCTCATGTTCCAGAGGATAGATATATGTGGGGAAGTGCTCCAGATGCAACTCTTGCTGAAAATGCATTAATGGGATATGAGGATAGTGATGAATTTTCTAAAAGGGGTATCTTAAATACTGATAAGGTTATAAATCATGCTATAAATTTAATTTCAAAATTTAGGGTGAAAGCGGATTCATATTCTCAAAAAATAAAAGAACTTTCAGGTGGGAATGCTCAAAAGCTTATTGTTGCAAGAGAAATGTCTAAGGAAACTCCTCTTATTATTGCTTGTGAACCTACAAGAGGGATTGATATAGGAGCAATAGAATTTATTCATGATCAACTTGTTGAAAAGAGGAATAATGGTGATAGTGTATTATTAGTATCTTCTGAATTAAGTGAAATTATGGATTTAAGTGATAGAATTTATCTAATTTATGAAGGCGAAATTGTAGGTGAATTTAAAAGAGGAAGTATTGATGAAAAGGCATTAGGTCTTTTAATGGTAGGAGGTAAAAATAATAATGGAAAATAAAAATTCGTTATATAGGAACATTAAAAAGAACAAGTTTTCTAGGATATGTGAACCATTAAAGCATCCTCTACAAGCAATTGTTGTTGGATTATTAATAGGTGGTGTAATTATAGCATTTTCTGGCTTTAATCCTTTTGAGGCAATTATAGGGATGTTTAAGGGTGGATTTGGTTCAGCATATTATTTAACCACGACTTTAACACGTTCAGTTCCTATTATATTTGCAGGACTTGCTGGAGCCTTAGCTTGGGGATCAGGATATTCAAGTTTAGGTGCTGCAGGGCAAATGGTTTTAGGTGCATTTACATCAGCTGTTGTAGCTGTAATATGTCCTGGACCAACAGTATTTGTTGTTACAATGTCTCTTTTAAGTGGGGCATTAGTAGGAGTTTTATATTCTCTTATTTCTGCATATGTAAGTGAAAGATTTAAATTAGATTTACTTATTATAACTCTTATGATGAATTATATTGCAGATTATATAGCATCTTATTTTACAACATATGTAGTAAAGGATCCGTTAGGACTAGATTCTTCTGCAATTCAAACTCAAAAGTTAACTGATAATATTTTACCTAAAATGTTTAAAGGTTATTCATTACATTGGGGATTTGTAATTGCTGTTATTTGTGTGCTAGTTATACTTTTTATAATGAAAAAAACAAGCTTTGGATATAAAGCGAAAATGGGTGGATTAAATCCTAACTTTGCTAATTATGGTGGTATTAATAGCACCAAAATGATGTATTACGTATTAATGTTAAGTGGAGCCTTAGCAGGGGTTGGAGGAGCATGTGAAGTTTTAGGAACACGATATCGTTATGTTGATAGTATGATAACATCTCCAGGGTATGCATGGACTGGTATTATAGCATCATTAATGTCAAGCAATCATCCAGTTGGTATTTTAGTAAGCAGTATATTTCTTGCAGGTCTTACAACGGGGGGAAGCACTATTGAGCGTAGTATGGGAGTACCATCTGAAGTAACAACAATTATTCAAGGTATTATTACTTTGTTAATTACTGCTAAATTTGCTGTTAAATGGTATAAGAAGAAGCAAAATATAACAGATAAGGAAGGAGTACAATAATGGAATTAAGTGTAGATTATTTAGCAGTTGTTGCTAATTCCACTCTTCGTATGATGACACCTATTTTACTAGTTACTTTAGCAGCTGCTATATGCACTAAAGTACGTATCTTTAATATTGCAATGGAGGGAACAATGCTAACAGGTGCATTTTTCAGTATAGTTGCAAATTATTATACACACAATGTATTTTTATCTGTTCTTACAGGTGCAATTAGTGGAATGATAGTATCTGCTATTGTAGGATTTTGCATAATTAAGTTAAAAGCATCTCCAGTAGTTGTTGGTATGGCAACTAATACTATGATAGGAGGAGTTACAACATACTTGCTTTATATAATATTTAAAACTAAAGGTGTATTTACTGATTCTAGCTTAGTAAGCCTTTCAAAGATTAATTTGCCAATTATAAAAGATATTCCAGTAATAGGCACTATTTTTTCAGGTTTAACAATTATTGATTACTTAGCTTTTATATTAGCTATAGGAATATATATATTCTTATATAAAACAGTGTTAGGATATAGATTACGTGCTATAGGCATAAATAAAGAAGCTGCAAGAAGTCTTGGTACACCAGTAGAAAAGTATCAATTTTTAACAATAAGTTTATCAGGGATATTATGTGGATTAGGTGGAGTTCTTCTCTCTATGGGAACTGTAACATTATTTATGCAAAATATGACTTCTGGACGTGGATATATAGCTATGGCAGCAAATAACTTAGGTAAATCACATCCAATAGGTGTTCTTTTATCAAGTTTATTTTTCGGATTTTCTCAGGCAGCTGGAAATGTACTTCAAAACACATCTTTGAAAACACAAATTACGGCTTCTATTCCTTATGTGGCAACAATAATTGCACTTATATTATTTAGTATACAAACTAAAAGAAATAAGAAAAAGAAAGCTAAGTAGGTACTTAACATGATGTTTTTACATTTATCGGATATTCATTTTTTGAGAAGATATCCTAGGGTTGAAAAAGGTTATAATTCTATTTTCAATTGTATGACAAGCCCTTTGATTCAAATAAAAAATTCTTTAAATAAGATAAATTTAAGCGAAATAGACTTTATTATTATAACTGGTGATTTAGTTGAATCAGGAACATCTGAGGATTATGAAATTTTAAAGTATGAATTAGAAAATTTATTAGGGGAGATTCCATATATAATTACATTAGGGAATCATGATAATAAAGAAGCTTTTTATAAAGGTTGGTTTAATAAAGAATGTAATGAACCATATAATACTATTAATGATATAGATGGATTAAGGATAATTGGGTTTGATAATTCTATATATAAAAATAGTGATGGATTTATTTCTGATTCTCAATATAATTGGTTAAAAACTCAATTAGAAATTAGTAATAACAAGAAAACTATCTTAATTTGTCATCATCATCTTATAAAGAATCAATTTACTACACCATCAGTTAATTATAATGATGGGTTTGAAGAGCTAATAAGGAAAAGTTCTATAGTTGGTATTTTTACTGGACATACTCATCATTCATTTAAAGGAAGTTTTGCCGGTAAACCATATTTTTCAACAGGAAGCCTTAGTTTTATTGGATATGATGAAGGTAATGGAATAGTAAGATTTGAAGAAAATGCTCAAATAAGTATTTGTAAGTATGAGGATGGAAAAATATCAGTAAAGGTAATTTCAGCTTTAGAGGAAATTAAATCATTGGGTAAGATTGATTTTAAAAAATAAAATATAATTGTAAAAAAATAAAGATGAAAAATAAGTGTTTAGTGAAAGTTTTATTTATGTTAATAATTGATATTATAACTTATAATAAAAAGGGTGAATTTTAACAAATTCACCCTTTTTATTATGTTTATCGTTTTGCTTTTCTATAACCAGCTGCAATTGCATCAGCTTCACTATTAAAATTAACAAGGTATTCAGAATCAGCCATAGTTTCATAATTACTTTGACCTGGACAATGATATATTTTAGATTTAGAATTACCTCGTATAACTGATTTTGAATTAGAAGAATTACTATTATTATTTGAATTAGATGAGTTTGAGGAAGTATTATCTTTATTATTATTATTAGAGGTATTTGAATTATTTATATTAATTGAATTTGAAGAATTAGTATTTTTCTTTATTTCTTCACTATTAAGAGAACTATCACCTGTGGCATAATCTATTGTAATACCAGGTTGTACATTATATATAAATACATTAAATTCAATACCTTCACCATCATCTTCAACAGACTTAGCTTCTATCTGTATACCTGTTGCAACAAGGTTATTTCCTTCAAATAATGGAGTTACTCTATATAAAACATGGTTATTAGTTTCTTTTATATAGTCAGCAACCATGTTTTCATATGGAAGCATTAATGTAGCATTAAAGTATCTTGTACCAGTAATTAAATTTCTTTCATTAGCATTTTCAGCAGTTAATTGATAACCAATTAAATGAGATCTATTATATAAGTATTTTCCTTCGACAACATCATATTTAACAGAATGCCATCCGCTTGGTTTAACGGAGCTGATAGACTCTCTTTTTTCTGTTGGCATTACATCAGTTCCAATATTTGAATATGCAACTCCACATCTTCCTAAACTATCTAATGGAGAATATTTTTCAAAAGAAGTAGTTGTTAAATCTGACTTAGAAAAATTAGGTACATTATTATTTAAAATAATAATATCTTTTCCTGAGTATTTAGGTATATCATTTATACTAGAAATATTAGTACTTGAAGTATTTGAAGTTGTTAAAGGTTGATTATTAGAATCTTCAATTGCTTGTCCACTATCATTTACAATAGGAAGGGTATTAATTGATGAGCAACTGATAAGGTTACTTACAAATAGCAAAGTTCCTAAAAGTAAGATTAGTGGATTTTTAAATTTAAAGGTGTTTTTCATTAGTTTACTCTCCTATAAATAATTCTTGTTATTTTTTCATGGGATGATCCTTCGAATTCTTTAGTCTCAAGTAATTCCCATGAATTTGATGTTAAATTAATATCAAAATAAAGATCAGAAGGATAAATTCTATTCCATTTATAAATAATTATATTGTTAATTTTATTTATATAATTATTTAATAATTTATCTTCTACTAAGCAAAAGTCATTTTCAGTACATTGTTCCAAAAAATTTTCAGAAACTTTAATATTACCATTATCAATATCCTTATATAATTTATAAGAATAATTATTCATATAAAGGTCTTTATCTTTAATAAATTCTTTTAGATCAGCTCGAAGAATTCTATCTTGACTTTGTCTTCTTTTATTAAACATCATTCCATTATTGTCATCTAAGCAAATAATTATATTCATATAGCCCTCCTTATAGTGATTTTTTATAAATATTATATCAAAATTTTATTAATATAGTTATATAAAAATTATTTTGAAATATCTTACATGAAAATAAAGAAAATATAATTAGAAAGTCGGTATATTATTGAGTTATAGAAAATTAAAAAAATTTTAAAAATTTTTTGATTTAACTTTGTAAAAAATGAATAGTATAAAATAGGTACTTTATATAAAAATAGGGGGAAGTACATGATAAAAATAATGATAATTTGTGGACTAGTATTACTAATAAGTATAACGTCTACTAAAATATTATATAAGTTTGGAGTGCCCATTCTTTTAATATTCATAATTTTAGGAATGATATTTGGTTCGGATGGAATTGTGGGGATATATTTTAATGATTATCAACTTACCAATAAAATTGCAATAATTGCATTGATATTCATAATGTTTTTTGGTGGGTTCGGTACCAATTGGAAGATGGCAAAGCCTGTTGCAAAACCATCTATTCTTTTATCTACATTAGGGGTTATTTTCACATCTGGATTGACTGGATTACTATGTTTTTTTATATTTAAAACAACATTATTGGAAGGCTTACTTATTGGAGCAATAGTTGGATCTACTGATGCTGCATCTGTATTTGCTATTTTAAGATCTCAAAGATTAAATTTAAAGGGATCAATTGCATCTATGTTAGAGTTAGAAAGTGGAAGTAATGATCCTTGTGCATATATGCTTACAACAATTATTTTAATGTTAATATCAAATAATAATAATGAAAACATATTTATAATGACTATAAATCAAATTTTATTTGGTATAGTAATAGCAATAATATTAGCTAAATTATCGGTTTATTTGTTAAGGAAATTTAAATTTGAAATAGAAGGATTTTATCTAATATTTATTACTGCTATTGCAATATTATCATATTCCCTTAGTGAATATTTAGGGGGGAATGGGTATTTGTGTGTTTATATAACTGGAATAATTATAGGAAATTCAAAAATACCACATAAGAAGAGTATATTCCAATTTTTAGATGGTATATCATGGCTTATGCAAATTACCTTGTTTTTTGTTTTAGGATTATTAGCATTTCCATCTAGAATACCATTAGTAATGGAAAAGGGAATATTAATATCATTATTTATGATTTTTGTAGCAAGACCAATATCTATATTTAGTATATTATATTGGTTTAATGTACCAATAAAACAACAAATATTTATATCATGGGTAGGAATAAGAGGGGCTGCATCTATAGTTTTTGCAATTTTTGCTGAAACATATGGAGTATCAACTAATAATGATATTTTTCATATAATATTTTTTATAGCTTTATTTTCAGTAGTTGCTCAAGGAACAATTACACCTATATTAGCTAAAAAATTAGATTTAATAGATAATGATGAATCTGTATTAAAAACATTTAATGATTATAAGGAAAACAAAAGTACAAGTTTGATAGAATTTACAATAGATAAAAATAATAGTATTGCAAATAAAATGATAATGGATGCTAATATACCTGAGGATATTCTTGTAGTAATGATAAAAAGAAATGGAGATGTATTTGTTCCAAATGGTTCTACAAAAATTTTGCCAGGTGATATATTAGTTTTATCAGGAAATAAACTTAAATATTTTAATGAATATCGTGAAGAAAAAAGTACAACATTAACTGAATTTTCAGTTGATAAAAAAAGTTGTTTAATAAATAAGCCTATAAAAGATGCTGATGTTTTAGGTAGAGTACTTATAGTTATGATAAAAAGGGATGGAGAAGTATTAGTACCCAATGGGAATACGGTAATTTTGGAAGATGATATATTAGTTGTAACATCAAATAATGTTAAAGAATTAGAAAAGTTATTAAATGAATAAAAATTTTAAATATATTAAGTAATAAAAAATGATGCTCAAAATATTGAACATCATTTTTTATTTATTCAAAAGGTCTAACTCTTAATTTTATGCCTAAATCATCACATACTTTTTGGCTAGCTTTAATATCATCTTCACCAATACAATCAACTACAGTAAACACAACGTTTGGAATATAAGATTTGCATGATACTGCAAATTTTTTCATAGCATCATAAGATTCAATTCCAAATTTATTCTTAGTTAGTTCATAAAATTCTTCAGCAGTTGGAGAATTAAGACTAATTGAAACTGTATCAATTAGGCCTTTTAATAAAGGAGCAATTTCTTTTTTATTGATTAAGTCGCCTAAGCCGTTAGTATTGATTCTTATTTTCATATTTGAATTTCTTTTCTTTATATATTTTGAAACTTCAATTATTGCATCTAATCTTTCTGTTGGCTCTCCAAATCCACAAAAAATAATTTCATCATAAAGATTTATATCTATATTTTCAAACTCAGTAATTACTTCTTCAGCAGTTGGTTCCTTTTCAAGCCATAAGCTATTAGTTTCAGACATTTTTTTTGTTGCTCTTAAACAAAATGTACAAGCACATGGACAACGATTAGTTAAATTTACATATATGTTTTTTTTAATTCCTTTTGACTCCATTTCTGAAATGGTTATATTTTTTAAATTTATAAAATTACCTTTATTGCTTGTATATAAAATAACCATAATACCTCTCTCCTTTATATTATTTTAATTCAGTTAAAAACTCTTCAAAACAAACACCTTGATTTTCTGGTAAATCTAATTCAGTAGTGAATTTTAAACATTTGCTAATAAAAGTTGTAGCCTTTTCTACTGAGGAATAAAGGCTTTCACTTTTAACAATGCTAGCAGATACAATAGAAGAAAAAACATCTCCAGTACCTGAACGGTCTATACCTATTTTTTCTACCTTTATTACACTATAAGGCTTGTCACTTTCAAATATAAAGTTTTCTATTAAACCTTGCCTTTGTAATCCTGTTATTACTATTTTCTTAGGACCTTGAAGTGATAATTTTTTACATAACATATGTAATTCTTCATGTGAAGGAGTTTGTGAAGGATAAGCTAAGTCTAACAACCTACAAAGTTCAGTAAGGTTAGGAGTTAAAACATCTGCATATTTAATTAAGTTTTGCATTTCTTTACACATTTCATCAGTATAAGTAGAATAAAGTTTTCCGTAATCACCCATAACAGGATCAATTAAAACTATATTGTCTTTTGTTTTAAATTTTTCTAAAAATTCTACTACTATTTTAATTTGTTCTTTTGATCCTAAAAATCCAGTACAAATTCCATCAAAATTTAATCCAAGGATTTCCCAATTATTTATATATTCTGTCATTTTAGAAGTATAATCTTCAAAGAAAAAATTATTGAATCCAGTATGGTTAGAAAGGATTGCTGTTGGTATAAAACAACATTGAACTTTAAGTGCAGATATAATAGGTAATGAAACTGCTATAGAGCATCTTCCAAAACCAGTAACATCATTTATAAGAGCAATTTTTTTCTGATTAAATGCCATATTTTTTCACATCCTTTAAATATTAATTATAAAAGAATAAAAAAGGAAAATCAATTTTTTTAAATTTGTAACGATACAATATATATAACTAAATTGATTTCCTTTTATTCGATTATTTTTTTAATATAAGGCCTTGTTTAAATTTAGATATAATATTTGTAATTCTTCCCTTTGTAGTATAATGAAGTGAATTTGTATAGCAATCAGGATCTTCAATAACGGATATAGGTAGAATAGGTGTTTTTTTATGAGCTAATCTATCATTAATATTCTTTAGATAAATATTTACAAATTTTAAATTTGGATTTAATAATAATAATTTTTTAAAGTATTTTTTAGCGTTAATTAAATTACCTATATAGTAAAAACTAATAGCATATTTAATTAAAAAATCTTCATTATCTAATAAAAGTTTACCAGCTTGAGTATTTACACTCTTATTTAAATAAAAAATTGCATCTTTATAATTTTCAACTTTAGTAAGTAATAATGCCAAAGTACATATTGAGTAATAATCATCCTCTTTTAAAGATAAAGCTATTTTATAGTTTTCAATTGCACTATTGTAATCTTTATTATTTGAATAATATTGTCCATATAACTTATATAATTCAAAATCACCATTAAATAATTTTAATGCATCATTTAAATACTTTTCGCTATTATTAGAATTAGAACAAATAGAATTATAAGCTAAAGAGCGCAATTCAATATAATTTTCTAAATTATTAATTTTTATATTTTTTAACGATTCATAACTAAGTGATTCATTGGAATATAATTTATTAAATAATATATCAATTTTCAAGTTAGGATAAATTGATAATAATTCATTATTTCTTAAGTTCCAATTAAAATTTTTACTTAAAAACTCATAAATATTTTTAGGCATATTTTTATTTGTAGTTATAAAAGTAATAATAGTTTCTTCAAATAAATAAAATAATGATTCATTTGAAGCAATTGGTAAAGAAAATAATTCATTCCATTTATCTTCTTGCAATCTAAAAGAAAAATTATTATATATTTCATGTAACTTTAAATTAAGAGGTTTTAAAAATGAATTAATATATTTTTGATAAGTTGCTGGAATTAATGGTTTTGGAGATAAATCAGTTAAAAGTTTACTATTTATATTTTCTAAAGCTAACTTTATAGATAAATCCCAGGGGCGTAATTTAAATAAAAAGTTATATAAGCTTTTAGCTTTTTGCAACTCATAAGAATAATGATAAGCATGAGCTAAATCAATTAATGATTCTAAATCGATTGAATTTTTAAGCCTTTTTAAATATTTCTCTAAGTAAATTATTGCTTTATCATATTGTTTATTTATAGTTAATAAATGTCCTAATTTTGCAAGACTGTATAAATCATTATCATTGATATTAATTGCTTCTCTAAAATAACTTAATGCCATAAGATTATCATTTTTATTTAAGTAATAACATCCAATCATTTTTAATAAATCTAAATCTTTAGAATAAATTGAATATGCTTTAAATAGGCAATTTTTTTCATCTTCTATGTGATTTTCTTGAAGTGATAAATAAGCCTTTTCTCTTAATTCAAGATATTCATCAAGCTTTTTAGAGTCTAAATTATTTAAATATTTATATGTTAAAGGTAAAGGATTTTCTATATGATTAATAAATGAATCTAATAATTGAGAACTAAGTTTTGATTTTAATTTATCTTTATTTTTTATCCAATTAAATTTAGTATCAAAGAGTTTATAGGTTTTTGTTGTTAAATATTTGTGATTAGATAAAAACTTAATTAATTCTATACTTGCTAGTTCTTTTGAAGAAGATTCTAAAATAGGTGAAGTTAATAAATTAATCCATGAATCTATATTAAACCTAAGCACAGGATTATTATAAATTTCATTTGCTTCATCAATAAACTTATCTATAGTATCAATTGATTTACTATCTATAGAAGAATTTATTAAAGCTGATAAAATATCAAAATTTGAACTTCCAAGTAAAGATAAGTTTAAGTCATTAATAGAAGTTTTAGCTAAGGATAAAGCTTTATTATAAGCTGATTTTAGTTTTATTAACTCATTAGCATTTGTAGAATTACTTAATTCAGTATATGCATCTTTAATTACATCTATATTTTTAGTAGGATTTATACCTAATATAGCCCAACAACTCATGATTATAAAATATCCTCCTATTCATCAAAATTATTAAATAATATGTAATTTATTTAAGAAAAATTAGTGGAAAAATAAAAATTGATGTATATACACATTCTATAATAAATAGAAAATAATGTAAAATAAAATAAGAACAATTTTTTTTACATTATTTTTCTGAGGTATATAAATATAATGTTGATATGAAAAGAAAATTATAAAAAATATGAATTAGGGGTAAATAAAAAGAAAATATAATAGTAATAAGCAAAAAAATGAAATAAAAAAATACATTAAGATATCTTTTGATACAAATTATTGCTTATTGATGAAAAACATAATAATAAAATAGTTTAATTATGTTGAAAGAGTAAAGTGAAGATGTAAAAATAATTATTATAAAAGTTTTGAGAATTAGAGCAAAAGATATTATTAATTTTAATGGAGATATAGTTTATAGGGTATATTCTAGTAGACCATATGAAATTATGAGAGAAGAAGTCATTTACTTATGTATAAATGGAGGGAAAAGTTATGGAATTGAATATTAATAAAATTAAAGCTGTAATATTTGATATGGATGGAGTAATATTTGATACAGAATTAGTATATTTAAAAGTTTGGTCAGAAGTTTTTGAAAAGTATGGATATAAATTAAAAAAAGAAATTTATATTCAAGTTTTAGGAACAGGAAGAGAGAATGTAAAAAGGGTATTTTTAAATAATTATGGTGAAGACTTGCCAATAGATATTATGTATAAAGAAAAGGATGAAAATTTAGATAGGGCTGTAGAATTAGGAGTTTCATTAAAGGCAGGAGCTTACGAAATATTAGCAAATTTAAAAAATAATAATTTTAAAATTGCATTAGCAACTTCTGCAGCTAAGGAAAGAGCTTTAAAGCAGTTAAAACAAGCTGATATAGAAAAATTTTTTGATGTAATAATATCAAGAGATGATGTTAAAGAAACTAAACCTAATCCAGAAATATTTTTAAAGGCTGCTGAAAAGTTGAATGTTTTACCAAGTGAATGTATAGTAATTGAGGATTCTAGTGCAGGAATAAGAGCAGCATTTAATGCTAGAATTATAGCTATACATGTTGTAGATTTAAAGGAAGCAGATGAAGATATATTAAATCATTGTTATAATAGTTATAAAAACTTAAATGAAATACAAAAGGTATTAATAAAAAAATAAAAATATATTAAATAAGCTGGAATTAATATATCTCCTATAACTACATAGGAGACATAATGATTCTAGTTTTTATTTTTTAAGTAATCTTCTCTAAATTCTAAAGGTGTTTTAGAAGTTGTTTTTTTAAATACTGTACTAAAATAACTTTGGTTATTATAACCAACAGATAAAGAAATATCAAGTAATGATAAATTAGGGTTTTTTAATAATTCTTTACTTTTTTCAATTTTATAATTATTTAAATAGTTAATAAAGGTTAATCCTGTTTCTTTTTTAAATACACTACAAAAATAGCATTTATTAATATTTAATTCAGCACAAATATCATCTATTAAAATTTCATTTGAATAATTTTTTTCAATATATTTAATTGCATGGTTAACACATGGAGATATATTTTGAAGATTATTAAATTTTCCAATATGATTACTAATAATATATGTATGCAATTTGATTATATTATTAATCCATTCTTCAGTTAAAATATTAATTTCACTATTATTATTAGAAAGTTCCTTAGTACTATAAGGTCCTATTAGCAAATACATTTTAGAATTATCATAATGATTAAATGAAATACAACTAAAAGAAATATCATTAGTAATATTAAAAGATGTTGTATTTGAAATAAAATTTAAGTTTTTAACAATTTCTATGGCTTTTGATGTATAAAATGAAATATCAATTTTTGAATCATGATTATGAGTAAAAATAGTTTGGAAATTATAATTTAATAATAATGTAGGAACAGTAAAGCAATTAAAAAAATTAGTTAATATATTTGAAATCATAGAGATTATATCCCCCCTAAAAAATATGCATAAAAGTATAAAAATATTGTTAAAAAAAATATAAATATTGTTAAAACTAACTAATAAAATATATGTTATTATGTTATAAGTAAATGATAATCAATATCAATTATTATGAATTAAAATAAATAAAATGTCAATGAAGATAAATTTATAAATTTGGCTTTAGGGGGATATAATTTATGTTAAAGAAAAAGATATGTCAATTATTAGCGGCTGTTATGATAACAACAACTGTAATGGGTTCAAATGTACACGCTGTTTGGGCTACTGAAAGAACTGATGTTATAGATGTTCAATCATTTTCAGAAAAGAAATTCCAAACTGGAACATATATTGTTAAAAATTCAACAGAATATATTGGAGATTCAACATCATCAATAGGTACAAGCATGGCTAGAAAGGCATTAAAAGAAGATACTGTTATAACTGTTTCAGAAGATAAAACAACTATGACACTTAAGTTTGCAGATGATATGTATAAGATGATGAAAAATATAAAAGCAACTTTAGATGGTGTTAACTTAAATTCTGTTAATAATGAAGAAGATAAATCTATTACTTTTGAAGTTCCATCTGCAGAAGCAAAAGTAAGAATAGATATGACTATAACAATTATGGGAAAAGAAGTATCTTTCTTAGTAACAAATGATATCAGTACAATTCCAACAATTGATAATTCATCAGATAAAGATGAAGATCAAAATCAAGGAAATAAATTAGCTGATGGAAAGTATATAATAGCAAATAAGACATTAAAAAGTGGTGGAGATAGTCAAAGTGGAATAAGAAACTATATAGATGCTAATTCTATAGTAACAGTTAAAGATGGAAAAGTTACTGTAACTATGAAGTACAATAAGGATGGATTAGAAACAGTAAAATCAACAAACTCAATAACAATAGATGGAAATGAAGTTGCGTTTGTTAAAAATGAAGATGGATCAATAAGCTTTAATGTAGATTCAATAGACAAGCTTTATACAAGAGTAAAGATTAACTTAACATATTTTAATGAAGGTCTTCCAGAAGTTGTATTCCCAGGAAAGCTACATACTGTTGATGTTGACTTATTACATGAAGGTGAATTAAGCGAATATAAAGAAAATGACTCTTCAACAGATTCAGGAAATAATGGTGAAACAAATAAACCAGGAAATGAAAACAATAGTGGAAATGCTGGAAATGAAGATTCAAATAATGGTGGATCAAATACTAATGATTCAAACAACAATGGATCAAACAGTGGAACAACTGAAGTACAAGGTACTAAAGTTTATGTAGGAAAGAATACTGTAACTCATGAAAATGAAATAGGTCTTAATATGGCAAGAAAAACTTTAAGTGAAGATGTAAAAGTTGAAGAAGTAAATGGAAAGACATATGTTACATTAACATTTACATCTATGGGATCAACAATGATGAGTAACCATAAGATATATGTTAATGGAAATGAAGTAAATACAACTAAAACAGTAAATAATGAAATTGTTAGCTTAAAGTTTGAAGTTGGAAGTTTAAAGGATTCAATAAAAGCATCAGCTTATGTTAGTATGATGGGTAATAATGTTGAATTTGGAGTTAACATATTAGAGGATACATTAAAATTAGTTACAGATGGATCAGCTAATATTGGTGGAACAACTAGTGATTCAGCAACTAGTGGAAATACAAACAACAATGCATCAAGTGGTGTTTCAAATTCAAATACAAATAATGAAGAAATAAAAATAACTAAGGGTAAATTATATTCTATTCAAAATAGTGTAACTCATGAAAATGAAACAGGAAGATCTATGGCTAGAAAGTATTTAAACTCTACTTCTAAAGTTGAAGAAATAGATGGAAAATACTATGTTACTTTAACTTTCACTGGAGCAGCATTTATGCAAAACCATGAAGTTTATGTAAATGGTAAGAAAGTTAATGTTACTAAGAGTACAAGTGGTGATACAACAAATGTTAGATTTGTACTTTCAAGCTTAAGCGATAGTATAAAAGTTAAAACTTTCGTAGTACCAATGTCTAGAGGTGTTGAATTTGGTGTTACATTATTAGAGGATACTTTAACATTCATAAAAGAATATACAGTAGAAACATTACCACAAACAGGAGCACCAATAGGGGCTGGAGCTGTTGCAGGATTAGGATTAATGTTAACAACAGCAGGAACTGTTTTAGTAAGAAAAAGAAAGTAATTTAACAAGAAGTATAAGAGGGGGGAAATAAAATAGCATGTCTATTTATTTTCCTCCTAATTTAGGTTTATTGATAGAGGAGAAAAGAAAATGAAAATATTAAGCAAGATTAAAGGAATGTTAATAGGAACAATGGCTTTAGGGTTAATATTTACTATAGGAACTAAAAATATATATGCAACTGAAAATGAAATTACAAGTGGGATATACCAAGTTGAAAATGATGTATATCATGAATCAGAAATAGGAATGTCAATGTCAAGAACATATCTTTTACCAACTATGAATGTAGAAGTAACAAGAGACCATATAATATATACTGTTGGATTTGCAGGAAGTGAATTTATGGAAAACTATAGAATGAAAGTTAATGGGCAAGAAGCTCCAGTTGAAATGGTAGAAGAAAATAGTGAAGATGGAACTGTTAAATTAAAGGTTGCAGTTGATAAAGTAGATGCAGATATGGATGCTATAATTTATGTTGGTCCTATGGAAAGAGATGTTGAATTTAAAGTTATACCAAAAATGGAAACATTAACATTGTTAGAAGCAATTGAAGAAAAGGAAGACTTAAAAGAAGAAGTTAATGTTGAAATTGAAGAAGAAACATTAAAGGAAGAAAATTTAATTGGTAAACAAGAAAAGAAAGATAATAAAGGTATTTATGCTATAGCTGGTGTGGCTGCAATAGTTGTAATTGGAGGAGTTATAGCTATTGTAAAATCAAAGAAAAAATAATAAGAATACCTAAATAAAAATAGGAAGGTTATGTATTATGAAATTTAAAAAAGTTATGTCTCTGATGACAGCTGGTATTATGGCATTAAGTATGATAAGTTGTGGGTCAGTAGAAAATGAAAAAAAAGTTACAAATACTGCAAGTAAAGAAGAGGTAGTTGTTTCTACATCTGTAGCAGTTACAGAAATATTAGATGCCTTAGGAGTGAAGGTTTCAGGGGTACCAAAGACATCATATGAGTTACCAGAAAGTACTAAAGAGGCAGTTGAAATTGGAAATCCAATGAGCCCAGATTTAGAAATAATTAAATCACTAAATCCAACATTAGTAGTATCTGTAGATACTTTAGGTTCAGATTATATGAATTTATTTAAAGAAAATAATATTCCAAGTGAATTTGTATCTTTAGAAAGTTTAGATGGATTAAAGAATGCAATAAATACATTAGGAGAAAAGTTTAATAAAAATGATGAAGCAAAGGCTTTATTAGAAAAGATAGAATCTAAGGAAAAAGAAGCTAAAGAAAAGGCAGCATCTTTAGAAAAGCCAGAAGTTTTAGTATTATTTGCAGCTCCAGGATCAACTATGATAGCTACAGCAAAATCTTATATTGGAAGCTTAGTAGAAATTGTTGGTGGAAAAAATATAGTTGAAGATAATAGCAAATCATTTACAACTTATAATAAAGAGGATTTAGCATTACTTAATCCAGAAAAGATTTTAGTTATGGTTCATGCAATGCCTGAAGAAACAAAAGCTGCATTAGAAAAGGAAATGGCAAGTGATACTGCATGGCAAAATATAAATGCTGTAAAAGAAGGAAAAGTAATTTATTTAGATAATAATTATTTTGGAATGAGTGCAAACCTTAAGGTTATTGAAGGATTAGATATGCTAAGTGATATAGTTCATGGTAGCGGGGAATAATTATGAGAGTTTCAAATAAAAAGTTTAAAATATCATTTATATTAATATCATTAATAGTATTATTAATAACAGCATTAGTATCACTAAAATTAGGAAGTGTTAATATAACATTTAAAGAACTTATAACTGGGCTATTTTCAGGGAGTTCAGAGGGGAATATAGGTATTATTAAGGATTTAAGAATGCCTAGAGTTATAATAGCTGTATTAGTTGGAACTAATTTAGCAATAGCAGGTGTTTTATTACAATCAGTAATAAGAAACCCACTAGCTGATCCGTATATAACTGGAATATCATCAGGTGCTTGTGCAGTTACGGTATTTTTTATGGTGTTTGTACCAGGAGTAACTAACTTAAGACCTATATTTGGATTCTTAGGAGGGTTAATATGCTGTGTAATTATTTATCTTATGGCATATAAAAATGGATTATCTCCAATAAGAATTGTATTAGCAGGTGCAGCATGTAATGCATTATTAGGTGGAATTTCATCTATGATTACTGTAAGTGCAGGATTAGGATCTTCTAATATTCAAAAATGGATGATGGGAAGTTTAGCAACAGTTAATTGGAGTAATGTACATATATTACTTATTTATTCTGTAATAGGTATAATAGCAGCATTATTATTAGGAAAGGTTTGCAATATACTAGCCTTAGGAACTAAAAATGCTAGAAGCTTAGGATTTAATTCAGATTTATATATGATAATAGTTACTGCCGTAGCAGTATTTTTAGCAAGTATATCTACTGCAATTGCAGGAGTTATATCTTTTGTTGGATTAGTTGTTCCACATGTTTGTAGAATCATAATAGGCTCAGATCACAAGTATTTAATTCCTTGTAGTGGAATTGTAGGTGGATTTTTAGTTTTATTTGCAGATACTATTGGAAGAATGGCAATGAGACCTAATGAAATACCAGTAGGAGTTGTAACAGCAATATTGGGAGCACCATTTTTCTTATATCTTTTAAGAAGGAGTGACTTAAAGTAATGATAAAGGCGAAAAATTTAAATTTCTCTTATGATAAAGATAAGACATTTATCAATAATTTAAATGTTGAAATAGAAAAGGGAAAAGTAACAACTATATTAGGGCCAAATGGAAGTGGTAAATCTACTTTATTAAGTATATTTGCTGGATTAAATAAGCCTTCATCTGGAGATGTAATAATTAAAGGTAAATTTATAAAGTCATTAAAACAAAAGGAATTAGCACAAGAAATTGCAACTGTTCATCAACAAAATACTGTACCAAGTGACATTACAGTAAAAGAGTTGGTTTATTATGGAAGAATACCTCACAAAAAGTATTTCCAAGGAAATAGTAATGAAGATGAAGAAATAGTAGAATGGGCAATAAAAAGAACTGGTCTTGAAAAATTAAAGGATAAGTCAGTTATGAGTATGTCAGGTGGAGAAAGACAAAGAGCATTTATTGCAATGGCACTAGCACAAAAAAGTGAAATATTATTTTTAGATGAACCAACTACATATTTAGATATTTATCATCAAGTTGAAATATTAGAGCTTGTTAAGGAGTTAAATGAAGAAAGTAATTTAACTGTTGTTATGGTGTTACATGATATTAATCAAGCAATAAAATATAGTGATAATATAATAGTTATGAAGCTTGGTGAAGCAATTGCAAGTGGAAAAGTAAATGAGGTTATAAATATGAATTTACTTAATGATGTTTATAAAATTGGTGGATTCATAAGTGAAATAGAAAAAGAAACTATATTTGTACCATTAAAATTATAAATAACATTGAATGAATCTATACATTATTCTTAACTAGTTTATAGTTTTTAGTGAGTAGTTTGTAGTTAATATTGAAATTCAACTTAGGTTGAATTCCTTTAAATATATTTTCAGGGGCTGTTGCATTAAGAATAAATACTACAATATATTGTGTTAATTTTTAATTATAAAAACAATATTATTGTATATAAAATTTTTAGTACGACAGCCCATTCATTTATATAATAAGTAAAGATTAATTTAAATATTACAACTTGTATAAAGAATATATTTAATAATTAATAAAATTTAGAAGCTAAAATAGTAATTAAGATTTTTAATTATAAATTTTAGGAAATTTTAATAGTTATTTAAATATATTCTTTTTTATTTTAAAGAATAATTACTTTTAAAAATGAGAATTCAAATTTGAGTTCTCATTTCTATATTAGGAACACAAATTTAATCTTTGTAAAATTGAACTTGCGTAAAGAAGTTGTATTGAAGCGTTAGCGGCTTTTACAACTTTAGCAAGTTCAATGGAATAAAGATATAAATTTTAGGCGAAAATTTCACCGTTTTCGGAAAAGAAATATTTCATTTTTTTCATCCATGTAGTGCATAATTTAGTTATATTAGACATTGTTTTTTACATGAATTATTTGTCCACTTTTAATATAAGCTCTAGGAACTCTTTTTTTCAATAAGCAAAGAACTTCATAGTTTATACTATTCATACATTTTGCAATATAATCAGCATTAAATTTAATACCATTACTTTCACCTAATAAAATAACTTCATCTCCAGTTTTAACATTAGGTATATCAGTAACATCAATCATAAATTGATCCATGCAAATATTCCCAACTATAGGAGCAAGTTGTCCATTAACAATAATCTTAGCATCATGTTTTAAAGTTCTTATATATCCATCAGCATATCCAATTGGAATAGTAGCTATTTTACTTTTTCTAGATGTTTTAAAGGTTCTATTATAACTAATATACATATTACTTTCTAATTCTTTAACATGAGCTATTTTAGCTTTTAATGTTAAAGCTGGTTTAATTGATAAATTTTCTTTTTTTACTTCATTTGAAGGGTAGTATCCATAAAGTATTATTCCAGCTCGTACAGCATCTAAGTAGGTATTAGGCAAATCAATTATTGCAGCACTATTAGAGGCGTGTTTTAATGGAATATTAATACCGTTATTTTCTAATTTTCTAATAAAGTCATAAATTTGATTAAATTGATATTGCGTATATTCTTTATCAGCTTCATCAGAACTAGAAAAATGGGTAAATATCCCAACTACATCTAATCCATCTAATGAATAAATTTCACAAATAGAGTTAAAGCTTTCATTTGTAGGAAGAAAACCAATTCTACCCATACCAGTATCTATAGCTATGTGAACTTTTGCTTTTTTATTAAGTTTTATTGCTAATGAAGATAATTCTCTTGCATAATCTAAATCATAAATTGTTTGTTCTATATCGAAATTTATTAATTCTTCACCTAAATCTAAAGGTGTATATCCAAGTATCATTATAGGAGCTTTAATATTATTATTTCTAAGTTCAATTGCTTCAGTAAGCATTGCAACAGCTAATCTTGAAGCACCGTTTTCTAAAAGGCATGGAGCTACATCTAAGGCACCATGTCCATATGCATCTGCTTTTACAACAGCTATAACTTCTTTGTTGCCAGCTAATTTTTTTATATTTTTCATATTATTTGCAAGTATATCTAAATCTATTTCAGCCCATACGGGTCTCATTATTTTCTCCATAATTACACCTCAAATTTTTTTTATATCTTAATATTATTGTAATAAAAATATTATAAAATGATAAGTACCACTTACAATATAAATTTAGACAGTTGTGGCACTATAAAGCAAAATGATTTATATATTAAGTATATGAAGTAATTAGTTTCCTGCAATTTCGCGTTGAATAAAAATAATAGTAGTATATAATAAAAATATAAAATTATAAATATAGCAAAAGGATGAATTAAGATGACGACAAAGTATAAGAAGCCAGAATTGTTAGCTCCGGCTGGTAGTTTAGAAAAGTTAAAAATTGCATTTCAATATGGAGCAGATGCAGTTTATTTTGGAGGAGAAGCATTTTCATTAAGAGCTGCTGCACAAAACTTTACTTTTAAAGAAATTAAAGAGGGTGCTGAATTTGCACATAATTTAGGTAAAAAGATATATTGTACTGTAAATGTAATGCCAAGAAATGAAGGTATAGAAAAGCTACCAGAATTCTTAAAAAGTCTTGAAGAGGCTAAGGTAGATGCTGTTTTAGTATCAGATCTTGGTGTTTTTAGAACAGTTCAAAAACATACTAATTTACCTATACATATTAGTACACAAGCAAACACTGTAAATTATGAAGGGTGTAATATGTGGCATGATTTAGGTGCAGAACGTGTTGTTTTAGCAAGAGAGTGTTCTTTGAATGAAATTAAGGAAATAAGAAAGTATATACCAGAAGAATTAGAACTTGAAGTTTTTGTTCATGGAGCTATGTGTATGTCGTATTCAGGTAGATGTTTATTATCAAGCTATATGACAGGAAGAGATTCTAATAGAGGAGCATGTGCACAATCTTGTAGATGGAAGTATTCTTTAGTAGAAGAAAAGAGACCTAATCAATATTTCCCTATTGAAGAAGATCAACATGGTACATATATAATGAACTCAAAAGATTTATGTATGATAGAACATTTACCAGAGCTTTTAGAAGCTGGAATTTCATCTTTAAAAATTGAAGGTAGAAATAAAAGTGAGTATTATGTTGCAATAGTTGTTAATGCTTATAGAAAGGCAATAGATTTATATTATGAAGATCCAGAAAATTATAAGTTACCTAAAGTTTTAAGAGATGAAATGTATAAGGTTAGTCATAGAGAATATAATACAGGATTTTTCTTTAGTGAACCTAAAAATGATGCTATTATTTATCATACAAATGATCATGTTAGAGAATATGATGTTGTGGCAATAGTACATGAATATGATGAAAATACACAATTAGCTTTATGCAAACAAAGAAATAAATTTGTAAAAGGTGATAAGGTTGAAATTCTTTCTCCAGACTCAGTTGGTGAAAGTTTTATTGTAGAAGAACTTTATAATGAAGAAGGAGAATTAATTGACGGATGTCCACATCCAGGAATGATGTGTAAGGTTAAGATTCCATTTAAAGTAGGAAAAAATACTTTTATAAGAAAAGAATTAATTAAATAATAAGCATAAATTAGATGGAGATTATTTTTTAGAATAATCTCTATTTTTTTGGGGGAAAGGTATTAAGTTTTAGAAAAGAAACTTTAAAAGTTCATTAAAATATGAATATTTTTTCAGGTCATGGAAATTAATATTGAATGAAGTGTTTTTTAGAAAAAGTAATTAATTAAAACTTATCCTAGTGTATCAATATAAGAGAAAAAAAGAATAAAAGAGAAAAATAAAGAATTTTAAGGATAAATCATCATATTAAATAAATATAATAATTTATTAATGATTTTAGATGATATTATAAGTCATATCCTGAGTGACACAGCAAGTAATTTAAAAGAAAGAAAGCAAATTTTTGTTAATATAAACAGCAAAAAAATATTGAAAAAAGTGTTGACAAAAAAGTTTCTCAGTGATAAGATAAGGAAATCGCTTCGGGGCGACAGAGTAAATGGTCTTTGAAAATTGAACAGAATATAGTTAAAGTAAACCAGCAATTCTTTATGAGATGAGTGAGAATCTAAATTTAAATTTAGTAATTCGAACTTACAAATTCAATAAATTGAATTTGGACCTTTTAAAATCTCAAAGTAATTTGAGCAAATGATTAAACTTTTTAGTGAGAGTTTGATCCTGGCT
>UQFE01000022.1 GCA_900540255.1 uncultured Clostridium sp.
ATTAAATATGTTATAAATAAAAATATCAATTAACGAAAAAAGTGACAAACTCATGTTTTTACATAAGTTTGCCACTTTCCCCTTGTCACTCCTAACTGTAGTAGTATTTTTCTATAATTCTTTCTGCAACTTTTATTCCATCTACTGCTGCTGATACTATTCCGCCAGCAAATCCTGCTCCTTCTCCACATGGATATAATCCACTTAATGAAATACTTTCTAATCTTTCATTTCTAGTAATTTTAACTGGAGCTGAAGTTCTTGTTTCAATACCTGTTAAAATAGCATCTTCTCTTCCATACCCTTTAATTTTTCTATCAAAGTTACCAACACCTTCTTTAATTGCATCAACAACATACGAAGGTAAACATTGTCTCATATCTGCAAATTCAAAACCTGGTTCATAACTTGGAGTAACTCCACCTAATTTAGTTGACTTTCTATCATTTATAAAATCTCCTAATAATTGAACTGGTGCCTTATAGCCACCACCACCAACTTTATATGCTAACCCTTCATAATATCTTTGGAATTCCATTCCTCTTAAAACTGAATTTCCTTCAAAGTCATCTGGAGCAACAGTTACAACTAATGCGGAATTTGAATTTTCTTTATCTCTAGCATGATAACTCATCCCATTAGAAACTAATCTATTTTCTTCAGATGCTGCAGCTACTACTACCCCGCCTGGACACATGCAAAATGAATATATACCTCTTCCTAAACTCTTGCTTTGATAAGTTAAGTTATAACTTGCAGCTTGTAATCTTGGATGACTTGTCATCTTTCCATATTGACCTACATTGATCATTTCTTGTGGATGTTCAATTCTTACACCTATTGCAAATGCTTTTGGTTCCATAAATATTCCTATATCATTTAACATTTCATAAGTATCTCTTGAACTATGTCCTAAAGCTAAAACAAGTGCATCACAAGGTATTTCTTCTCCATTTACAATTATGCTTCTTATTTTTCCATCTTTACTTTTTATGTATTCTAATTTTGAAGAAAATCTTACTTCTCCTCCTAGTGCAATTATTTGCTTTCTTATATTTTTAACTACATCTTTTAATATATCTGTACCTACATGTGGCTTTGCTTCATACTTTATTTCTTTTGGCGCTCCAGCCTTAACAAGTTCTTCTAAAACATAATCACATTTTTTATCTTTAATTCTAGTTGTAAGTTTTCCATCTGAAAAGGAACCTGCTCCGCCTTCACCAAATTGTACATTTGATTCTAAATTAAGAATTCCTGTTTTCCAAAACTTATCCACAGTTTCAGTTCTTTTATCAACATCTTCTCCACGTTCTATCACCAATGGTTTATAACCTTTTTGTGCTAACATTAATGCTGAAAATAAACCAGCTGGCCCAAGCCCAACTACTACTGGTCTATTATTAAGTTTTTCATTTCCTGGTTCTACATCTGGTTCATATTTATATGTATCAATTCTTACATCATTATCATGAAGTCTATTAACTAATTTTTCTTCATCTTTATAATTAATTTCAATTGCATATGTAAATTTAATATTATCTTTTTTTCTAGCGTCTATGCTTTCTCTAACTATTTTTAAATCTTTAATTTCATTTTCTGAAATTCTTAATTTTTTACTTGCTTTTTTCTTTAATATACTTATGTCTTCATCTAATCCAAGACTTAAATTATTTATTCTTATTGTCATGTTTTCACCTCATATTTACTATTAAGGTCAATCTAATTAATAGATTGACCTTACCTGTAATTTATTCTTTTGCTTGTTCTTTTCCATCAGCATTATTTTCTTTATCTGTTTCTATGCTACCATTATTATTATCTTCTGAATTTTTTGTTACTGTTAATTTTACTTCACTAACATTATTTATAGTAATATTATCAGCATTAACTATTGTAACCTCTGGTGCTTTATTATATTCCCCTGCTTCAGTATATTGTGATACATCTAATTGTGCATTAAAGTTTTCTTCTGTAAGACTATCTAAAACATCAGAATTAGCTGAAACTGTTATTGTAACTTTATTTGAATCTGGAGTAATAGTTAGTCCATCTGCTGCTCCTACAATAGAATAAGCAATTGTAAAATCTTTTGTTTTGGCTTTATCTATTGATATATTAACATTTATTGAACTTTTTCCATTATAAATTGATATTTTATCTGGTATTCCTAAAGCTACTTCAATATTTGTAGAATCTTTTATTTCTGATAAATTAATTTCTTCTGTTCCAATTTCAGATATATTTCTTAATACATCTTCTGGTCCTGTTATTCCAACTTCTGTGATATCTCCAGATATTGATTTTAATGTTAATCCATCTTTTAATGTTCCTGTTGTATTTATTTTTATAGGCACTACTTTTCCTTCATTGATTTCAATAGTTCCTTCTACCCATTTTTCTGATAATTTTACACCTATAACTTCATTATCATTTTCATCTACTGGTGATATTATAAAATCTTTAACAATAGTTTTTGATGCATTACTTTCTTCACCTTGTGCTACTACTTTAGTTACTTTCTTAACTAATGATTTAGGTCCTGAAACTACTACTGTTTTGGGACTAAATACTGGTGTTGCAACATAATAACTTGATTTTGAAGTTATATTTATCTCTGATTTTACAGGCACTTCATTTGTTGCATATTCTTCTGTATTAACACTTATTGTTAAGCCATTGCTATTTTTAATTGTTATTGAACTTGGCGATTCTTTAATATTTACTGCAACTTTGTTTTCACCTTTTTTAAGCACATATTCACTTAAATCTACTATTATTTTAAAGCTATCTTTATCAACATTAAATAAATCTTGAGTATTACCTTCTATTTTTAAGTTTACATAAAAATTTTGATTTGGAACTAAAGCTAATCCTGAATCTTGTAAGCTATTTGAATTTAATATTTCTACTGGTACATTTTTTAATTCATAAGATTTAATAGGATTTTTAATATTTGTAACATAAATCCACAAACATAATGATAATAAAATACATACTAATTGAACTATGACTTTTTGTTTATTTTTCCAACTATCCATGTTTTCACCTTCTTACCAGCAGTTTTAACATTTTTTTCTTCTCTATGATCCATTATCTTTAGTAAGATACTTCTTAATCTATCTTTATCATAATTTCTAGTTAAACGGCCATTTATAGCCAAAGAAATTATTCCTGTTTCTTCAGATACTATAATTACTAAAGCATCAGATATTTCTGATAATCCTATACCTGCCCTATGTCTGGTTCCTAACTTTTTATTTATTTCTTTGTTGTTAGTTAAAGGTAAAACACATCCTGCTGCTAATATCTTATCTTTTCCTATTATTGTTGCTCCATCATGAAGTGGAGTATTAACTACAAATATATTTTCTAATAAGTTTGAAGTTATTTTTGCTTCAATAATAGTACCAGAGGAAATGATTTCCCCTAATCCTGTTCCTTGTTCAATTGCTATTAATGCTCCTGTTTTGCTATCAGCTAAATTTGATACAGCATTAACTATTTCATTTACATATATATTTCTTTGTTCTTTATCTACAAATCCATGTTTATCTTCAAAAGCACTTCTTCCCAAATGCTCTAATGCTCTTCTTATTTCAGGCTGAAATATTATTACAACAGATATTATCCCAATTGTTAATGTTTTGCTTAATATAAAATATAGCATACTTAAATTTAAAATTGCACTAATTGGAATTAATATGATAATAAATGCTATTCCTTTTAATAGTTGTTCAGCTCTTGTTTCTTTTATTAACATATATCCTTTATAAAATATAAATGCCACTACTAAAATATCTATAATAGCAGTAAATGACATACTCTTTAGTGAATTCATTACCATCGTAATAAAATTTTGCATTTAATTCACCACCATAAATTTATTAATTAAATTATACACCATTATAATAATTGTTAAAATATTATAATTTTATTTTTGTTATCTCATTTTAGTATAATTTTCATTTTTCTTAATATAAATTATATAAATTAATTCTTTATAATATTTAAACATATTTATACTTAAGGGATGTGAATTTCTTTGGAAAATATAAAAAAATTTTTATCAGATAATAAAATATTTTTAATTACTTTAAGCATAAGTGTTATAGTAACTTCTTCTATGATGATATTATTATATAAAAATAATCACTCTATTGAAACTTTAAATAATAATTTATCTATTACTGATAACTTTGTAAATGAACTTGAACCTTATGCTACTAAACTAACATCCATTAATTCTTCATTAAAGAAATGCATTAAGGGTACAACAATTGATACTAAATCAACATTAAATATATTAAATGATAGCTTAAAAAATTTAAGTTCATTAAAAGAAAAGGTTTCTGCTACAGTAATAAATAATAATAAAAATCCTGATATAATTCCAAAGTTTATAAGTTCTATAGAAGCTACAGAAAATCTTTATAAGTATTGCATTGAATCCTTGTCTTATTCTAATGATTTAAGTAGTTCTGAAATAACATCTCAAATATTATTGCTTAAGGATAATTGTAATTCTAGTTATGAAGCATTATACCCTTATGGATTATCTGTGGAATTTCCAAGTGAAAGTGAAGAATTTCTTGATGATTTAATAGGATATTTAAATGCTATTGATAAATTAAATAAAGAAGATATCATTAAAACTAATCAATATAATTCTTATATTGAAAAGTTGACTAAATGCACTAATAGCTTTTCTGATTTATTGGAAGACTTAGAACCTGCAATTAAATTAATAAGAAAAGATAATCGCTCATTTGATGTTATTCTTGATGACATTAGAAAAAATGAAGATGAGTTAAGTAATATAAAGAGAGATTTTAATTATTCATCTATTCCAGAAGGATGTATATCTTATTATAATTCTATGAATAATATATTTTCTTTATATTCAACTTATTTAAATTCTCTTAAAATTGCAGTTATTTATGAAAAATCCTCTTCATCTTATGAAAAAAATAAAACTAATATTGATAAGTATTATGAAAATGCTTTTTCTAAATATGAAGATGTAAAAACTTCTTTTAAATCATTATTAAGTTCCTTTTAATAAAATTTTGTATTATTTTTAATTTTATGGGCAAAATAAATCTCGATTTGGTTATTCCAAAAGGAGGTTTATAATGAAATTTGGAAAATTTTTATTTTGTATTATACTAATATTATCCCTTTCAGCACTTGACTTAAACTTATTAAATAATTTTAATGTAAATGCAAGTACAAGATTTGAAAACACTTTATTAAATTTAGAAAATAACACAAATAACTATATAAGTTTATCTGATGAAGATTATGTTCAAGTTTTTAAGGAAAATAATCAACTGCTTTATTTAACAAAATCAGATATTTATTTAATGTCTCAAGTAGTATATGCTGAAAGTAAGGGTGAACCCTATGAGGGTAAAGTTGCTGTTGCATCTGTAATATTAAACAGAGCTCTTAATACTGGATTTCCTAACACAATTCAAGGTGTTGTATTCCAACCTCGAGCATTTTCTTGTGTTGTTGATGGAGAAATCAATGTTGAACCAACTCAAGAATGTTTTGATGCTGTTTATGATGCATTAAGTGGAAATGATCCTACAGGAGATGCTGTTTTTTTCTATAATCCAGATATAGCTACTTGCTCTTGGATGAAAAATGTAGAAAAACACAATGTAATTTCAATAGGACAACATTTATTCTTCACACTTTAGATAATTTGTAGTTTGTAGTTTTTAGTGAATAGTTTTTAGTTACGGATGAAACTCCTCAGGGAGTTTCTTAAATTTTATACTTTCAAAAATTCAGCCTAAGCCGAATTCTTTCCTTAATTTGTCACTTGTCACTTGTCACTTATTGCTTAGGTATCTGTAAAATTTTATTAATACAAAAAGAGAATTGCAAATAAAATGCAATTCTCTTTTATATTATTCTTGTTCTAATATTATCTTCTTAGCACCTAAGATTGAAGTAGCACTCATTGAGAACTCATCTAATCCGTATTGTACTAATGTTGGAATAGCAGCTTCATCTCCTGCCATTTCTCCACACATTCCAACCCACTTACCATGTTTGTGAGCACCATCTATAGTCATCTTTATTAATCTTAATACAGCTGGGTGCATTGGGTTGTAAAGGTATGATACCTTTTCACTCATTCTGTCAGCAGCTAATGTATATTGGATTAAGTCATTAGTTCCAATTGAGAAGAAATCAACATATTTAGCTAATTCATCAGCCATAACTGCTGCAGCTGGAATTTCAACCATGATACCCCATTGGATAGTTTCAGAAGTTTTAACTCCTTCAGCATGTAATTCTGCTCTACATTCTTCAACGAATTCTTTAGCAGCTTGGAATTCTTCTAAACCAGAAATCATTGGGAACATAACGCAAAGTTTTCCGTATACAGAAGCTCTTAATAAAGCTCTGATTTGAACTTTGAATATGTCTTTTCTATCTAAGCATAATCTAATAGCTCTGTATCCTAAGAATGGATTCATTTCTTCTGGTAATGGTAAGTAAGGTAATACCTTATCTCCACCGATATCTAATGTTCTTATAACAACTTGCTTACCGTTAGCTTTTTCTAAAACAGTCTTGTAAGCTGTGAATTGTTCTTCTTCAGTTGGAGCTTGTTCTCTATCCATGTATAAGAATTCAGTTCTGAATAATCCTACACCATCTCCACCATTAGCTAAAACTTGATCTATATCTTCTGGCTTACCGATGTTACCACAAACTTCAACTCTCTTACCAGATTTAGTTACAGTTTTAACTTCGATAAGTTTCTTTAATTCTTCTTGTTCTGCTGCAAAAGCTTCTTTCTTAGCTTTATATTCTGCAACAACTTCTTCAGATGGGTTGATTATAGCAACACCTTCTATACCATCAACTATTACTAAATCACCATTTTTAACGCTTGTAGTTATATCTCCTAAACCAACAACAGCAGGAATCTCTAATGTTCTAGCCATAATAGCTGAGTGAGAAGTTCTTCCCCCTATGTTTGTTAAGAAACCACAAACTTTTGATCTATCTAATTGAGCTGTATCTGATGGAGTTAAATCATGAGCTACAACAACTGTATTTTCTTCAGTTATAGCAAATGCACTTCCACCTTTTCCTGCTAAGTTAGAGATGATTCTCTTAGAAACGTCTTTAATATCAGCAGCTCTTTCTCTCATATATGCATCATCCATTGATTCAAAAATCATAACAAATGTATCTGTTACATTTTGAACAGCTTTCATAGCATTTAAACTATCATTTTCTATTGTCATTTCCATTTGTCCTGTAAATTCAGGGTCGTCTAATAATGTTAAGTGCGCTTCGAAAACAGCAGCTTCATGTTCACCTATTTCTGCAAGTGTTTTTTCTTTAATTGCTGTTAATTGTTGCTTTGATGCTTCTAAAGCAACTCTTAAATTTTCTTTTTCTGCAGCTACGTCTTCAATTTTAGCATCTGTAATAACTATTTCTTCGTGTTCTTGAATAAACACTTTACCTATAGCATAACCTTTTGATGCAGCGATACCTTTTTTCATAAAAATTCCTCCTACACTTAAGTATAAAATTAGTAATACTCTTTTAATCCTTATATCTTAAGTTACTATAATTTTAGTTACCCAAAATATATGCTTAACCTTTTTGAAATAAATTTATTTTGATTTTAAATTTATTTTTTTAAACTTAATACGACATGAGTATTATAACATATTTTAAATAACGTTATCATTAAAATTTTTTAAATTTTATATTTTTCCAAATTCAACTAAACGTAATTTTTAGTTTTTAGTTTGTAGTGAATAGCTTGTAGTTATGTATGATAAATTAAATCAGTAATAAGTGACAAGTTTAATCTGAAACTCCTTTAGGAGTTTCCAATAATACATTTTTAAAATTCAGCCTAAGCTGAATTTTTCCCTTAACTTGCCACTTACCACTTGTCACTACTAACTACTAACTCCTAACTACTTATAAGTCGTCTATTAACACACTTGCTTTTGCATATGCTGTTGATTTTGCTTCAAAAAAGTCTGTTTTTACAGAATTAGCATTTGATAATGAATCAACCCATGGAGCTGGATTTTTGTCATATCCATCAAATAATGGTTCTAATCCAATTTCTTTTAATCTCTTATTTCCTAAATATTTAATATATGAATCAATTAAATTTTTATTAATACCTTGTATATTTTCCCCTATAACATAATTACCCCAATTTATTTCATGTTCTACTCCCGTTTTCATCATTAATCTTAATTCTTCAATAAATTCTTTATTAAATATTTCAATTTCTTCTTTTTGAAGTTCTCTAATTAAGCTTCTAAATAACCATAAATGTGTATTTTCATCTCTATTTATGTAACGTATTTCTTGTGCTGACCCTGGCATTTTCCCATTTCTTTCAAGATTATAGAAGAACATAAATCCAGAATAAAAATAAATTCCTTCTAATATAAAATTAGCCATTATAGTTTTTATAAGATTTTCTTTTGTTGGATTTTCTAAAAATTTATTATATTGTTCTCCAATAAATTTATTTCTTTCTAAAAGAACTTTATCATCTTTCCATTGATAAAGAATTTCATTTCTTTTTTCTGGAGAACATATTGTATCAAGCATATAACTATAGCTTTGTGAATGTACTGCCTCTTGGAAAGCTTGAATAGTAAGGCATAAATTAATTTCACTAGCAGTTATATAGTTATTAATATTACTTAAATTAGCAGTTTGGATTGAATCTAAAAATATTAAAAAAGATAAAATTTTATCATATGCAACTCTTTCGTTTTCATCTAAATTTCCATAATCCTTTAAATCTTGAGAAAGATTTATTTCTTCTGGAATCCAGAAATTATTCATTGCTTGCCTATACCAATCTGATGCCCACTTATATTTCATGTTGTTAAAATCATTTAAGTTAGTTGTATTTCCATTTATCAATTTTTTCTTACTAACTTCTATATCACCTAGCTCATTAAACAATGGCTTTTTTTTAATTTCCATATCTAAACTCTCCTAACTTCTAATGTGAACTACTCTCCACTTATGGAAGTGGGAGCTTCTTGATCAATATTCCTATTAAAATATGGGGATGTCGCATTAAGAATAAATACTACAATATATTGTATTAATTTTTATTTTTTAAAACAATATATTGTATATAAAAGTTTTAGTGCGACAGCCCCATAAAATTAATTGTTTATTATGCAGAGCAACTTTCACATTCTTCAATTTCTAATGATTTAGATCTTACATAATAAATAGATTTCACTCCACACTTACATGCAGATATATATAAATTCATTATTTGTCTCATTGTATATTCTGTCGTTATATATAAATTAAATGATTGTCCTTGGTCTATATGTCTTTGTCTTATACCATTTATTTTTACACAAAGTTGTTGATTTGCATTATATGCTGAATTATAATACCAAAAATTATCCCAGCTTAAATTTGGAGCAGTTTTAGGAACTATGCTCCCCTTCTTTTCCTCTAACCAAAATCTTGCCATAACAGGATCCACCCCTTCTGATGTTCCTGCAATTGTAGCTGTAGAACCATTTGGTGCAACAGCAAAAAGGTATCCATTTCTTAATCCATATTTTTTAACATCATCTTTTAATTTATTCCATTTTTCTGAAGTATAATTTCTTAAATCAAAATAATTTCCATTATGCCAATCTGAACCTTCAAAACAAGAATATTTACCTTTTTCTTTTGCAATTTTCATACTTGCATTAATTGCATAGTAATTAATCTTTTCATATACCTCATCTGTAAATTCTAAATGTTTTTCCTCATTCCAATGAATTTTATTGTTTGCAAGCATATGATGATAACCACTTGTTCCTAATCCAATTGCTCTATATTTTTTATTTGTAACTTCTGCAAATGGAACTGAATAATAATTTAGGTCTATTACATTATCCATGGCTCTTATTTGAGTTTCTATAACATACTCTATTTCTTTATCATTATTTACATTAACATTTCCTAATACTATTGATGAAAGATTACAAACTACAAAATCTCCTGCTTTAGTTTTTTCAACTATAATACTATCTCCATTTTCATTTATCACTTCTGTAGTTTGAATATCCATAGGGCTCATATTTTGCATTATTTCTGTGCATAAATTTGAAGAATAAATCATTCCTGCATGCTTATTAGGATTCATTTTATTTGCTGTATCTCTATAAAAAGCAAATGGTGTTCCTGTTTCTGCTACACTTTTAATAATTAATCTTACAATGTCTTTAACAGACATTATTCTTTTATCTATTCTTTCATCATTTACACAATCATAATATCTTTTTTCCCATTCTTCCCCATAAAAATCTTCTAATGAATATCCCTTAACATTTTTAATTTCATGTGGACACATCATATACCAATTTGCATCTATATCTTCTTCTGCTAATCTCCAAAATAAATCTGGATAACATAATCCTGGGAAGACATCATGTGCTTTTTTTCTATCATCACCATTATTAGTTCTTAATTGTAGAAACTCTGGAACTTCTTTGTGCCATGCATCAAGCCATATTGCTACTGAACCATTTCTTACTCCAAGCTGATCAACTGCAACAGCAGTATCATTAAATAATTTTATCCATGGAATAACTCCACCTGATGCCCCTTTAAATCCTCTTATTGTAGAACCTATTGCTCTTATTTTTCCTATATAAATTCCCATTCCCCCACCAAATTTTGATACTTCTGCAAAGTTATCTAATGATTTATATATTCCTTTTAAGCTATCTTCTACTGTATCAATAAAACATGAACTTAGTTGATAAAATGGTTTTCTGGCATTTGACATAGTAGGTGTTGCCATAGTTGCTTTAAGTGAACTTAAAACATCATAAAACTTTTTTGCCCACATTAATCTATTTTGCTTTTCTTCTGGAATTGCTAAATGCATTGCTATTCCCATAAACATTTGTTGTGGGAGTTCAAGAGGTTTTCTATTATAATCTTGAATAAGATATCTTTTTGTTAATAAATCTATTCCACTATATGTAAATATAAAATCTCTTTCTGGTTTTATTTCTTTTTCTAATTCTTCAATTTCTTCTTTAGTATAATTTTCTAATATGTATTTTCCATATAAATTTTTATTTGTCATTTCACAAATAAATTCATAGTAATTGCTATATGGTATTTCTTCTATTTTTTTATTTCTATTTATTTTTACTTCATCATATAATCTTTCTACATATAATTTTGATGCAACATATTGCCACTTTGGCTCCTGTTCTGTAGTTAATTCTAGTGCCACTTGAATTACAGAACTTCTAATTTCCTCTTCACTCATTGAATTTCTTATTATGTTTTTGCAACCATCTATTAATTTTTCTTTTACATAAATTTCTTCATTATTATCTATTCTACTAATTGCTTTTTCACAAATGCCTTCTAAATTAACCACTTTTACTCCTCCACTATATATAGTATATTTTACACTTTTTCACACAATATATCGTTCATTATATTTATATTTTTAACTATTGTAAAATAACTTATAAACCAAAAACTAAAAAGAAAATAATTATCTTTTTAATTTCTTTCATTTTCTTTAATAATCTATTATTATTATTATTATTATTATTTAATAGTAATTATTATTCTAACTTTTTTATATTCAATCTTATTATGTTACATAATTTTAAAATAAATTACTTAACATAGTTAAATTTTTAATATATAATTTGTATTGAACTATTAATATATCTATAGGAGTACTTTATGAAATATTTAATTAAAAGCAAAAATTTTTATGTTGATATTTTAGTAATTATAATAGGAAGTTTTATTTCATCTTTAGGAGTTAATTTATTCTTATCTAATGCTAAATTATTAAGTGGTGGTGTTACAGGTATAGCACTTATTTTACAATACTTATGGGAAGTTCCTTCTGGAATTACAGTGTTTTTATTAAACATTCCATTGTTTTTTGTAAGTTATAAATATTTAAATAAACGTTTTACAATTTATACTGCTATAGGAATGCTTTCTTTTTCAACTGCACTTATGATAACTAAACCTTTATCTACATTAGTTCAAGTTGATGATATGCTTTTATATTGTATTTATGGTGGTGTATTAAGTGGAATTGGATCTGGATTAATATTTTATAGAAATGGTTCTACTGGTGGTACTGATATAATTACTATGGTTATTAGAAAAAAATATTCTAATTTTGATATAGGTCAAGTTGGATTTGCATTTAATTTAATTATAGTAACTGTATCAATATTTATTTTTGGATTACCTAGAGCATTATACACATTAATTTCTATGTTTATTACTAGCACTATTTTAGATAAAGTCTTAAATGGTTTTACTAGTAAAAAACTTCTGCTTATATTAACTGAAAAAGAAGATGATATTATTAATTATGTAATAAAGGATATGAATCGTGGTATTACTGCTCTTATGGCTGAAGGCGGATATACTAGAGATAAAAAAAGACTATTATATGTGGCAGTCACAACTTCTCAAATGATTAGCTTAAAAACTAAAATTTTAAGAGTTGACCCTAAAGCTTTTATTACAATAATAGATGTTTCTGAAGTTAAAGGAAAAGGGTTTGTTACTCTATAGTTAATTTATTATATTAAAAAACGATTATTTCTTTCATAAGAGATAATCGTTTTTTATTTAATTAATGCATATTTTAGGCTTTAATGCTATCTAAATAAGCTCTCTTTCCTATTTCATATAAATTATTACCATTTGTATCTATTATTACAACTAAAGGCATATCTTTTACCTCAAGCTTTCTTATTGCTTCTGCACCTAAGTCATCATAAGCAATTATCTTTGATGATTTTATACATTTACTTATTAATGCTCCAGCTCCTCCAATTGCTCCAAAGTAAATAGAATTGTTTCTTTTTATTGCATTTATTACTTCTTCATTTCTTGCACCTTTTCCTATCATGCCTTTTAATCCTAAATCTAAAAGTTCAGGTGTATAGACATCCATTCTATAACTTGTTGTTGGCCCTGCAGCCCCTATAACTTCACCTTGCTTTTCTGGTGTAGGTCCTACATAATATATAATTTCTCCCTTAATATTTAAAGGCAATTCTTTACCTTCTTTTAATAGGTTTATTAGTCTTTCATGAGCAGCATCCCTTGCTGTATATATTGTTCCTGATAATAATATGCTATCACCAGCTTTTAATTTTTTAGTTATATCTTCATTTAAAGGAGTATGTATCTTCCTCATAATATTTAACCTCCTATAACTCTCTTTCCTTATGCCTTGTTGCATGACAATTAATATTAACTGCAACAGGCAACCCAGCAATGTGTGTTGGATATGTTTCTATATTTAATCCTATTGCTGTAGTTTTTCCTCCAAATCCTTGTGGTCCTATTCCAAGATTATTTATATCTTCTAAAAGCTCTTTTTCTAAATTACTATAAAATTCATCTTTATTTCTTACATTTAAAGGTCTTATTAATGCTTTTTTAGATAAATATGCTGCTTTATCAAATGTACCTCCTATTCCAACTCCAATTACTATTGGTGGACATGGATTAGGCCCTGCAAGTTTTATTGTTTCAATTATAAAATCTTTAACCCCCTGTAACCCATCTGAAGGCTTAAGCATTTTTATTCTACTCATATTTTCTGAACCAAAGCCTTTTGGTGCAACAGTTATTTTTATCTTATCTCCTGGAACAATATCATAATAAATAATAGCAGGCGTATTATCTTTAGTATTTATTCTATTAATAGGATCTTTAACTACTGATTTTCTTAAAAATCCTTCATCATAGCCTCTTCTAACTCCTTCATTAATAGCATCTTCTAATAATCCTCCAATAATATGTACATCTTGTCCAATTTCTAAAAATACACATGCCATTCCTGTATCTTGGCATATAGGTTTATTTTCATTTTTAGCTATATCAGAATTTAATATTATTTGTTCTAATATATTTTCTGCTAATGACCATGTTTCACTTTTTTTTGCATGATATAATGTATTTCTTACATCATCTGATAAATAATAATTTGCTTCAACACAAAGTTCTTTTACTGCTTCTATTATTTTAGATATATGTATTTCTCTCATTTAATATCCTCCCCTTTCATATATAAATAGTTTATTATTTATTGTAGAATTTTACAACCAAAATTAAAGGTTCTCTTATTTAATTATATTTAAAATATAAAATAGGAGTTATAAGTTTATTACTATTAATTAACTTATAACTCCCATTTTTCCAAAAAAATTATTAATCCTTTTTATTTTCAATATTATTTTCAAAATATCTATCTATGCCTTTAGATATTCCTTCTACTATCAAATTTTGATGTTCATCAGTTTTTAACTTTGCTTCTTCATTTGGATTTGATAAAAATCCACATTCAACTAATATTGATGCCCCTTCATATTTATCTCTTAATATTAAATAAGCTTCTGCTGCTGGTTTTGCAACTCTTTTATTATTATCATTAACGCTTTCTTTAATAGCATCTTGAACACTTGTAGCTAATTTATTGCTATTTTCATTTGAAGCATACCAAACTTGTGCCCCATAACATTTACTTTGTGGAAACATATTTTGATGTATTGAAACAAATATATCACAATTAGTTTCTGTTTTTAAATCTACTCTCTTTTTTAAATCTTCCCTCTTTTTTTCTTTTACAGTTTTACCTTGTTTATAAAGCCCTTCATCACATTCCCTAGTCATATAAACCTTATAACCTTTATCTTCTAAGTTTTCTTTAAGCTTTATTGCTATTTGTAAGTTAATATCTTTTTCAATTGTTCCATTTTTTGATTTTGCACCACCATCAATTCCTCCATGTCCTGGGTCAATTAAAATAATTTTTTCAGATTTATCTTCATTTATAACTGCACAAACTGGAGTAACAAAATTAATAATCATTAAGAAGATAAAAATAGCAACAATACTTTTTTTCATATTATATCCTCCAAAAATTTAATCTTATCTTTATTTTGTTTATTTTTATAAGAATTATACAAAATAAAAAGGAGTGAAAATTCGCTCCTTTTTATTAATTATTTTCAATTACACTTTCAGCAATATTAGTTGAATGATCTCCTATTCTTTCTAAATTACTTAATAAATCTAGGAATATTGCACCTGCATATGCACTACAAGTTCCTTCATGTAATCTCTTTATGTGTAAATCTCTATATTTCTTATGCATCTTATCTATTTCAGATTCAACACTATTTATTTTTTTTGCTTTTTCTTTATCTCTATCAGAATAGCTTTCTATTGATATATCTAATGCCTTTAATGTAGCTTTATACATATTTGTTATTTCAGAAATTGCTTCTTCACTATAACTTAATTTTTTATTTATTTTTTGAATAGTTAAATCTGCTAAGTTTTCTGCATGATCTCCTATTCTTTCAATATCATTAACTACATGGAAAGTTGCAGCAACTATATTTTTTTCCTTATCTGATAACTCACATTTAGAAAGCTTAACTAAATAATTTGTTATGCATTCTTCAAGATTATTTATTATTTGTTCGTTTTCATATACTTTTTCAGCTAATTTTTCATCATTTTTCATAAATGCATCCATAGCTAATTCTAAGCTTAATTTTGATTTATTAGACATTCTTATAGTTTCCTTAAGAACTTGCCCTGCAGCTATTACAGGTGTTTCTAATAACCTATCATCTATATACTTAGGCCCTACTTTTTCGTCATCTTCACCAGGTATTAATTTTTCAACAATCTTACATAGTATAGGTATTAATGGAACCATTATTATTGTATTAATTACATTAAATATTGTATGCGCATTTGCAATTTGTCTATTTACATCACTAGAAAAATATGAAACAAATCTACCTAAAAATCCTGGAACTATTATTGGTAAAAATATTATAGTTCCAACTACATTAAATATTAAATGTAACATAGCAGCTCTATGAGCAGTCTTATTAGTACCAACGGTTGCAAGCATTGCTGTTATACAAGTACCAATATTACATCCCATTATTATAGGAAGTGCTTCATTGATATTTAATGCTCCTGCAGTTGCTAATGCTACAAGTATACCTGTAGTTGCTGATGAACTTTGAAGAACCGCTGTTATTAAAGCCCCTGCAATTAATCCTAAGTACCAATGTGATCCTACTGTTGTAAGTATATCTTGGAATATTGGAGATGATGTTAATGGTTTCATAGCTTCGCTCATAGTTCCCATTCCAACAAATAAAATACCAAAACCAAGTATTATACTTCCAATTTCTCTTCTCCTTTTTCCTTTAACAAACATTACCATCATGGCACCAACAAACACAAAAATTGGAGCAATATCATCTAACTTAAATGCAACTAATTGTGCTGTTACAGTTGTTCCAACATTTGCCCCCATAATAATTCCAGCAGCTTGAGCTAAATTCATTAATCCTGCATTAACAAATCCAACTACCATTACAGTTGTAGCACTACTACTTTGAATAACCATAGTTACTACAGCACCAACTATTACTCCAATTAAAGGATTCTTTGTTACTTTTTCAAGTATCTTTTTTAATCCTTCTCCAGCAGCATTTTCAAGTCCATCTCCCATTAGCTTCATACCATAGATAAATAAACCCAATCCACCTAATAATTTAACAATTGTTAATATTGTATCCAAGATAAATTCTCCTTTACTCTTGTATATTTTATTTATGTTAAAAATTATTTCATCCAGTTAAGTTTACAATAAAAATTAACATTTGTTAATAGATTTCAACATTTTTTAACATAGATTTAATATTGGAATTTTTAATTTTATGGTACTTCAATATTAAAATAAAAAAAAGAGAGGTATAAAAACCTCTCGTAAAAAATACTATCTCTTAGAGAATTGTGGTGCTCTTCTAGCTTTCTTAAGACCGTATTTCTTTCTTTCCTTCATTCTTGGGTCTCTTGTTACGAAACCAGCTTTCTTTAATTCAGATTTTAAGTTTTCGTCTGATTTAATTAAAGCTCTTGTAATTCCGTGTCTGATAGCTCCAGCTTGACCTGTGAATCCACCACCGTGAACATTAACTAATACGTCAAATTTATCCTTTGATCCAGTTAAAACTAATGGTTGATTAACTATCATTCTTAAAGTTTCTAAACCGAAGTAAGTTTCGATTTCTCTGTTATTTATAACAACTTTCCCATTTCCTGGTACAAGTCTAACTCTTGCAACTGATTTTTTTCTTCTTCCAGTACCCATGTATTGAACTTTTGCCATTTTTTATTCCTCCTCCCGAGATTGTATTAGTACTTTAATTCAAGTACTTCTGGTTTTTGAGCTGCATGTTCATGCTCAGAACCTTTGTATACTTTTAACTTTTTAAGCATTTGTCTACCTAATACTCCTGATGGAAGCATTCTTCTAACTGCTTCTTCGAAAGCAAATTCTGGCTTCTTAGCAAGAACTTCTCTATAAGGAATTTCTTTTAATCCACCAACGTATCCGCTGTGCTTTCTTAACATTTTTTGATCTAACTTCTTACCAGTTAAAACAACCTTTTCTGCATTGATAACTATTACGAAATCTCCGCAATCAACATTTGGTGTAAATGTTGGCTTATGTTTACCTCTTAATATTGTAGCAACTTGGCTAGCAACTCTTCCTAGTGGCTTTCCAGCAGCGTCAACAACATACCATTTTTTTTCAACTTCTTGTGCTTTTGCAATGTATGATTTCATGTTATTTCCCTCCCTGAACTTACATTTATCGTTATACCTTAATTATGTATAACATTTATGTCAAGACCTCTGCACACGTGGTCTCACGTACATAAATTATTCTAACAAACAAAATAAATTATAATACACGCATACGGGTGTGTCAACATTTTTATTAAAAATTTTTAATAATAAACTTCTTTTAAAAATAAACCATATGGTGGTACGCAATCCCCTGCTAAAGACCTATCTTTCTTGTTTATTATTTCTAATATTGACGTAGCATCAGTTTTTCCTCGACCAACATTAATTAAGGTTCCAACTATTATTCTAACCATATTATATAAAAATCCATCACCACTTACCGAAATTTTTATAATATTTTTTTCTTTTTCGACTTTTACGTCAAATATAGTTCTAATTGTTCCCTTAACAGAACTTCCTTGAGTCTTAAATGCTGCAAAATCATGTGTTCCAATAAATTGTTTAGCTGCTATTTTCATTGCTTCTACATCTAAATCATATTTATAATGATACATTTGGTTCCTCATTAAAGCAGAAGGAACATCTGAATTTAATATGTAATATTCATATGTTTTTCCCTTTGCATAATATCTTGCATGAAATTCTTCATCAACTTGTTCTGATTTAGTTATAACTATATCATTTGGTAATTTAACATTTAGTGCCTCTCTAAATTTATTAGGAGGCACCTTACTATTTGTTTTAAAATTAGCAACAAATCCTCTTGCATGAACACCAGCATCAGTTCTTGAACTTCCTATAACTTCACAATGTTCTTTAGTAACAAGCTCAATAGCCTCTTCTATTTCACCTTGTATAGTTTTAAATCCTTTTTGCTTTTGCCATCCATAATAATTTGTGCCATCATATTCTAAGGTCAATTTAATATTATTCAACATATCACCTTTTCAATTTAATTTATTAGATTGCAAATCTTATTATTAATGTACTTGCTAATAATAATGCAAACACTCCAAATGCTATAAAATCTTTAGAGGTAAACTTTAAAACTTTCATTCTAGTTCTTCCAGCTCCCCCTCTATAACATCTTGCTTCCATTGCCATAGCAAGTTCATCCGCTCTTCTAAATGAACTAATAAATAAAGGCACCAAAAGTGGAATTAAGTTTTTTGCTTTTTTAACTAATCCGCCACTTTCAAAATCTGCTCCTCTAGCTTTTTGAGCCTTCATAATTTTATCTGTTTCATCAATAAGTGTTGGTATAAATCTTAATGCAATAGTCATCATCATAGCTAATTCATGTGCTATTTCTTTACCAATTGGTCTTAATAATCTTTCTATACCATCTGTTAATTCTATTGGAGATGTAGTTAATGTTAAAACTGATGTCCCCATAATAAGAAGTATTAATCTTATTGCCATAAATAATGCAGTTTTAATACCTGATTCATAAATTTTGATAAACCCAAGTTGGAAAAGCAACCTTCCCTCTCTAAGCATAAAAATATTTAAAATTGCTGTTAATGCTATTAATAAAAATACAGGTTTTAATCCCTTATATAAATATCTTGGAGATATTTTAGCTACATATACAACTAATGCTAAAAAAGCAACTACAAAAATATAACCAACAAATTTATCTACGATAAATAAACTTATAATAAATAAAAATGTAATTAATATCTTAGTTCTAGGATCTAGTTTATGTATAAAAGATTCACCTGGTATATATTGACCTATAGTTATATCTTTAATCATTTTAACTTCTCTCTTTCTTTTATTTTGATAACACTTTTAAAATTGCTTCTGTTCCCTTTTCTACTGTAAATATTTCATCAGAAACATCAAATCCTCTTTCTCTTAATACCCTCATTAAATATGTTACTTGTGGAACAGCAAGACCTATTTTTTCTAATGTTTCTACTTCCTTAAATACTTCTGATGGTTTTCCTAAAAGTTCTACTTTTCCCTTATTCATAACCACAATTCTTTGTGCAAGTTTTCCAACATCCTCCATACTATGACTTACTAAAACAATAGTCATTTTATATTTTTCATGAAGTAGTTTTATTTGTTCTAAAATATCATCTCTTCCCTGAGGATCTAACCCTGCTGTTGGCTCATCAAGAATTAAAACTTTAGGTTCCATTGCAATTACCCCAGCTATAGCAACTCTTCTTTTTTGTCCTCCACTTAAATCAAATGGTGAAACATTTTTATAAGTTTCATAATCTAATCCAACCATTTCCATAGATTTTTTAACTCTTCTAGAAACTTCTTCTGAAGATAATTCTAAATTATTAGGTCCAAAAGCTATATCTTTTTCAATTGTTTCTTCAAAAAGTTGATATTCTGGATATTGAAATACTAAACCTATCTTTTTTCTGATTTCAGTAAGTTTAGCTTCTTTATTTGTTATATCAATATCATCAACTAATATTCTTCCTGAAGTAGGTTCTAATAAACCATTTAAATGTTGAATAAGGGTTGATTTACCTGAACCAGTATGACCTATTAAAGCTAAAAACTCTCCATCTTCAATTACTAAATTAACATTATCTAATGCTTTCTTTTCAAATGGGCTCTTAGGCATATATACATGTGTTAAATTTTCTATTTTAATTGACATAACGCATTCACCATCTCATTCACATTTAAAATTTTAGTATCTATATTTATTCCTGCTTTTTTCAATTCATAACATATTTCTGTAACTTGTGGAACATCTAATCCTATTTTTTTCATAGTTTCTACTTCTGAAAATATATCACGTGGAATTCCTTCCATAATTACCTTTCCTTTATCCATAACTACAACTCTATCAGCTTGAGCTGCTTCATCCATATAATGAGTAATTAAAATAACAGTTATTCCATGCTTTTTATTTAATTCTTTAATATTTTCCATTACTTCTCTTCTACCTGAAGGATCAAGCATTGCTGTAGGCTCATCAAAGATAATACATTTAGGCTGTATAGCTAATATACCTGCAATAGCAACTCTTTGTTTTTGTCCTCCTGATAATAAATGAGGAGCATGCTTCTTATATTCACTCATTCCAACTTTTTCAAGGGCATCATAAACTCTTTTTCTTATTTCCTCTGGTGGAACTCCTAAATTTTCTGGTCCAAAGGCAACATCTTCTTCAACAATAGTTGCTACTAATTGATTATCTGGATTTTGAAATACCATACCTGCAGTTGCTCTTATATCCCATACATTATTTTCATCACTTGTATCTAAACCATTTACTATAACAGTTCCTTCAGTTGGAACTAATAATGCATTCATATGCTTTGCAACAGTAGATTTTCCTGAACCATTATGTCCTAAAACAACTAAAAATTCACCTTCATTAACTTCTAAATTTAATCCATCTATAGCTAACTTTTCTATTTCTTCTCCTGTAGAATATTTAAAAACTACATTTTTACATTCTATCATCTTATTCAATCAATATCCCTCCTTTAAAAATTTTTATATATGACTAAATTATATAAATTCCATATAAATTTCCATAATTTAATTATATATAAGCTTTTACTAATTACAAGTATTTCAATTAATATGTTATATTTATTATATTGTGATAAAAATAAATACTTAATTAATATTTTTTTATATGAAAAATGGGGATTAAGTAAAACTTAATCCCCAGGGTGAAATAATTATACTAATTCAAGTATAACAACTTCAGCTCCATCTCCTCTTCTAGGACCTTTTTTGATCATTCTAGTGTATCCGCCGTTTCTTTCAGCGTACTTTGGAGCGATTTCATCAAATAATGTTTTAACAACATCTTCTTCTAAAACGTAAGCTAAAACTTGTCTTCTAGCATGAAGATCTCCTCTTTTTGCAAGAGTGATCATCTTTTCAGCTATAGATCTAGCTTCTTTAGCTCTTGTTTCAGTAGTTTCAATTCTACCATGCTTTAAGAAGCTAGTAACAAGACTTCTTAACATAGCTCTTCTTTGGTCTGTAGAAAGACCTAACTTACGATAACCTGCCATGGATTTACCTCCCTACTCGTCGCTTAGTTTTAAGGCTAAACCTAATTCCTTAAGCTTTCTTTCAACTTCTTCTAAAGATTTCTTTCCTAGATTTCTTACCTTCATCATGTCATCCATTGATTTACCAGCAAGTTCTTGTACTGTATTGATACCAGCTCTCTTTAAGCAGTTATAAGATCTAACTGAAAGATCTAGTTCTTCAACAGTCATTTCTAGTACTTTTTCTTTCTTATCTTCTTCTTTTTCAATCATTATTTCAACATCATTAGTTGCAACACCTAATGACATGAATAACTTAAAGTGCTCTATTAAAATTTTAGCTGATAAGCTTATAGCTTCATCTATTTTAATAGTACCATTAGTCCAAATTTCTAGTGTTAATTTATCATAATCAGTGATTTGACCAACTCTAGTATTATCAACTGTAAAGTTTACTCTCTTAACAGGAGTATAAATAGAGTCTATAGCTATTGCTGAAAGTGGTAGTGCATCACTCTTATTTTTATTTTGAGTAACATATCCTCTACCTCTGTTAACTGTTAATTCCATATACAGTCTTCCGTTTTCATCAAGAGTAGCAATGTGTAAATCTTTGTTGATTACTTCAACACTTCCATCAGTCTTGATATCTGCACCTGTAACAACTCCTGGTCCTTTAGCATCTATATAAATAGTTTGTGGACCTTCGCCTTCCATTGTTAATGCTAAACTTTTGATATTAAGAATTAATTCTGTAACATCTTCTTTAACACCTTGTACAGTAGAGAATTCATGAAGTACTCCATCAATCTTAATTGATGTAGTAGCTACACCTGGAAGAGAAGATAAAAGAATTCTTCTCATTGCATTTCCAAGTGTAATACCATATCCTCTTTCTAATGGTTCAACTACATATTTACCATATGTACCATCTTCATTTGATTCTATACATTCAATTATTGGCTTTTCTATTTCTAACATGTATAAACCCTCCTTATATATAAAATGGCAACCTTTTTATGAGGGCAACTGATTCCATTAAATAAGTTAAAATAATATTTTAATATAAAATTATATTAATTTATTATTTGCTGTATAATTCGACAATTAGAGTTTCGTTAACTGGTACGTCAATATCTTCTCTAGCTGGTACAGCAACAACTTTACCTTCATAGTTTTCAACGTTAGCTTCTAACCATTTTGGTAATGTCTTTGGATTTTCAGCAAAAGTCTTGAACTTTTCTGATCCTCTGCTCTTTTCACAAACAGATATTACATCGTTAACTGATACTTTGTATGATGGAATATCAACTTTCTTACCATTTACTAAGAAATGTCCATGAGTAACTAATTGTCTAGCTTCGTTTCTTGAAGCACCGTATCCTAATCTGTAAACAACGTTATCTAATCTCATTTCTAGTAACATTAATAAGTTTTCACCAGTGATTCCCTTCATGTGGTCAGCCTTTTCATAGTAATGTCTGAATTGACCTTCTAAAACACCGTATATTCTTCTAGCTTTTTGCTTTTCTCTTAATTGTACTCCGTAGTTAGATAACTTTTTCTTAGCTGCTCCGTGTTGTCCTGGTGCATAGCTTCTTCTTACGAAAGCACATTTATCTGTATAACATCTATCTCCCTTAAGGAATAGCTTTTGACCTTCTCTTCTACATAATCTACATGTAGCTCCAGTATATCTTGCCATTCGTTACACCTCCTGTTGAATTTAAATATAATTAGACTCTTCTTCTCTTCGGTGGTCTACATCCGTTGTGTGGAATTGGAGTAACATCTTTAATTAAAGTTACTTCTAATCCTGCAGCTTGTAATGATCTTATAGCTGCTTCTCTACCAGCACCTGGCCCTTTAACGTATACTTCTATACTCTTTAAACCGTGTTCCATAGCTGCTTTAGCTGCAGTTTCCGCTGCCATTTGAGATGCAAATGGTGTGCTCTTTCTTGAACCTCTGAAACCTAAAGCTCCAGCACTTGACCATGATAAAGCATTTCCAGCCGCATCAGTTAAAGTAACTATTGAGTTATTGAAAGTTGATTGGATGTGTGCAGCACCATGCTCAACGTTCTTTCTTTCTTTTCTTCTTCTAGTAGTCTTTTTGACTTTTTGAGCCATCGAAATCCCTCCTCACTACTTCTTCTTATTTGCGATAGTCTTCTTAGGACCTTTTCTAGTTCTAGCGTTAGTCTTAGTCTTTTGTCCTCTAACTGGAAGACCTTTTCTATGTCTAATACCTCTGTAACAACCTATCTCAACTAATCTCTTAATGTTTAAAGCAACATCTCTTCTTAAGTCACCTTCAACCATTAAGTTCTTGTTTACATAGTTTCTGATTTCATTTACTTCGTCCTCAGTAAGATCCTTAATTCTAGTATCTGGGTTAATTCCAGTAGTAGCTAATATCTTTTGAGAAGTAGATAAACCAATTCCGTATATATATGTTAGACCTATCTCAACTCTTTTTTCCTTTGGTAGGTCAACTCCTGCTATTCTTGCCATTTGAACTTACACCTCCTGTTTATTGAAATGCAATTTTTATTTTTGCTTTTGATAAATTTATATTAAAATCTTAGGTCGATAGGTTGTTTTAACCTATCGTCAGCCGTACCTAAAATCAATAAGCTGATTTAAACGCCTATATAATAATATTGAAATTTCAAATAAAAGTCAATATATTAATAATTGCAAATTATTCTGCCTAATATTAAAGTATATTAGCCTTGTTTTTGCTTGTGCTTAGGATTTTCACAGATTACCATTACTTTTCCTTTTCTTCTTATAATCTTGCACTTTTCGCAAATAGGCTTAACTGATGGTCTTACTTTCATCGCTAACCCTCCTTGTGTAATTTATGGTAAATTATTTTCACCTTATTTTGCTCTCCAAGTAATTCTTCCTCTAGTTAGGTCATATGGAGAAAGTTCTATAGTAACCTTATCTCCAGGTAGAATTCTTATGAAGTTCATTCTTAATTTTCCTGATATGTGAGCTAAAATTTTATGACCACTTTCTAACTCAACTTGAAACATTGCATTTGGTAAAGCCTCTAAGACTACACCTTGCATTTCTATTACATCATCTTTTGACATAAGGTAATCAACCCTCCTTAACAATGCCTTTTAGTTTTAGAAATCTCTTAATTTTTAAATCAGTACCTTTTTTCTTTAATATAATTGATGCTTTAATCTCATCATCTACATTTTTTAAAACATTAAAATGTTTTATGCTCTTCTTCTTAGGCATCTGAATTGTCTTATTACTTCCATTACTTAGAAGGTAATAAGTATCATCAACTTTATCAACAATAACGTAATAATGATTCTTATCTCTTCCGCATTTTGAAAGAACAATTTTCCCAATTAAGTCATTGTTTTGCAAATTACTTTCACCTCGATGATTACCTTAGCCATAAATTTACAAGCCACCTTTTGGTATCATGCGAATTTATAACTAAGCAACACTTATTTAATTAGTGTTAATATCTCTGGTCCATCTGGTAAAATTACAACAGTGTTTTCATAGTGAGCCGATAGACTCTTATCTGCTGAGACTACTGTCCAATCATCACCTAAAGTAGCTACTCTATATGTTCCCATATTAACCATAGGTTCTATAGCTAAAGCCATACCAGCAACTAATTTTGGCCCTCGGCCTGGTCTTCCGAAGTTAGGAACTTCTGGATCCTCATGGACACTTTTTCCTATTCCGTGACCTACAAATTCTCTTACAACAGAGAAACCTGAAACCTCAACGTAGCGTTGTATTTCATGTGAAATATCAGTTAGTTTATTTCCTACCTTAGCAAATTCCAAACCTTTAAAAAAAGATTCTTCTGTAACTTTAATAAGCCTTTTTGCTTCTTCTGAAATATTACCTACAGCAAATGTTCTTGCTGCATCACCATGGAAGCCATTAATATTGGCGCCACAGTCAACACTAATAATATCTCCCTCTTTTAATACATACCCTCCTGGTATTCCATGAACTACTTGCTCATTAACAGATATACATAGTGAAGCAGGAAATCCATAGAGCCCTTTAAATGAAGGTTTCGCCCCATGCTTAGTTATAAATTCTTCTGCTATCCTATCTAATTCAGCAGTAGTTATTCCTGGTCTAACCTCTTTTTCAACTAATAGAAGAGTTTCAGCTACGATTCTACCAGCAATCCTCATTAGGTCGATTTCTTTATCATTCTTGATAATAATCATTAGTTTGCACTCCCTAAAATGTTGCAAATGCTTTCGAATACTTCATTAATAGCTTTTGTTCCATCTACAGTAGAAAGTAAGTTTTTCTCTTTATAAAAATCAATCAGTGGTTGTGTTTGTCTTTCATAGACATCTAATCTCTCTTTTACTGTTTCTTCAACATCATCTTTTCTTTGGATGACATTGTCACCACAAACATCGCAAACACCTTCAACAGATGGTGGATTGAATTTTACATGATAACTAGCTCCACATGATAAACAAACTCTTCTTCCTGTCATTCTTTCAAGAATGAAACTGCTAGGTACTTCGATACATAAAGCTGTATCTAAGTTTTCATTTCTTGATACTAAAAACTCTTGTAGAGCTTCAGCTTGAGCAACAGTTCTTGGGAAACCATCTAATAGATAACCATTTTTACAGTCTTCCCATGTTAATCTGTCTTTAACCATATTGATAGTAACTTCATCTGGTACTAATTGACCATTATCAATATATTGCTTTGCTTGTATTCCTAAAGGGGTTTCTTCTGAAATATTCTTTCTAAAGATATCCCCTGTAGAAATATGTGGTATAGAGTATCTATTACTAATTGATTTTGCCTGTGTTCCTTTTCCAGCCCCAGGAGGACCTAATAATACTATCTTCACGGGCATCATCTCCATTATAAATCTATTTTAAGAATCCTTGATAGTGTCTCATTACTAATTGTGAATCTAGTTGTCTAGAAAAATCTAATCCAACTCCAATTAAAATTAATAATGATGTTCCACCAAATTGAATCCCTGTTAAATCAGTATAATTACTAATTAATATTGGAGTAACAGCTAATAATGCTGCAAATAATCCCCCGATTAAAGATACTCTTGTAAGTACTTTTTCAAAATACTTCTCTGTAGCTTCACCTGGTCTTACACCTGGTACAAAGCCTGCAGACTTATGAAGATTTTCAGCCATTTCATCTGGTTTAAATGTTATTTGAGTATAGAACCAAGTAAAGAATACTGTTAATACTGCATAACAAACAGGATACATCCATGTAGATTTATTAAAAATACTATAAGGACTTGTTAATATCCATTTTGACCATCCCTTAGTTGGGAAAAAATTAGCTATTGTTTCAGGGAACATCATTACAGACATTGCAAATATTATTGCAATAACTGCTGATCCAATTAAACTTAGTGGTATATGAGTAGATTGACCTCTCATAACCTTAGTACCTACAGCCTTACCAGCATATTGGATAGGCACTCTTCTCTCTGCTAATGAGAAGTATATTGTAAATACTAATAGTGCTAAAGTACCAACTAAGAATAATGCTATTTCAATAATAGTAATTTCACCTGCTTCTTTTAATGTAAATAATGACATTAAAGTTGTAGGTAATTGAGATACTATATTGACAAATATTAATATTGAAACTCCGTTTCCAAATCCCTTTTGAGTTATTTGGTCACCAAGCCACATACAGAAAGTAGATCCTACTACTAAAGCAATTAATACTACAACTTTTTGAGCTGAGCTTAATCCTGTAGCTGCACCTTGTGCTGCTATCATAGAGTAAATTCCAATTGCTAATACAAAACCTATTGCTATTGAAGCATATCTTGTAATAGACTGAATTTTATTTCTACCTTCTTCTCCTTCTTTAGATAATTGTTCTAATGAAGGAATTGCAATTGTTAATAACTGTACTATGATTGATGCATTAATATAAGGTGAAACACTTAATGCAAATATACTAAATTTACTTAACGCTCCTCCTGATATTAAATTATAAAAGCCAAGTAACCCACCAGAGTTTGTCATTGAGCTTAAATAACTAGTATCAATTCCAGGAACGGGAATATGTATTCCAATCCTGAAAATTGCTACTAAAAATATCGTCCATAAAAATCTTTTTCTAAGTTCCGGAACCTTCCAGGCATTACGTAGGGTTGATAGCATATTACATCACCTCAACTTTTCCTCCAGCTGCTTCTATCTTTTCAGCTGCTGCCTTAGACATCTTACATCCTTGAACAGTTAAGCTCTTTTCTAATGTTCCGTTTCCTAATATCTTAACTCCATCTTTAACTTTAGATATTACTCTTGTTTCAAGTAATAATTCTGGAGTTACTACTGTGCCGTTTTCAAATATGTTTAATCTATCAACGTTTATAGAAACTATTTGCTTAGCGAAGATATTAGTGAATCCTCTCTTAGGAAGTCTTCTGTATAATGGCATTTGACCACCTTCAAATCCTGGTCTAACTCCACCGCCTGATCTAGCGTTTTGTCCTTTTTCACCTTTACCAGCGTTTCTTCCTAAACCTGAACCAGTACCTCTACCAACTCTCTTAGGAGCTTTTTTACTACCAGCTGCTGGTTTTAACTCATGAAGTTTCATATCTCGTGCACCTCCTCTTTATTATACTTCTTCTACTTTTAATAAGTAGTCAACTTTGTTGATCATACCTCTGATTTGAGGAGTATCCTCATGCTCTACAGTTTTGTTAATCTTTCTTAGACCAAGAGCATTTGCAGTAGCGATATGGTCTTTCTTTCTGCCTATTAAGCTTTTAACTAAAGTAACCTTTATCTTTGCCATTGCGTATACCTCCTAACCTAATATTTCTTCTACTGATTTGCCTCTTAATCTAGCTATTTCTTCAGCTGTTCTTAAGCTTGCTAAACCATTAATTGTAGCATTTACCATGTTTCTTGGATTGTTTGAACCTAAAGACTTAGCTCTAACGTCCTTTAATCCTGCTAATTCTAATACAGCTCTTGCTGGTCCACCAGCGATAACTCCTGTACCTTCTTTAGCTGGCATGATTAAAACTTTACCTGTTCCAAACTTACCATATATTTCATGAGGAACTGTAGTTCCAACTATAGCAACGCTAACCATGTTTTTCTTAGCGTCTTCGATACCTTTTTTAATTGCTTCTGGGATTTCGATTGACTTACCCATTCCTACGCCTACGTGTCCGTTCTCATCACCAACAACAACTAAAGCGCTGAATCTGAAGTTTCTACCACCCTTAACAACCTTAGTAACTCTGTTTATAAAAACAACCTTTTCCTTAAGGTCTAGTGTGCTAGGATCGATTCTCATTGATTTCCCTCCTTGTTTGATTAGAATTTTAAGCCTGCTTCTCTAGCGCTTTCTGCTAATGTTTGAACTCTTCCGTGATATACGTATCCACCTCTATCGAATACAACTTCAGTTATACCTTTATCTAAAGCTCTCTTAGCAACTAGTTCACCAACTAATTTAGCAGCTTCTTTGTTTCCGCCAACTTTTACATCAACTTCTTTATCTAAAGTAGAAGCAGATGCTAAAGTAACAGCATTTATATCATCAATAATTTGAGCATATATGTTTTTTTCACTTCTATAAACTGAAAGTCTTGGTCTTTCAGGAGTACCAGAAACTTTCTTACGTACTCTAAGGTGACGCTTTGCTCTACTTGCTTTTTTGTCTGCCTTCTTGAACATAAGGTTCAACTCCTTCCTAATTATTTCTTACCAGTTTTACCTTCTTTACGTCTGATAACTTCGCCTTCGAATTTAATTCCTTTACCCTTATATGGTTCAGGTTTTCTCCACTTTCTGATATCAGCTGCAGCAGCACCAACTAATTGCTTGTCGATTCCAGATACAACTACTTTTGTAGCTGCTGGAGTTTCGAAAGTAATTCCTTCAGCTGGTTCTATTTCAACTGGATGTGAAAATCCTAAGTTCATTACAAGCTTCTTTCCTTGTAATTGTGCTCTATAACCAACACCGATTAATTCTAGAGTCTTTTGGTATCCCTTTTCAACTCCTATGATCATGTTGTTGATTAATGCTCTAGTTAAACCGTGAAGAGCTCTATGCTCTTTAACGTCACTAGGTCTTGTAACAACAACTTGGTTGTCTTCAACTGCTATATTCATGTCTTTGTCCATAGCCTTAACTAATTGCCCTTTAGGTCCTTTTACAGTAACAACGTTACCTTCAGCAACTGTAACTGTAACACCAGCAGGGATAGCTATTGGTAATCTACCTACTCTTGACATAATCGCACCTCCTGTATTATTTGTTAGATCTATATGTTAAACAACTTAATTTTCAAAATTAGTTACTACCAAACGTAGCAAACAACTTCTCCGCCTAAGCCTAGTTTTCTTGCTTCTCTGTCTACAACTATACCTTTTGAAGTTGAAATTACAGCGATTCCTAATCCATTAAGAACTCTTGGAACTTCATCTTTCTTACAGTATACTCTTAAACCAGGTTTTGATATTCTCTTAATTCCAGTAATAACTCTTTCTTTGTTAGAACCGTATTTAAGAGATAATCTCATCATTGGAACAACACCATCATTGTATTCTTCAATATTCTTGATGTATCCCTCTTGTAATAATATATTTGCAACAGCCTTCTTTACGTTTGAAGAAGGAACTTCTACTACTTCGTGTCTTACAGCATTCGCATTTCTAATACGAGTTAGTAAATCTGCGATAGGATCTGTCATAACCATTTAATTTGCCTCCTTTCAGTCGTTAGGTTTACCAGCTTGCCTTCTTACAACCAGGAATTTCACCCTTGTAAGCAAGTTCTCTAAAGCATATACGGCAAATACCAAACTTTCTTAATACTGCATGTGGTCTTCCACATATTCTGCATCTTGTATAAGCTCTTGTTTTATATTTAGGAGCTTTGCTCCACTTTTCAATAATAGCTTTACGTGCCACAGTTTTCCCTCCTTATTATTGAGCGAATGGCATTCCAAGGAATCTTAATAATTCTCTTGCTTCTTCGTCAGTCTTTGCAGTTGTAACGAAGATAATATCCATTCCTCTAACCTTATCGATCTTATCGTATTCTATTTCTGGGAATATTAATTGTTCTTTAATTCCTAAAGAATAATTTCCTCTTCCATCAAATGCTCTGTCAGAAACCCCTCTAAAGTCTCTAACTCTTGGAAGAGCAATTGACATTAGTTTATCAGCAAACTCAAACATCTTTGCTCCTCTTAATGTAACTTTACATCCTAATGCCATGTTTTCTCTAATCTTAAAGTTAGCAACAGATTTCTTTGCTCTTGTTAAGATTGGTTTTTGTCCTGAGATAAGTTGTAAATCAGCAACCGCAGATTCTAAAACCTTTTGGTTATCTTTAGCTTCTCCAACTCCCATATTTATAACAATTTTTTCAAGCTTTGGAACTTCCATGATGTTTTTGTATCCGAACTTTTCTGTCATAGCTTGAATTACTTCATTTGTATACTTCTCTTGAAGTCTTGGTGTCATAATTAGTACCTCCTTTCAGATTTTAGAATGTTTCTCCACACTTCTTACAAACTCTAACCTTAGTACCATCTTCTAAGATTTTATTGCTAATTCTTGTAGCATTTTTGCATTTTGTGCAGTATAACATAACTTTTGAGCTGTAGATAGCTCCTTCTTTTTCTATTATTCCGCCTTGAGCATTAGCTCTAGATGGTTTTTGGTGTTTCTTAACTATGTTAACTCCTTGAACAAGAACTCTTCCTGTTTTTGGATATACTTTTAAAACTTCACCAGTCTTTCCAGCATCTTTACCAGAAACAACTACTACTGTGTCGTTCTTTTTAACGTGTAACTTCAAATTAGCCACCTCCTCTATTATAGAACTTCTGGTGCTAATGATAATATTTTATTAAATTCTTTATCTCTTAGCTCCCTAGCAACAGGTCCGAAGATACGAGTTCCTCTTGGTTGCTTATCATCTTTTATTATAACAGCAGCGTTCTCATCAAATTTGATGTATGAACCGTCAGCTCTTCTTAATCCTCTTACTGATCTAACAATAACAGCTTTTACAACGTCACCTTTTTTAACAACTCCGCCTGGTGTTGCACTTTTAACGCTAGCTACTATTATATCTCCAATGTTACCGAACTTTCTCTTTGATCCGCCTAAAACTCTAATACACATGATTTCTTTAGCACCTGAGTTATCAGCTACCTTTAATAAGGTTTGTTGTTGTATCATTGAAATTTACCCTCCTTTCAGTCTTAAAAAGCTTATTTAGCTCTTTCAACTATTTCAACAAGTCTCCATCTCTTATCTTTAGATAATGGTCTAGTTTCCATTATTAATACTCTATCATTCATGTTAGCTTCATTGTTTTCATCATGAGCTTTGAATTTAGTAGTTCTATTCATAGTTTTTCCGTATAGTGGATGTCTTACCTTAGTTTCAACAGCAACTACGATAGTCTTATCCATTTTATCAGAAACAACTCTACCGATTTTCTTCTTTCTTAATCCTCTTTCCATTAGGGGCTACCTCCTTCCAGATTTACTGTTCAAATGCCCTGATCTCTTCTTCTCTAATGATGGTTTTGATTTGGGCTATAGATTTCTTTACTTCTCTTATTCTCATAGGATTTTCTAATTGTCCTGTAGCTAATTGGAATCTTAAGTTGAATAACTCAGCTTTTAATTCTCCTAATTTAGCAACTAAATCTTGAGGATTATTTGCTCTTAAATCTTTTAATTCTCTAGCCTTCATTATTCTTCACCACCCATTTCCTCAAAATCTCTTCTTGTAACGAATTTACACTTTACAGGAAGTTTGTGTGATGCAAGTCTCATTGCTTCTCTTGCAACTTCTTCGTTAACTCCTGATAATTCGAATAATACTCTACCAGGTTTAACTACAGCTACCCAATATTCTGGTGAACCTTTACCAGAACCCATTCTTGTTTCAGCTGGTTTCTCAGTAACTGGCTTATCTGGGAATACTTTTATCCAAAGTTTTCCTCCTCTTCTAATGTATCTGTTAATTGCTATTCTGGCAGATTCTATTTGGTTACTTGTTATCCATCCACAAGTTTGCGCTTGGATACCAAAATCTCCGTATGCAAGGAAATTACCTCTAGTAGCTTTTCCTTTCATTCTACCACGTTGTACCTTACGATGCTTAACTCTTTTAGGCATTAACATGATTATATTCCTCCTTTCTTACGCGTTAACTTCTTCCTTCTTTTCAACTTTTTTAGTTGGAAGAACTTCTCCATTATAAACCCAAACTTTAACTCCGATTTTACCGTATGTTGTATCTGCTTCTGCAAATCCATAATCAATATCAGCTCTTAATGTTTGTAGTGGAATTGTTCCTTCATGATATTGTTCAGTTCTAGCGATTTCAGCTCCACCTAATCTTCCTGAACAAGCTGTTTTAACACCCTTAGCTCCTAATTTCATAGCTCTTTGAATGCTTTGTTTCATAGCTCTTCTGAAAGAAACTCTCTTTTCTAATTGAGCAGCAATGTTTTCAGCGATTAATTGTGCATCAGCTTCAGCATTCTTAACTTCAACTATGTTTATTAAAAGATTCTTTCCGTTTGTTAATTTAGTAACCTTAGCTTTTAAAGCTTCGATTCCTGCACCACCTTTACCGATAACAACACCTGGTTTAGCAGTATATATATTTAACTTAACTCTTTTAGCTGATCTTTCGATTTCAATCTTAGATATACCAGCTGAGAAAAGTTCCTTCTTTACGAATTCTCTTATTTTGTTGTCTTCTATTAAGTTGTCAGCAAATGTTCTCTTATCAGCGTACCATTTTGCGTCCCAACCTTTAATAACTCCAACTCTAAGTCCGTGAGGATGTACTTTTTGACCCACTTGTTTTTCCCTCCTTCTTACTAAGCTCTTTCTTTAACTACTACTGTTATATGACTTGTTCTTTTGTTGATTCTGAACGCTTTTCCGTGGTCCATTGGTCTGAATCTCTTTAAAGTTGGACCAGCACCTACGAATGTTTCAGCAACATATAAGTTTTCAACATTTAAGTCATGATTGTTCTCTGCATTTGCAACAGCTGATTTTAAAACTTTGTTTATAACAACTGCAGCATCTTTTGGAGTGTATTGTAATATAGCGAAAGCCTCGTTAACATTTTTTCCTCTTATTAAATCAAGAACAACTCCTACTTTCATTGGAGACATTCTCACATATTTAGCTATAGCTCTAGCTTCCATTGATGTTCCTCCTTTCCCAGATTACTTTCTTTTTCTTGATGCTTTTTCGTCGTAATCGTGTCCTCTGTATGTTCTAGTAAGAGCAAATTCTCCTAATTTGTGTCCTACCATATCTTCGCTCACATATACTGGAACGTGTTTTCTACCATCATGAACAGCGATTGTATGACCAATCATTTGTGGGAAAATTGTTGAAGATCTTGACCAAGTCTTAACAACCTTATTTTCACCATTAGCATTCATTTCTTCTATCTTCTTTAAAAGTCCTTCGTGTACGAAAGGTCCCTTTTTTATTGATCTACTCACTATAATTTGCCTCCCTTCATAATCTCTAGGCCCAGTAAGCCTGAAGAGAATTAATTCTCTTCAATTACTTACTATTTCTTCTCTTTATTATGAATCTATCAGAATATTTCTTATTCTTTCTAGTCTTGTATCCAAGTGCTGGTTTACCCCATGGAGTAACTGGACTTGGTCTACCGATAGGTGATCTACCTTCACCACCACCGTGAGGGTGATCGCAAGGATTCATTACAGAACCTCTAACTGTAGGTCTCCATCCCATGTGTCTCTTTCTACCAGCTTTACCAATGTTGATGATATCGTTAGTAGTGTTAGAAACTGTTCCGATTGTAGCTTTACATTCGATTCTTACATATCTCATTTCACCTGAAGGTAATCTTAATGTAGCGTAGTTACCTTCTTTAGCCATTAATTGAGCAGAAGTACCTGCTGATCTAACCATTTGGCCACCTTTACCAGCTTGTAATTCTATGTTGTGAACAACTGTACCAACCGGCATATCTTTTAATGCTTTAGCATTACCAACTTTGATATCAGCTTCTGGTCCAGATACGATTGTATCTCCAACCTTTAATCCTACTGGTGCAAGAATATATCTCTTTTCACCATCAGCATATACTACTAACGCAATGTATGCTGTTCTGTTTGGATCGTATTCTATAGTAGCAACTTTTGCTGGAATACCATCCTTATTTCTCTTGAAATCAATTATTCTATATTTTCTCTTAGCTCCACCACCGTGGTGTCTAACAGTTATTTTACCTTGAGCATTTCTACCACCAGTTTTCTTTAAAGAAACTAAAAGTGATTTCTCTGGGCTGTTTGTAGTTATTTCTTCAAAGCTAGCCATTGTCATCTCTCTTCTTGATGGTGTAGTAGGTCTAAACTTTTTAACTGCCATGCTAATTCCCTCCTTCTTTAAGCTTCTCTGGCTTTATAGCCAATATTACGCTTTGATATTATTGCATTCCTTCAAAGAATTCAATACCTTTGCTATCTTGAGCTAATGTGATTATAGCTTTCTTTTGGTCAGCTCTCTTACCAACATGTACGCCCATTCTCTTAGTTTTTCCCATAGTTCTTATAGTTTGAACTTTTTCAACTTTAACGCCGAAAACTTCTTCGATCGCTTTCTTTATTTGAACTTTGTTAGCGCTCATATGAACTATGAAAGTGTACTTCTTTTCTGCCATTGCAGCCATTGACTTTTCAGTTATAACTGGTTTTCTGATTATATCGTGGCTTGTTAACTTCATTATGCGTACACCTCCTCAATCTTTGATACAGCATCCTTAGTCATGATTACTTTTGGATATTTTAATAAATCATAAACGTTGATGTTATTTACAGGAAGTACTGCTACTCCTTCTATGTTTCTAGCTGATTTGTAAACTGTTTCGTTTGCTTCAGCTGTTATGATTAATGTCTTCTTAGCATTAAAAGCATTTAACATTTTAACAACTTCCTTAGTCTTAGGTGCTTCTAATGTTAAGCTATCTAATACTACCATTTCATCATTTTGAACTTTGCTAGTTAATGCTGATAACATAGCAACTCTTCTCATTGACTTTGGTATAGACATTCTGTAATCTCTTGGCTTTGGTGCGAATACAACTCCACCTTTGATCCATTGTGGTGCTCTGATTGAACCTTGTCTAGCTCTACCAGTTCCCTTTTGTCTCCAAGGCTTAATTCCGCCTCCTCTAACCTCAGCTCTAGTTTTAGCTGATTGAGTTCCTTGTCTTTTATTAGCTAATAATGCAACAACTACTTGGTGCATAGCATCTGCATTTACTTCTGCAGCAAATATAGTCTCATTTAATTGAATATCTTCAATTTTGTTTCCTTCTTTGTTAAATAATCCTACTGTAGGCATTCTGTCTCCTCCTTTCTAAAGAAATTAAGCTTTAACAGCGTTTCTTATTACAACTGTGCTCTTGTTAGCACCTGGGATACCACCCTTAACTAATATTAAGTTCTTTTCAGCTATTACTTTAACAACTTCTAAGTTTAATACAGTTGTGTTTACAGCTCCCATGTGTCCTGGCATGTTCTTGTTCTTGAATGTTCTTGATGGATCTGAAGAAGCTCCCATTGAACCTACTGCTCTGTGGAACTTAGAACCGTGTGACATTGGTCCTCTGTTAGCATTCCATCTCTTAATAACCCCTTGGAATCCCTTACCTTTAGATACTCCAGAAACGTCAATTTTATCTCCAGCTGCAAATAAATCAGCTTTGATTTCTTGACCTACTTCATATCCGCTGCAGTCTTCTAATCTGAATTCTTTTAAAGTTCTTCTTAAAGATACTCCAGCTTTAGCAAAGTGTCCTTTTCTTGGCTTATTAACTAATTTTTCTCTTACTTCACCGAAACCAACTTGTATTGCTTCATAACCATCTTTTTCGATAGTTTTCTTTTGAACAACAACACATGGTCCAGCTTCTACTACAGTTACAGGAACTACCTTTCCATTTTCATCAAAAATTTGAGTCATTCCTATTTTCTTACCGATTATAGCTTTTTTCATGTATTTACACCTCCCAAACGCATTAGCGGATTGCTTTGCAATCATAACCGTTCAAACTGTTTATTTAATAGTTAAGCTATTATAGCTTTATTTCGATATCTACACCAGCAGGTAAGTTTAATCTCATTAATGCATCAACAGTTTTAGGTGATGGATTAACGATATCGATTAATCTCTTGTGTGTTCTGATTTCGAATTGTTCTCTTGAATCTTTGTATTTGTGAACAGCTCTTAATATTGTAACAACATCTTTTTCAGTTGGTAGTGGTACTGGACCTGCAACCTTTGCTCCTGTTGATTTAGCTGTTTCAACGATTTTTTCAGCAGATTGATCTAATATAGTGTGATCAAAAGCCTTTAATCTGATTCTAATTTTTTGTTTTGACATTCTGGTTTCCCTCCTTTTCATGTACGCTTTACTTCTAACGCACAACAGTTGTAGTTCTATAAACTGCTCCTGGTGTTTCATAAATAATAACACAGGCTACTACCCCTGTCGTCGGATTCTAGATCCTGACTTGCTCCTCAAGAATAACCCGGAAGTCCGGCAACCTCTTGATTCATCGCGTTGCGCTACACAACTTCTTTATTATACTATCTTTATAAATCTTTATCAAGACTTTTTTTTTATCTTTTTTTTATCATTTTAAAAAAACTTTTGTCCTTTTAGAAGTAATTCTGTCGTTCAACTGTTATTATTTTATATCGATTTTAGATTTTTTTCAATAGTATAATTAATGAAATTTTTGTTTGTATTACCTCATATTATATATCATTAACCATTTCATTTTAATGTAAACATTTTTATAGAGTTTTACTTTTATTTTTATAATAAATAATTTGATTTATTTTATATTTAATTGGTTGTATTTTATTTAATTATATAAATTTTTCTTATTTTATTATAACAACTATAAAAAATAATATGATGATTCTAATAAATTATTTGTTTATATAAAAAAAGAGTAAAGGCGTCCCCTTACTCTTTCCTTTTATGCGATCACAATTTTAAGCGCTTTATTTAAAAATTATCTATTTAAAAATTTAAAAGTTTTTAAACTTGGTTTAAAACTATTCGATTATAGAAGTAACAACTCCTGAACCTACAGTTCTTCCACCTTCTCTGA
>UQFE01000023.1 GCA_900540255.1 uncultured Clostridium sp.
ATCCACTCCATAAAGTTCTTTTACTTGTTCAGAAATATCACGAGTTGTCATTCCAATTAATTAAACTGGAATTTGTCAATCCGTTCCTTTAGTTTTTTTATCAACATCATTTATTCCAAATAAAGCTAATATCAAAGATACAATAATAATAGAAATATCTGTTGCCGAAACAGACTGCATAAAATAATCGACAACACGCAGACCATAAAATGTAGCAAACGTATCTAAGATAATATAAAACAGTATAGCCATTTGTTTTGGCAATTTTCCAAAAGATAGAACTACTTTAGGCAATACCTCAGCTATCAGACTAAAAGGATAAGAAATAATTGTTGCAATTACAAAAAACAGAATAATACTCCCTATTGACTCATATTCAAACCCAAATATTTTCATTATCGCTCCACATAATAAGGCAATAATAGATAATAAGCCAACAAACAATAATCCACATAAGAGAAAAGTTATTAACTTTTCTTTATATCTGTTCCAAATCTCTTTCAATTATTTCACTCCCCAAATTCTAATTTACCTAATAAATATAAATATTTCTACGTGATAAAATTATAATATTTATCTATACCAATATCAATATTTTTATTGCTATTATTCTCTATATAGCAATATCTAAGTTCAATTTACTTACACCAACATTTCTTAAAAATTAATCTTACTGACCTTGCTTCTATTTGATTAATAGTTAATTTAGTTTTTCTTCTTTTAGTTCCATCTTGATTCTCCACTGGAACTAAGTCGTACCCTAAAACTCTTCCCCCACACCATTCTCCTGCTTTTGCTTTTGCACACATTCCCATTTTTACATTTTGAGCTATAGTACCTCTCTCAAACTCCCCTATCAATGCCATCATCTGAAATTGCATTTTTCCTGCTGGTGTACTATTATCGAATTGCTCTGAATAAGAATTGAAAGATGTACTATTCTGCTCTAGTATATCTACTATCTTTAGAACATCTGAAAGCTTTCTACTTATCCTATTAATCTTCCAAGAAATCACCATCTGAAACAATTGTTCGATTATTATATTATATCACTAATTTAATTTTCACATTTATTTTGAATTGCGAATAAAAAAATACTGTAAATTCATTTTTGAATAATACAGTATTTTTATCATATTTTTAGTTTTCTTCTCTTTATCTCTTAAATAAGCTAATCAATAAACTGGAATTTGTAAACTAATCAATGCAAATTACTTTTGAAAATTTATCATTCACGATAATTGCCTGATGATTGTTAATTGGGCAAATATTCAAATCTGAAAATTCAGCCAATATCTTTTCGGTAACTTTCTTAAATGGTGAAGTAAGATAATGTGGAAGGACATAAAAATCAACTAAATTAAGACCCTTATCATCTTCTTGTGAATAATCCTCTGGTTTCTCATCCATTTGTTCAATATATGTGATTGTTGAAGCACATATAATTGCACCTGCTGACTCACCAATCATTAGTTTTCCATTCGTCATTTCTCTCTTCAGCAATTCATCGGCTCCCGATTTTCGTAATTGGTCAATAAGAAAAAATGAATTTCCACCAGTAAAATAAATAATATCTGCTTCTTCGAAAACAGATTTAATTGTTGAATATTCCTCCTTTGAAATATCAATTTCTGTTAATATTGATCCTATTTTTTTGAATAATTTTCTAGCGGAACCCACATAACCTGTATAGCCTTCGTGAATTGAAGCTGTCGGAATAAATGCAACTTTCTTATTTTCAAGTTCTTCTTTTATCAGATTTCCTACACTTGAAAAGTGTGAACATAAAAACAATTTCATCTATAATCTCCTTTGTAAATTCTAATTTATTTATCTGTAACTTAATATTATTATAACATCTTTATCCAATGCTGTATTATTCAATTTTCAAATAACATTTCTGTCGCACTTTATTCAAATTATTCATAAAATTAACTCTACAAATTTTAATTCAACTTAAATGTATTCACATCATTAATTTTGAAACCAATTTTCAGCATAAGATACTTTATAATGTATATCTAATTCTGATATAGAGTATGTAATAACATTGTTCTTAAAAAATGGGTCTTCTCTATAAAAATCTTCGATAATTTGTTCTGTTTCTGACTTTACTACAGTAACAGATGAACTCATATCACTTTTCAATGATGAAAATAGAACTTTACCCTCTTTCATTAACATACCTGTATATTCCTGATGCTCTTGCATCATTTTTTCAGTCATTTTTTCTGGATTAGTTACAATTCCTTCAATTAAAAAATACTTCATATTTTAATCCTCCTATGTTTAAAATTTATCGAGTAGTTTAATAATAAACGAACTCATATTCTATAAGAGAATTATAACATAATTTATAACTTTCTTTCCTCTGCATCCTTTAGAAGTTCCTTTAGTGCTGATCTATTTTTTATCTCTTTACCACTTATTCCTTAAATGTGGGCTACTGGTATCACTCACCTTTCTTGTGAAAGGAGGTGATACTAATGAGTAACGATGATTTAATGTTACTATTTACAGCAGGTATATTCTTAATAGCATTATTTACATTTATAGTGTTACTTATAGAAAAAATCTCAAAAAAATAGTAGCCCCACATCGCAATTGGAAAGCTACTATTTTTTAATCATATTAAATTATAGTGATATCAGTTGCCTAAACAACTTTAATTGTATACTATAGGGTGTTGGTATCACCTTATTTTTATTATCTTCATTTCTTATTTATATTATATCAAATTTTTATAAAAAATAAACACCTATATTTTTTTATATTATTCTAATCTTTTATCTTCTGAATAATTTTCAGTCTTTCATTTATCATTTTAACATCTGTTTTATTCTCACTGATAATAGTAATTAAACAAATAGCTGCAACTATAATATATAATGAAATAAATATTGCTTGTATTAAATAATCTTCATTTAATATCCCTAAATACATAAAACTCCCCTTTAAAATTAATAAAGTAATTATTAAATGTATAAATCCTTTTATTACTAAAGACATATTTTTTATACTAAAAATTATTGTACTAGATGAGATAATAAATCCAGCTACCATAATTATAAATATATATTTTATAATCTCACTTATTTGTATTGTTATTTGACTTGTCCCCGTTACAACTAATACACCTAATAACATACTAATAATAGCAACTAAACTTATTATTGCTCCTGCTATTCCCCTTTTTAATATCTCTTTTATCATCTAAGTCACCTCATATATCTAATATCTTTTTTACTTTTTTCAAATATCTTCTTGATATATATTCTTTTTCACCATTTTTAAAATTAATTGTTATCATACCATTAATACTAGCTTCTAAATTTTCTATTTTATAAATATTGATAATAGCTGAATTAGAAATTCGTACAAACTTATTTCCATCAAGAATTTCTTCCAATTCATATAACCTATGATTAACTATATATTTTTTATCTTTTGTACGTGCATATACCTTTTTATTTTCTGCATAAATTGAATATATATCATTAATATTTAATAAATATATCTTCTCTTTGCTGTATGCATTTAGTACAGATTTTTTCATTTTTAGATTTTCCAATATAAACCTTAAATTTTCATCTTCTTTACTTGGCGTATATATCTCTATAAAAATTTCATCTATTTTTTCATCTATATTTATTTTTACTTTCATTTTGCATCTCCTTACCATCATTAGTATATCTAATTACTTACACATTGAATATATTTCTACGATATGTGGCATTAGATACACGATATATGGTCTATTTATATTACTTATGATACGTTATTTTTGCTTGTAAAAATAGCCTTAGGCAAGTTAATTCAACGCCTAAGGCTATAAACCTCATTTATTTATGATACGTTTCTCCGTAACTACTCTAAATGAGGTTTTGCCACTTTATTCTTTTATCTATTATATATAATTATGCTATAATTCCCACGCTACAGTTTATTTTAATAGATCATTTATTATTGAAGCTAATTTCTCAGGTTCATATGTTGGGGCAAATCTGGAAATAATATTACCATTTTTATCCACTAAAAATTTAGTAAAATTCCATTTTATATCTTCTCCATCAGTTTTAAACCCTAGATCTTCAAGCTTTCCGTATAATAACTTTGATTCTTCATCATCTTCTGCTTGTGGTGCTTCTGATTTTAAAAACTTATATAAGTCTGAAGCATTTTCTCCATTTACTTCAATTTTAGCAAAAGTTTCAAAAGTTGTTCCATATGTTAATTTGCAAAAACTTGATAACTCAGCATCACTTCCTGGTGCTTGTTGGAAAAATTGATTACATGGAAAATCTAATATTTCAAAACCCTTATCTTTATATTCATCATAAATCTTTTGTAACCCTTCATATTGTGGTGTAAATCCACATCCACTTGCTGTATTTACTATTAAAAGAACCTTTCCTTTATATTTTTCTAAAAGTATTTCTTCTCCATTTGTCTTTTTTACTTTAAAATCATATATCATAATTTTTTCTCCTTCTTATAAATGTTTCTCAATATTTTCTTTAATCACCTGTTTAGGTGAAAATCCTATTAATCTTTGAACTTCTTGACCTTTTTTTAATAATACTAATGCAGGAATATTAGATATATTATATTGTTCTGCAATATCCATACTGTTATCAACGTTAACCTTTATTATGTTAATTTTATCTTCAAATTCAGCTTGTAACTCATCCAATATTGGTGAAATCATTTTGCAAGGTCCACACCATTCTGCAAAAAAATCCACTAAAACCATATCTTTTTCAATTTCACTTTTAAATTCATTACTATTAACTACTTTCATCATAAATTATACCTCTTTATTTTTTCTTTTTATTTGCTCTATATAAGACACAGCTGATAATGCTGCTATATTTCCTTCTCCTGCTGCCTTAATATATTGATATGGAGTACCAACTATATCTCCTGCAGCATAACAACCTTCAATATTTGTTTTCATTGTTCTATCAACTTCTACATGATTGTTTTCAATTTTTAAACCTGGAACTAATTGTCCTGGTGATATACTATCTCTTAAAATAAATACCCCATCTGTTTCAATTTCACTATTTTTAAGAATAAGTTTTTTAACTGAACTATCTCCTACTATTTCCACTGGAATATCCTTTATTATTTCAATAGATGAATCAACTTCTATTTCTTGCTTATACATTGGCACATAATATACCTTTGATGCTATTGTTCCTATAAAATTTGCTTCAGCTTCTTCATGCTTATTATAAGCAATTATTGTTACGACTTTATCTTTATATAAAGGAGCATCACATGTTGCACAATATCCTACCCCTTTACCTAAAAACTCTTCTTCCCCCTTAAATGGCTTACCAAAATTAACTCCTGTAGCTAATATTATTGAAGTAGCTTCATACATTTTGTCATTTACCATTAAAGTAAAATAATCTCCCATAGCATAAATGCTATTCACTTTTTCTTCTGTTATTTCAATATCCATTGCTTTTAAATGATTAGCAAATTCATCTCTTATTTCTACTCCACTTTTTCCATAAAAACCTAAATAATTATTTATCTTATGAGCCTTTACAAGTTTTGTACTTATTTCCTTACTTCCAAAAATAATAAATCTTTTATTTCTTATCTTTGCATTTAATGCTGCTGATATTCCAGCTGTTCCACTTCCTATTATTGCAATATCATATCTTTCATTCATTTTATCATTACCACCTATAATTATTTTAATAATTTTTTAATATCCTCTTCAATTTTTAATGGCTTTACTGTAGGTGCATATCTTTTAACTACATTTCCTTCTGAATCAATAAGAAATTTTGTAAAATTCCATTTAATGTCTTTACTCAATAAACCTTTTTTCTCATTTTTTAAGAACTTATATAATGGATGTGCATTTTCTCCATTTACCTCAATCTTTTGGAACATATTAAATGTAACTCCATAGTTTAAAGAGCAGAACTCTTGTATTTCTTCATTGCTTCCTTTATCTTGATGTGCAAACTGATTGCAAGGGAATCCTAAAATTTCTAGACCTTCTTCTTTATATTTCTTATTTAATTGTTCTAATTCAGTAAATTGTGGTGTTAACCCACATTTACTTGCTGTATTAACTACTAATACAACTTTACCTTTAAATGCTTCCATCTTAACTTCTTGCCCATTCATTTTTTTTGCTGAAAAATCATAAAATTCCATATTTTATCTCCTTTTAATTTTATCAAATTTAATTTTATTCAATTAATTATTCTAAATTTATAGAATTTGCTACATACACATTTAATTAAAAGATCAATTCTAATTAAATGTATATTTCAACAAATTCTTACTTAAATGTTGCTAATAAATTATCTAACAATCTCTTTAGCTCAACAACATCTTCTATGTTCTTGCCAAACTTACAATACATTTTCTCTGGAACCTCAATGATTTCCTCCTTCATTTTTCTTCCTTTTTCAGTAACCTCCACAATAACTACTCTATCATCATCCTTATCTCTATATTTATCTATTAATTCCATTGAAAGTAGCTTTTTTAATACAGGAGTAAGAGTTCCTGAATCTAAATGTAGTTTTTGCCCCATTTCCTTTACCGTTATCTTTTCATACTCCCATACAACTAACATAGCAATATATTGAGTGTATGTAAGTCCATATTTATCTAACTGTGGTTTATAAGTTTTTATTACTTCTCTTGAGGCTGCATATAATGAAAAACATAACTGATTATCTAATTTCATTTTCTCATATTTACCCATTATAATTCCCCTTTTTTAAATTTTTTCAAATTTAATTTTATTCAATTAATCTTGTTATTATATTATTACTATTCACCACTTTTGTCAAGTGTAAATTAATATAAATATATTTTTTAACTCTTTATTATTACTTATGGTAGTATATTTTCAATTACAAAAATAGCCTTAGGCAAGTTATACCAATACCTAAAGCTATAAACCTCACTTACTTGTGATACGGTTCTCAGTATAACAGATAAGCGAGGTTTTTTAATTTAACTTATTTATCATATCATTATACATATCATTTCTAGCTACAAATATCTTCAATCATATCTGCCACTTCATTATTAGTAATTACAGTATCTACTTCCTTTAAACTATTATAATCAACGTATATATCTTCTTTAAATTTTATAATTGCTATTAATTTACTTATTATTAATCCTATAAATATTATACAAATAGATTCTATTTGTATAATAACTAATGCTTTCCATTCATTATAATCTGCTAACTCTCCAAATAATGATAATCCATAACCTATAATTAAAAATATAAATGCTATTCTATTCATATAAATATCTTTTGCTTTTTTTCGTAATTTTTCTTTCCTTAAGTACACTCTATTATTATCATCTCTTTCTGCAATATTACTTCCTGGAAAGTATGATTTTATTACCTTTTTCTTAGTATTTCCTAAGCTCCATAATAATAATATTAAAGCTCCAGCTATTTGTAATGATATTGACATAGTATAAATATATATAGGCTTCATCTTCTTTTTCTCCCTTTTCACTTATATATTTTTTTATTATACTATATACTTTATTAAAATTATATTTCAATATTTAAGTTTAGTGTCTTTATTCCAACATTTCTTAACATAAAAGAAGAAGGAGTACCCTTTATAGATAATCCTTCTTCTTTACTTATATAATCAACTAAGCTATCATTTATTTTTAGTTTTATTGAATCTATTTCTCTTGCTTCATTTATAGTTATCTCTGATATTATCATATGAAGCAATTTCTTATGTTGCTCTCTAGTTGTACTTTCTGTTAGAACTTTACTGAAATTCTCTAATATACTCCCACCTAAGTCTAATTCTATATCTCTATCTGCTCCATAGTTTTCATTCAGTACATCTATTGTTGCTTTTATACCTTCAATTACTTCTGTTGGTATATTATTTACTTCTAGTAATTGACTTTTCTTATAAATCTTCTTCATCATTAATCCTCCCTAAAATATAAAAACTTCTATATGTAATCCAATTACACATAGAAGTTTCTTGATAAGTAATATCTTTTATTCAATATATTATTCTTAACTATAATATATATTTATATTTTAGATTTATTTCGTAATACTTTAAAATTATTCAATACTTAGTTCTATTTAGAAACTTTTTTATTTGTCATAACTATAATCATATTAATTATAAAAATAGTAAAACTCGTAGCTGAAATAAACCAGAGCCACTTATCCCAATATACCCAATTTAGGGCATTATTATCAGCTAAAACACCTAAAAACATCAGTCCACAAAACATCGCCAAACCGCATATCACATCGACAATTAAATCAATAACCATAACTGCTTTATTATCTTTTGATATAGATTTTTTATTAAGATAAAGTGCTTTTAAAAAATTGATAATTATAACAAGGAACAATGCTATGTATGTTACAAATATCCATATAAAATAATTCATAACATCGTCCAAAGGTTTAATTTCTATCATCTAACTTCCCCCTTACAATTTAATACATTTATATCACGTAATAATACAATCATTCATCAAATATCTTTTATATTGTCATAGCTTATTAACCATAAAATAACAATTTCATTCAACTTCATCTAATAGTAAAACTGAAATTTATCGTTCTAATTCTTTCAAGAAAAAACGTAACGACATTACTGTTTTAGATATCTTATATTTACTTTCTAAAGAAACTAATTCAGGATTTTCCACTAAATCATTAACTTCTTTTTCACTAACTCCTGACATCAATGCAATTGTTTCTGCCGATAGATTATGATATTCTAATAAAACTTGCAAAAATGCTCCAATTTTTAAATCGGCATTATTTCTCCCTATAAGCTCGAGCATCATAATTAAATCAGACATCTTACCAAAGTTTTTAGAATTTTCAAATAGCATTTTTTCATCTTTGCTTAAAATAACATCTTTTTTTACATCTAATAATTTTGAAAGTGTATCTACATTGAATTTGTATTTTTCAATCAATAGTTGCAATGTTTCCATTACATATTTGGACGTTACCACTTTTAAATCTTTAATTTCTTCCATATTAATTCTCCCCTTCAAATTGGAATTTATTAAGTAGTTTAAAAGTCAAACTAGCTCATTTAAATTTGAAATTCCTCAATCATTTTTTTAAATTAATAAATTTTAATTCTTTTTCAGCTTCTAATTTTGAACCATAAAATATAATTTCATTATATTGTTCAAGATTATTTTTCCAGTTATCAGTTCTTTCTAAGAAATTCTTAAAATCATTTGCAATTAGAAAACATTTTTTGTTTTTATTTATATAGCATATTGGTGAATCACCTTCTAAATTTGTTGTTGAACCAATAGTTCCAATTAATCCACCTTCACTATCTGTTGCAAAAACATCTACTTGAGGAACTGTATAAAATGATAATTTAGGAATATTATCATCAAAAATAAAATGTATATCATAATCATCAGCATATTGTTGATAATTTTCATTTTTTTCACTTAAACTCATATGATAAACAGTAGTACCTACTGAAATAACCTCTTTATCTTCTACAAATACACATAAACTCTTCTCTAGTTCTGTTACATCTAAATATACTTTATTCATTTCCCATCCATAAATCCCCAATCCAGTCGAGTAGTTAAAAAATCAAACCCCCTCAAATAATAATACATTTATTCATTACTTCATATTTTTATTGTACCATATTATTCTATTTTAAATAAATATATCAAGTTAGTATTTTACAATAGATTGATTTTTTTACATAAAAACTCTTACCTGTATATTTAAATACAAGTAAGAGTCTCAATTCTTATAACTACCTTTATCTATTTACAAATTTAGTAAAAACCTCACTTACTTGTGATACGGTTCTCCGTATCAGTAGTAAGTGAGGTTTTTTATCTATTATACAAACTGGAATTTGTTAATCTGCCAAATGCCTTTTTTGCTTACTTAAACCAGTTACGTATTTATCGTCAAGTTATAACTGACTACTATTTTTATACTTATCTGTATACCACTTTGGTAGGTACATCTGAAAATCGTCGTAGTCATCAAATGCCATACGACATCTCGCTACCATTCCATTGATTTCTTCTTGCCCAAATTTCTCTGCCCACTTAATAGAATATAAAGAAGCATGCGCAACATAAACTGCAAGTGTAATCCAAAAATCATCAGGAATTTGGTCATCAAAATAAGCATCTATTTGTCCAATACAATACGGAATGCTATTTTCAATTCCAAAACTTTCAAGCTTATAGAATTCTTCATAAGGGTCGCCGATTTCCCAACGATTAAAATCAATCACACCAATTGAACCATCATTTGTATAAATAAGATTTCCTGGATGATAATCCCCATGCATATATACAGCTTTCTGTTTCCATATTAGGTCAATGTTTTCCTTTACATAGTTAATTGCAATCTCATCACCATCAATTCGAACTTGTGACTCCTCATAGCGTGATAACTGTAACAATTTCTTTGTTTTCTTTGTATCTTTTGGTATGTCATCTACATCAACCTCTATTGAATGTATTTTCTTTAAAATCTTTCCTGCCTCTCTGCCAAGCTGATACTGTTCGTTTTCTGTCAAGTCAGATAATACTTCTTCTAAATCTTTGCCTTCAATCCAAGTAAGTAACATATATACATTTTTTCCGTTATTGCAAATTCCGAAATCAATTGGTAAGGACATGGAAAAGCCAAGTTTTGAATATTTTGCTATAATCTCATATTCTTTTTTCTTTACATTATACTGTTCCACATCGGATATTCTAAGCAATAATAACTTTCCTTCTTTGGTTTTAATCAAATATTTACTATCACTTGAACACCCCCTTGAGATCTTTTCAATAGTTTCCCAATTACTGCTATTCTTTATATCCTCGAACATTTCTGCACCTCCCAAAATTATAATTTATCTGATAAATATAAATACTTTAACATGATAAAATTATACTATTTATTGGTATCATTCTCAATATTGTGTATTTTTATTTAATTTATACTTTATATAGCAATATCTAAATTCAACATACTCACTCCAACATTTCTTAACATAAAAGAAGAAGGAGCATCCTTTATAGCAACGGGTTCCGTTTTAAGGTGCAAAAGTTGCTAATCAAGTTAAAATCTCAATCAAAATCACATGTGAAATCACATTACGATTCACATGTGATTTTTTTTATTAAATTGTTTATATTGCTTATTTTAGGGAATAATTATAATATAGAAATGATTGAAAATCACATAGCAAATCACAGGGTAAATCACATATAAAATAAAAAAATAATAGTTTTATTATCTTTGTGAATAGGTATGTGATTTTATATGTGAATACGTATGTGATTTATACCTAAAAGAAAGGAGTTGCGGAGGTGAAGTATATAAAACCTAAAAAAGAAAATAAGAAAAAGGTTTCTTTGGAATTATCAACAAGAACACTTGCTATATTAGAGCATTACTCTAAATACACTCAATATAGCGAAGAAGAAATACTGGATATGTTTTTATTAAACCTATTAGATGATACTAATTTTATAGAATGGGTTAATAAGCAAAGATACAATAAGAAAATACTTGCTTCATTGTATGATACTATTAGTGATTCGGAGTTGAAAAATAATGAAACTAAAGAGATTGTCAGATAAAACTGTTAGTAAAGTAAAAGTTATTCCACCTATTACTCAAGAAGAAGTTAATCAGAGGGAAATAGACTATACCACTTTATCAAAGATGGAGTTTTCGAGAAAATATGGATACCTTCTATATACCCCAGTAGAATTAGTTGTTGATAAAAAATCTTATAACATTCAAACTAACTTTTGTGCTAATCCCTTTTGTAAATGGTATGGTAAAGAGCAATTAAAGTATAAGAATCTAAAGGGGAATCCTTCTCGATATATGATTACAGGAAAGAGTTTTAAATCAATAAAGTGTAATGATATTAATGATGATACTATTGATAAACCTGTAATAAGAAGTTATGCGGCTCCTTATTCAAATTGGGCAATGGCAGAAGAAATTAAAAGGTTAATAGATATTAATACTACAGTTCCTATTGAGCCAGATTATATATTCCATAAAGAAGATTGTTGTGAAAAAGATTTAAATCCGCTTGATAATCCTGATAGTTTTTATAGACGTGGCAAAAGTTCAAGCAACTCTCAAAAGTATCAGTGCAAATTATGCAAGAAAATTGCAAATGTCTTACCAGAGCAGAAGGAATGTTTTACTTACTATCAAAAGAAGAATGATATACTACCTCTGTTTATGAAACTAATACTAAGTAGAACTCCTGTAACAAGAATATGTGAAATATTAGATATTGGCAGTAGCACTTACTACAATAAGTTAGAATGGCTATATAGAAGGTGTTTAGAATTTCTTGAGCGATATGAAGATAAGAAATTAAAGAATACTCATTTTGATACATTATGGCTTAACACTGATAAATTCACTTATCATCTTAACAATGTTAGAAAAAAGGGACATGGTAAAAATTCTATTTTAGAAAAAGAGAAACCTTTGTTTCCTACAAGTATTGTAGCGACTACGGATTCGAGAAGTCGATATATATTTAGAGCAGATGTTGCTTTTGACTTCACAACCTCCGTAAACGAAGTTAAAAATGACTATATAAAATATAAGGAAGATAAGTTGAATACATATTTGCAAAAGACAAGTAAGTATAAAGTATCTAAAATAACTAATGATTCTACTTTAAGTGAATTGGAACTTTTTTTAAGAGATTTAGAAGTTAGACAATCGTATGTAGATGGATTTCATGTTAATTCAACATACACTACTTATGCACATCATTGGCTAATAAATAAATTATTGAATGTTGATAAATTATTTATAGTTACAGATGAAGATACTGCCTTACTGACTTCTCTTTTGAGGATACATAAAGAAGGTATTTCTAAGAATGATACTCATATTTTTACCTGCAAGGTTGATAAAGAATTAGATAAGAATGAGGCATATAAACAATATTTAACTCATAAAGAAAATATTAAATTATGGCAAGAGGCTAATAATTTAAAAGATGGTTTAGGTAAATCAGCCATAGACCTATTGGCTCATACTATATTTAATAACGATATATATATAACACAAACAATTAACGAAAAAGATTATGTTGTTGGAACTAATGATTCTATCCCCCATCCATTTCCTTATAAGGATGAAGGAAATAGATATATTAATTGTGTTACAGATTTATCTAACCTTAATTGTTATGAATTAGCAGAGATAATGTACAGAATAGATTTGAGGTCTATAAACACATTTTTCAATCAAATAAGAAGAAAGGTGTCTATATTAGAAAGACCATTGTCAGGAGGCAGAGGGGAAGGGAAAAGTTATATATATGCTAACTTCAACCCTAAATATGCTCAATATATGATAACTATTCTAAGAACATATTTAAACTTCTGTGAGACACATAAATATAAAGGTGAGGAAGTAACGCCTGCTATGAGGCTTGGGATAGCAAAAAAGAAATATAAAATAGAGGATATATTATATTTTAAATAAGTATAATACTAAACATTATAAATTTAGTCTTTGTTTTTAAAATATGCAAATAACTACAACATAAAAAGATGTCCAAATGTTATCAAGAGTAAATTTTTAAAAAGATACTAAAAATCAAATCTTTATATATTATATATGTGTAGTATGTAATATTAATAAAGTCCAGCAAATTGCTGGACTTTATTTCGCAATTTAAAATTGTTCGCTAAATCAACTCTACAAATTGGAAGTTATTCCATTTTCCATGCTCCGCCTTTGCTCTCGTAATAGTTTTGCAATGCATGGACTACTTCTGGAATAGTTTTTAAGGAATTAATATCTATTTCCTCATAAACTGTTTCGTCACCCTCAATTTCTAATATTTTACCGTCATCCCTCATTTTTATGTAAAACACCTCAGTTTCACCGCCTAATTCGCAAGTTATAGTAGATTCCATTGTAATACTTTGAGAAGTCGTTGGGAACAGTATGAAGCCGATTAACGCAACAACGATTAATACAAACACAAATATACATTTCTTATCTACTTTCTTAAATAGCACCACGAACATAATGAGAAGAAATATAATACCCAAAATGCTGTTTGCTAAATTTGTCTGCGAATAGTAGAACTTCATGCAGTTGTTAATCGTATCAACTAACATCCCCGCAACAGGAAGTGCATACAACACACTACCCCAAACTGTCTTTTTGTTCCAATAGAACAAGACATAAGCTACAAGTCCGCAAAAAACAGCTATACCAATCCAGTGGAATAGATGGTTCCATTGGAGAAACTTATCAACTGTTACATTTGGGGTAAAAAAATCAATGATACCTTGTAACAAATAATAACTGATACACATACTGGATAAATATGAGAAGGTATTTATCATTGCATTTTTATTTGAAGAACTAAAGTAAATCACAAATGTTGTTGAGAATATCCAAAAGCCAAAAGAGCTTGCAATAGAACTCCAACCCCATAAATCATCATTAGGATAAAAATTCAATAATTCAGTAATCAGACCAATAATTGCACCAAAACATATTACCTCTATATATGATTTTTTCGCATACTTAGATTTCATGTCTTTCCTCCTTTCAAATTTATAACAATTGTTCATTACTTGTTTAATATTATTATAACACAATTTTCTATTTAATCTCAAAAATTCCTTCTATTATTAATATATGTATAACAAAAGATTCCAAATCAAATAAATGATTTAGAATCTTAGTGATTTATTATGTGATTTAGTATGTGATTATTACTGTGATTTGTTATGAGATTTTATATCTTTGCACCTCAAAACGGAACCCGTTGCCTTTATAGATACTCCTTCTTCTTTACTTATATAGTCTACTAAACTATCATTTATTTTTAGTTTTATTGAATCTATTTTTCTCGATTCATTTATAGTTATTTCTGATATTATCATATGAAGTAATTTCTTTTGTTGCTCTCTAGTTGCACTTTCTGTTAGAACCTTGCTGAAATTCTCTAGTATGCTCTTTATGAATTCATATGGTATTTCTTCACTTACATCATCCGAAAGTGTAACTAGCAATGGTTCTTTTTCCTCTTGAAGACTTTTAGCTCTCTTGTTTAGCTCATCTTTTCTCTCCTTGAATTCTTCCTTAGATATTAGGTCTTCTTCATATGCTTCGAAAAGTTTAGTTTTCTTTCTATCTATCTTTTCAAGTTCTTTATCTATTCTTTCTAGCTCCTTCTTAGCTGGTTTTATCTTTTTATGTCTTTCTCTATTGATGTTATTTACTATGCTTTCAACCATTTTCTGATTGGAAAGTAGTTCTGAAATCTTATTGAATACATACTCATTAGCTTTATCAACTCTTATAGAATTGCTGTTGCATACTGCTGTACCTTTGTTCTTCCAACTTCCACAAGCATAGTATTGTATTCTTCTCTTTGTTCCATCTTTTAGTGTATTGGTAGTTCTCATTATTACCATTCCTGCTCCACACTTAGGACATTTTAGTATTCCTGTTAGTGGATATTCTCCATCGTATATTCTTGCTGGTTTTCCTTGCTTACTTTCAAGTACAGCTTGTACTTTATCCCATAGCTTTTCATCTATTATTGCTTCATGTATTCCATCTGTTATTATAGGATTTGGGTTTATGTTTCTTCTTCTTTTTTCTGACCAATTTTGTCTTACATTATATCTAATCTTTCCTATATATACTGGATTAGTTAGAATATCTTTTATAGAACCTACAGAAAAATCATTTCCTTTTTTAGTCTTGTAACCTAATTTATTTAGTTGATTAGTAATAGCCTTATAGCCTTTGCCATTACTATACTCTTCAAAAATTAGTCTTACTACTTCTGCTTCCTTTTTATTAATTATTAGTTGAGTATCTCTTCTTTTCTTGTGTTCTGTACCTTCAATTGGCACTATATCATAGCCTAAAACCCTATTTCCTCCCCATCTTCCATCTCTAGCACGTGCTAAGCAACCCATACGAACATTTTGAGCTATGGTCTCACGCTCAAACTCCCCTATCAATGCCATCATCTGAAATTGCATTTTTCCAGCTGGTGTATCTGTTTCAAATGGTTCTGAATATGATTTGAAAGTTATATTGTTTTTCTCTAGTATATCAACTATCTTCAATACATCTGATAGCTTTCTACTTATACGGTTTATCTTCCATGATACTACCATATCAAATTTTTTCTCTTCTGCATCACTTAGCAAAGCTTTTAGTTCTGGTCTGTCTTTTATATTTTTCCCACTTATTCCACTATCTGAATAGCATCTATATATATCATATCCTTTATTGTTACACCATTCTTCTAAAAGACGTTTTTGTTCAAATATGCTGTAACCGTCTTCAGCCTGCTCACTTGTACTCACCCTCGTATAGATAGCTACTACCTTTCTTTTTTCTACAGTTTTTGATTCATTGAAAAAATTTCTTGATCTCATCAGTCTCTCCTCTATTATTATTGTAGTTTTTCAAATTCATATTTTCCCTCAAAGCTATAATATATATTTGATGAATACTTTTTCTACGAAAGTCTTCTAATATTATAGCTTTGATTATTGAAACCTCTTTTGTTACACCTTAGTATCTACAAATTTTTTACCTCCTCTTGTATTATTATCTTCTTAGATTCCTGGTCTATTGTTACTTTAATTTTATTTCTATATTTCTGTATATACATTGAAAGTATATTTACCCATTCCTCTGATTCACAAAAACTTACTATAGTAGTTCCATTGTTCTTACATGCTCTTACCAAATCAACAAATCTATTTTCATCTATATCTTCTACGCTCCATATTACTAATACTTCTATATCTCCTCTTTCTACTGATTTTATAGTTTGATTTAGCTTCTCTGTTTGTTTTATTTCATCTATATATATGTTGATCTTACTTGAATTACATTCAAGTTCAAATTCTAGCCACTTCAACCTCCCAAGTCCGTTTTTGTTCAAATCTTCATTCTGTTCCTCTTTCCTCAAATATATTCCTATCTTTTTCCCTCTAACTTTTTCAAACATTTTGCCACTTTCACCTTTCCAAAACTGGAGCATAGCAAAAATTTACCGAAACCCCGTGTTTTTTAGCTATGCTTCTATTTCAACTTTCTTTTAGCAAAAATTTTCTTCTTCAAAGCTACTATGAGCATTTACTCCGATATTTGAATTTCTCCTCTTTGTTTTTTGATATATATAGAAGTATCATTTCTGATACTTCATTTATTAGCTTGTCCACTTCTCTGTTACTCATTTCTTTTCCTCCTCTTTCTTATCTAACTTTAACAATTACAACATTAACACCTTGAATACTCTGATATTGAATATTATCAAAAGTGATTGATGTTCTATCGCTAAAGTCTAAATTATATAAGTCAGTTATTTCAAAAACTAACTCAGAACAATACACAATTCCTGTTCCCTTAGACATTTTTATATTGAAGTAGTTTTTATTGTTAGGTAGTTCTTTCCCTATAGCAATTTCATTATCTGAAAATGCAAACTGTATCTTATCTTCAATTTTTAAATAGTCCATTATCTTTTTATTTATAGACACTCTTTTACCTGTTTTGGCATTGACAACTGATAGTCCTCCACCTCTTGTAGATTTATTAACTACTGCTCTACTGATTGATGGAACGAATGCATCCAATGTACTTTCCTTGATTTCTTCCAAATTATCATTTGTTTTTTCTACTTCTTCATGTAGTTCAACTACACTTTCGTTACTTTCAATTACCATTTCGTTTAGTTCTTTATTGTTTTTGATTGTTTCCATTTTTTCTTCCTCCAATTTGACACACATATTTTCTATTACAGATTTGTTTGACCTTTGAATCCCTAACTCCTTTTCCTTTGAAGATATCTACATCTCCATCACCTCCTTTCGAGTCAAAAAAAATTATTTTTTGACTATTTTTTTCTCGAGAAAACGGGGTTTTTATATTATTTCTTGCTCAAAATCTTCCTCTTCTCTTATTTGCTCTTTTGGTAGTTTTATTACATATACATCTTCAGTATATCCAAGTGAATTTTTTCTACTTCTTGTGAATCTATCTGATTCGCAGTTCAAGTATCCATTTTGCTTTAGCTCCTTTAGAACTACATTTTTATCTTCATATCCTCCTTGCTTTATCATTTCTTCAAATGATATTTTATTCATTTGAACTTCAATCCACTCTCTCTTAGGTATCAACTTCCCTGAAGTATCTATTGGAACATTATCATCCGTTTCAAACTTCCTTTTGAATTTAGAGATGTACTGTTTTATATAGTCTATAGCTGATTGTGAAAAGTTCCTTTTTGATATAGAGCTTTTCTCTATCTCTATCAACATATTGATTATTCCATCAATATCTAGCTTAATACCCATCATTTCCTGATAGTAATATGCTGTAGTTAGCAATACTGCATAGTTATTGCACCTTCTTTTAGTCATTGAGTCTACTAAGATTTTTTCCTCTATCTTTTGATAGATCTCATCTTTCACTTTTTCAACTCTCTCTCCAATATCATTTTTATCTATTTGCATGATATATTCAGCAAACTCAAAGCCTATATGACCATAGTTTTTCAATATAGTTTGATTGATTTTTTCAGAATTTTCTGCATCTTTAGTCCATGAAAAGTTCGTTGCTTCGATTACTCTAACATGTATTCCTGCATTCTTATTAGAATTATCTACTAGAGATTTTTCTCCATTAGATAGGATTGTTGTTAGCCATGTTTCTTTTTCTTTTAGTTCTGAAAACTTATTCAATCTATCCTTGTCTGCTCCATTAGCCATTGCATATATGAATTTAGTGAAATTATTTGAACTAGACATAGATAGTTCATCTAATGCAAATGGAACTCCTTTGATACCACCTAACTTATTCAACAAAGCATTATTAGTAGCATTATATGTATTATATAAGCTTTGTTTTTTTGCATCTGGTTTCGCAAATAATGATATTGCTAACTTCAAACAAGTTGATTTACCTGTACTTGAATTACCAGCTAAATGAATGATAATACTATCAAATCCTAAATCCTCCCCTATATATCCAAGAATTATAGCTGATAATGCAACAATTATTATGAATTCAAGTTCACATTTTCCATACACCTCCTCAACTAACATTTTTTCATAGGCTTCTTTTGTACCTTTAGGTTCTATTTCATAGTTGCCTATATATTGAGAGTCTATCCCAATACATCTATATAGCTTGTAACAAACTTGGTCATTGTTTTTAGAAAAGCCTATTTTAGAGTGAACATTAGTGACTTTCTCAATAGTTTTTTCACACTCTCTAAAAAATTCAGCCGCTTTTGATGCATTGCTATGCATAACATCTAATCCTAAATTAATAAGATCTACTATTTTATTCTTATTAAGATATGTTTCCCTATCTACCTCAATCTCTTTGATTTCTGAAAAGGCTTTATATCTTATAACAGCTTTATACTTTCCAGTATCCGTATTTTTACGTATACTTTTTAGTATCATGTACTCACCAACTTTAGAAGACTGTCCATTTTCAAGTATCTCCCATACTCCATTTTCATCTACTTCGAATTTATCTCCAACTTTCTTTAGCTCTACTCTAAAATTAGTATAGTTGGTTTCTTCACTGCCGTTATAATCATTTATAATGGTCTTTTTGATTTTCTCATCTTTAGGACACTCTCCCTCTTCTATTTCTATTGGCACAGCTCTACAATCTTTGAATTTTCTTTTCATTTCTTCTTCAAATGTTTCATCATCTATAATGTCATCAAGCTCTATCTTGCCTTGCTCATTACGAACTATTCTAATATTTATCGTTTTTCCCTCAAGCTTTGCTTGTTTTATCTTAGTACAAATATCAGCATTTTCATCTATCTCCTTTTTATTGTTTGAAGTATCTAGTAGCTTACTAACTATCTCTTTACACTCCAACGGTACATGAAAATGTCCATATCTTTTTAATCTATGATTACTTAAATGAATTTCCATAGTATCGCCTTTTTCTACCTCAATACTATCAATAGTTACTTTATGAACTCCAACTTTAAGTTCATTTGGTCGATGTTTAATCATATTAGCTCCTCCTCAAATCAAGTTTGTAATGTTATTATATTTTCGTAATTCTAAATCTTCAAAGTCGATTTTAGACGATTTTCACTTTCCCAAAAATTTTATGCACTCTTTATGCATTATTTTTGCATTATTATTCACTCGTAGCCCCTCCTTTTCCCATGCTATATGTTTTTTGAGCTCTTGCCCCTCCTTTAACGCCCCTTCCCCGATTTCATGCTATGAATACACTATCTCTTGTTTGCTCGTTTTTTCTCAATTTTTCATTTTTTATTTATTATTTTGCAAAAAAAAATATCTCTTAACCTATTATTATATTAAGAGATATTTAAAATATTAAACCTATACTAATGTTTCTCCATTAGCATTATTCAATTTTCCTGTGAATATTTGAACTGCATCATATATAGCCCAAGCATAGCTTACAAATGCTATAGGTGCAAAAACAAACATACCTAATATACATATTCCTAATTGTATGAATCCAACTTCCTTATATCCTAAATAGAATCTATGTATTCCTAATACTCCTAAAAATACCGCTAGTAGTCCTGCAACTATCTTATTGTTATTCGAACTGCTTTCACTACCTTTACTTACACTACTTTTTATTTGATTAGTGAAGTTATTTACTGCTCCCTTTAGTCTTACTCCACAATTTAGACAAACTTCTGCTTCTCTATTCTTCACTTCTTGTCCACATTCTGGACAGTAGTTATCTCCTTGTCCTCTATTTGTTCCACACTTTACACATATTACTGCTTTTGGATTGTTTAGTTCTTCTCCACATTGTCTACAATACATTCTTCTCTTCCTCCATTTTCTTTTATCTTTAATTTGTTTATAACTTGCTGTACCCAATTACATGTATATCCAAGCTTTTTTGATATTTGTTTTATATTTTTTCCATTATAGTTTTTTATGATATACTCCTCTACATAAGATTTAGAATATAGTCTCATTGGAAATGTTACTTGTTGACCTCTGAAATTCTCATATATTTTCAATGTAACTTCTTCTCCTAGAATTTCTACCATTTCTTTATAAACTCCACTATAACTATCATATATTTTTTTCATTCATTATCTTTATTTACCCCCTTTCAATTCTCAATTAAATAATAACTTGATTACGATTATTTGTAATGCTGATTATAATTGTGATTTTCTCTTGTAAAATCACATATTAAAAGTAATTTGATTTAGTTGTTTCCTTCTATACCTACAGCTATAACTGTAATAACTGTTCCTAGTATCTTTAACACCTTTACAATATTCATCTTCATCACCTCCTTTCAGTATTTAGATAGATACTAATATTCATGAGGAAATAGCATTGTAGAATATTCCCCACTATCTATTACATATACTTTAATCACATCATCTATCTGAATATCTCCAATTTCTATTTCATATGTACATGAATACTCTGGAACTTCTTGACTTTGATTTATTACAATCTTATTTCCTTCTTTTCTTATCTTGAAAACTTGCAAGTAGTCCACTTCAACATTTCCTTTATCCTTTAGCTTATCAATCATGCTCCACATTATTAGTTGTAGTCTTATATCTACTTTCTCATTTATTCCTCTTGTTACATATCTGTTATTTTTCTTGAACATATCTTTCTATCTCCTTATTGTTAGTTTTTACTTCTAGCTTTCCAGCTCTTATTACACCTACACATAGAATTCTCTTCATACACATTTCCTCCAAATTCAAAAAAGCCAACCATCAATATGGTTAGCTCTTATACTTCTATTTCTGAATATAGATATTCATCTACTTTATTTTCAAATATACATACTGGATCTAAATCTAATACATATTCTACATCTTCATCTGCAAGTAACTCATCTATAGCTTCACTCTTACTTACTCCTTCTACCCAATATGATATTATTGTATCTTTATCAAACAATCTATCTACATGCCATTCATCATCCATCATATTTTCTAGTGCTACTCTAGCAAGGATTTTTAAGTTAGAACCTTTCTTATATATTAAATGGTTTCCATCAATCAATATATAGTCATTATCTTTCAAGTCATCATAGTATTTTATTACTTCTTTTATAGATACCTTTAGTTCTGTATTATCTTTTATTCCTAGGTACATAGAAATTATATCTGCTCTAATTTCTACATATTCTTCTGCTAGTTCTTTTGCTATTTCTAATGTATTATCAAAATCTTTATAAAGCTCTTCTTTAAGTTCTTCATCTTCTATCAGTTTTATTAAATTTCCAATAATTTCTATATTTTCATTACTGACTTTACTATACTTTGCTATAACCTTATTTATTTCCTTCATAAGAAATCTTTGTATTATATCTGAAAATTGCTTTGCTACCATTTTTCTTTACTCTCCTATCTTCTTATAAAATATAAAAAGTCTTAATCACTATTCTTATAGCAATTAAGACTTTTAAACTTGATTTATTTCTTGTTTTAACATTTCAATGAACTCATCTGAAAATACTTTTTTACTTATTGATTCTTTTATTAACTCTATTAGTTCTAGCTCTGTTACATCAAGACTTCTTGGAATATATGTTTCATCACCTCTTCTAGTTGCCTTGTAGACACAGAATCTTACTTCATCTCTCTTTAGCTCTTTGATGTAGATTTTCTCTATTGAGTATGTGTACTCTCCTTCTCCAACTTTTCCTTGATTTATTATCTTGCAGTATTTAGTTTCCTTGATTATCTTTTCTTCACTCTTCTTACTCATGTTATTGAACCTCCCTGTCTTATTCTATTAGAAACTTAGAAAGTTCTTCTGTTGTTACTACTACAATTGAAAAATCACTAGAAAGTAAAAATAGTGAAGAAGTCCAATTAACTCCTTCACTACATTCAATTATGTCTGTATATTCTGCTACTAATCCTTTTAACTTACCTTGCTTCAGCATTTCAATATCAACGATATTTTCTACTATAACTACATATCCACCTAAGTCATTGTTAATATCTCTTTCCTCTCCATAATTTTTATCTAATAATGCTATTGTACTTATTAGATTATTTATTACCTCAACAGGATATTTAACAATTTCACTTTTATCTTTTAAGCTATATATCTTTATCACTTAATCATCTCCTATATTATAATAAAAGAATTACATCTACTATAAGTTGTAATCCTTCTATTATATAATATATATTTATATTATTTATCTTAACGTAAATACTTGATTTTCATATCTTATTATTTCTGTAGGAAATTTCCTATGACAATATAAATTCCTGCATCTTTGCTCATATCTTAATTCATTTGGTCTACTAGGTGATGGACTAAGGTCATGTGGTGTTAAATTAAATGCTGCCCTAACAGCTCTTTTAAACTCATTTAATGTAACACTCCCCTCAGCTCTTAACTTTACCAATAAAAACTCTATCATATTATCTTCAGATAAATTATTCATCATCATTCTCCCTTCTTAAAATTGCTTTATATCCAATTGCTTGTAATCTAATTTTTTCTAAAAATTCGTTACCTGAAATTCTATATATTTGTCCACTTTTTTCTTGCATATCAAAATTATAAACTCTAACTATTTCAGCTTCATCACCATACATCTCCAAAAATAACCTCTCGTTTTCAGTTAAGAAAAATGGTGTTTCTATTCCCCCTGTAGTAGTTTTTACTTCTAAAAATCTAACTTCTCCTATTTGATTGTAAGACAAGATATCATATCCTGCTCCATCACCATCATCCTTTGCTACATGTCTAACCTTGCTACCTAAAATTTCACCTAAGCTTTCAGTTTCATGTTTTAACACGAAGAGTTCTCCTGCTTCTCCTATTTCCTTGTTTCTTTTATTCATTTCATCGAAATCTACTTTTCTTGCGTTAAAAGCTTTTTTCTTCTCTTTTCTAGTAGAATCTTTAGTGTCTTGTCCATAACTTGAAGTTGTTTCTTTTATATTTGTAGTTTTTCTTATTTCGGATTTAGATGTTAATATTCCAACTCGTCCATCTTTTCTATACTCAAAATATTTATATAAATCATTATTATCTCTATGAGATATCATATTTCTAACCTTTTGGTCAAACTTAGTATCATTTCTATTCTTATTGATTATTAAATCCTCACCATCAGGTTGCATAATATCATTAAGTATTTCTTTTAATTCTGTAGTGTTTAATTCACCGTACTCCTCTATAACCTTTATTGCCACTTCCATTATTTCTTGTTCAGTATAAAAGCTCATATTATTCCTCCTTTAAACTTAAATATCCATTTTCATAAATACAATAATCCAATAATCCATTACCATCTCTATGTGATATTAAATTTCTTACCTTTTGGTCAAATCTAGTATCTTTCCTATTTTTATTTATTATCAAATCTTCATCAGATAATTTCATAGTTTGTTTTAGATACTCTCTTAACTCTTTTATTGATATAACTTTTTTGTACTGTAACACCTTAATAGTCTCTTCCATTATTTCTCTTTCAGTAACTGGATATACTTTTGATAATACTTGTCCTATTTCATCTTGCGATTTAAATAGCTTTAAAAACTCACTTTCTAATATATATGGAGTATCTGATAAGTATGTGTACTTTATTCTTTCTTTATCTAATGTAGCCATCAAATCTTTAGTTTGAATATTAAACTCATTAGCAATATCTTTTAAATTAAAAAAATTATTATTCCCTATCTTAATCATTTTTACCTCCTTTCTGGAATTGTAGGAATTATTCGATTTCTATAATTCCATTTTATTCCCTGACCCAATTTTTGTCAACAAAAAAAAAAGACGCTTAATCAAAAAAAAAAAAAAGAGAAGTCTAAACTTCTCTAATAATTCGTAATTAATAAGTGTTTTACTTTTTTATCATTTCTATCCATAAAGCTTACTCTGTAATCTTTATCGAAGCCTCTGACATTTATATTTTGCTGATTTTCATAAAGTTCAGCAATAAACTCCGTATTTTTTATAATTAGCATAAATCTACATTGGCATTGAAAAATTAAGTAATTAGCTAATCTCCTTTGGTCATCTTGTTCAAATGTATTATTTGCATATTCTGAAAATCCTCCATCATACGGTGGGTCTAAAAACATAAAGTCATCTCTATTAATAGCTATTCTATTTAAAAATTCCTCAAAATCTAAATTAAATAATGTAGAAGCATTTAATTTTTCGTTTAAGTCATTATTTCTAATATACTCAATTTTATTTATAAAATTTTTATTATTATAACTTAATCCACCATAAGGAACATTGAATTCACCCCTAGCATTGTATCTAAACATAGATGAATAACAGAACTCTCTTAAATAAAAGAATAATGCTATATGTAATTCATCATCTATTCCATATTCATTTCTCTTATTATATAAATATCTATAGTATGTATATACTGATGCTCTTATTCCTGATTCAAAATTGCTTTGATAATCATCATCTGGTAAATCTCCATCTTTTAATTCTTTTCTTTTTATATTTTTTATTTTCGACAAAAGTGATTTCTTAAATTCAATTATTAACCTATCTGAATTTACATTTAAACTTTCTGGTAAATCTTGAAGTATCATATTTACTCTATCATTTATGAATAGGTTAACTAAATCTTTTAATTCTTCCTCATTTACTTCATTTCTTTTATAACTATCATACATTTCTCTAATAATGTGGTAAACTTCTCTTGAGAACAATCCCATAGAATTCCAATAAGCCCATATATCCAATAAATAATTATAAAAAATTTCATTTCTATCTTGTATCATCCTATATAAACTGATTAGCTCTGTTGAAAAATCATTAAGATATGCACTCCTATATTCATTTCTATCTAAAGATAAAAAACATGCTCCTCCACCTAAAAAAGGTTCTATATAATTTTCTATATTATTAGGTATATATTGATGTATAATCCCTACTTCTTCGCTTTTTCCTCCAGGCCATTTCACAAAGGGTCTTGTCATAAGTAACACTCCTTTTTTCTATATTCAATTGTATAAATATAATTAAATTCTTCTCACATTATACTTTATTGATAAAACTAAGTAAAGTTATCGAATTTTTATCTAACCATACTTATATCCAATTTCAGTAAAAACCTCATTTACTTATGGTACGGTTCATTTTTCATTATTCTAAAAGCTCTATAAACTTGTTCTAATAACATTACTCTAAATAATTGATGCGGAAAAGTCATTTTAGAAAAACATATCTTATAATTAGCCCTTTTAATTACATCTTGAGATAATCCTAAACTTCCACCTATAACAAAAGTTATGTTTGAATTACCCATAACCCCTTGGGTTTCAATAAACTTTGAAAACTCCTCAGAGGTCATTTGCTTAGCATTTAAATCCATTGCTATAACAAACATATTATCCTTTATCTTAGATAAAATAAGCTGTCCTTCCTTATACTTAATTTGAAGTTCTTCCTTTTCAGATGCATTATCAGGTGTTTTTTCATCAGGAAGTTCTATACTATCAATTTTGCAATATCTAGTTAATCTCTTAGAATATTCATCAATAGCTTGCTTCAAATATTTTTCCTTTAATTTTCCTACAGAAATAATTGTTATATTCATCATTTTCTCCTCCTTTGTTAAATAAAAAAACTATATTTGTTCTTCCTTAAAATTATCTACCTCTACAATAGTAGTATCCTTACTTATATAAGTGCTTTTTGGTATCAATACATTTAAGGTATCATTTTTTAAAACAGCCCTAATTCCATTAGGATCTGCATTTTCCACATAATAATCTTCATTTATATCTCCACCTGGTTGAACTATAGCTACTGCTATATTTTCATTATTACTATAAAACAAGTTTCTCTTAACTTGTAATGTAACATAATTATTATAATACTCTAAGTTAATATCTTCTTTTTTCACTCCTGGTAAATAACATTGAATTGTATAACCCCTTTTATGCTCTTTAAATTGTATATTAATAGGTGACATTTCATCTATATTTTTGACTAAGTTATCTATAAATTCACTATTAACAATATTATTTACAACATTATCAACTATATTATCAAACCTATTAATATTGCCAGCTATAGCATTAAAAGTAGTAGAAAATATATATGGGAATATACTAAACATATAAACTACCTCCAAATAAACCTACTATTATAATTTATTTATTTGAATTATCATTTGACACTAAAATATAAATTAATTAATGCAAAAAAGAGCTTTGATATCAAAGCTCTTTTATAAAAATGGAAATTATTTTCCACAACATTTTTTATATTTCTTTCCGCTTCCACATGGACAAGCATCATTTCTTCCAACTTTATTTTCATTTCTTACACTACAGCTTTCTCTGTATGCTTTTTGGATTTCTCTTCTCTTTTCAGGTGAGAATATAGCATCCCATTGTGGTAAGTTATAAAGATATTCAGCTTTAGCTTCTAACATATTAAAGAATAGTTTTTCTAAGTTTATATCTAATACTATTTCATCATTTGAAGTTAAAGCTTCTAAATCATATTGATTATTTAAACTTTCATTTATTCCATCAACAAATCCCATAATGAATTCTTCAGAAGTTTCATACTTCTTAGCAAAATCAGCAATAGTTATTTTCATAGCTTCTTTGCTATTAGCTAATAAATCTCTATATATAGCAGTTTCTATTTTAGTATATTCATTCCAAAATGCTGCTTCTCCCTTAGTCTTAACATACTCTACGACCATATCTGTCCATTGTTTATATAAACTCATAATTTTTTCTCCTTTTTCTTTTCTTACGATTATATAAAAATTATACTAAATATTATGTATCTTTTTCAACATATAAATATTAAGTCATTTCAACTTGATATTGTGCTTCTTTTTCACAATAACTGCATTTATTTTTTGTTGTCTTATTAATTACAGGAAATGTTTCTTTTCCATCTATAACTTCATCCATTGCCTCATCTATATGATCTTCACAGGCATATATTTTTTTCATATTCTCATCCTCTACTTTTATAAAGTAATTATCTTGCTTGGATTATGTCTATTAGCTAAACTTAAAAATACATCTGAACCAATATTAATATTATTACTATCTAATATGTTTCTAACTGTAATTTCAGCTAATTCAGGTGTATTATTAGTATTACTTAAATGCCCTAAAATTATTTTTTTCCCTAGTCCACTTTTTAATACCTTAACAATTGCTTCACCACAATCCTCATTAGATAAATGTCCATATGCTTCTTTTATTCTTTGCTTTAAACTATATGGATAGGGCCCAAAGTCTAGCATTTCCGGATTATAGTTACTTTCAATTAAAATAATACTTGAATCCTTTATATTATCTTCAATTTCTTTAGTAAAAGTTCCAAAATCAGTTGCTACACTTGCTTTCTTATCATTTAAATTAATTGTATATCCAACTGGTGCAGCTGCATCATGTGGAATAATAAATGATTTAATTTCCATATCCTTAACTGCTACAATTGATCTTCTATCCATTACTTTTAAATTATGCTCTTTTATCTTTCCAATTGTCCCTTCCATTGCAACCCAAGTGTCATGTGGTGCATAAATAGGAATATCATATTTTCTAGATAAAACTCCAACACCTTTAATATGATCTATATGCTCATGAGTTATAAAAATCCCATCTAATTCGCTTGGATTTTGCCCAATTTGCTTTAATGCTTCATCTATTTTCTTTCCAGGTAATCCAGCATCAATTAAAATTTTAGCCTTTTCTGAACCTACAAAAATACTATTTCCACTACTTCCACTATATAATGAGCAAAACTTCATTTAAAATTCCCCCAAGCTTATTTTTCTACTCTTTTTATATCTGCTCCTAAGGCTCTGAATTTATCTTCAATATGAGGATATCCTCTATCAATATGCTCTATATCAGAAATTTCTGTTTCCCCATTTGCAACTAATCCTGCTATAACCATAGCTGCTCCAGCTCTTAAATCTGTTGCTGTAACCTTTGCTCCATTTAATGACTTAACACCATCTATTATAGCAGTTCTTCCTTCTACTTTTATTTCAGCACCCATTTTCTTTAATTCATCAGTATGCTTATGTCTATTTTCCCATATACTTTCTGCAATTAAGCTTCTTCCTTCTGTAATGCTTAATAAAGTAGACATAGGTTGCTGTACATCTGTTGGAAATCCTGGATATGGAGCTGTTTTAACACTAACACCTTTTAAAGGTTTATCAACTGTAACTCTTACGCTATCATCGCCTTCTTCAACTATTGCTCCCATTTCTAAAAGCTTTGCTGAAATAGATTCTAAATGCTTTGGAATTACATTTTTTATAGTTATATCACCTTTTGTAGCTGCTGCTGCAATCATGAATGTTCCTGCTTCTATTTGGTCAGGTATAACGCTATAATTACATCCTATTAATTTTTTAACACCTTTTACTCTTATAACATCAGTACCAGCACCTTTAACATCTGCTCCCATAGTATTTAAGAAATTTGCAACGTCTACTACGTGTGGCTCCTTAGCAACATTTTCTAATATAGTTGTTCCTTCAGCCATTGTTGCTGCAATCATTACATTTATTGTAGCTCCAACAGAAACTACATCAAAGAAAATATTGGCTGCATGTAAATTTTCAGCATTAACACTTACAGCCCCATGTTCTATAACAACTTCTGCACCTAATGCCTCAAAACCTTTTATATGTTGATCTATAGGTCTAACTCCTATAGGGCATCCCCCTGGAAGTTCAACTTTAGCTTTTTTAAATCTAGCTAATAATGCCCCTATAAAATAATATGATGCTCTCATTCTTCTTACGTCTTCAGTACACGCATTAACTGTTGTAATATCTGAAGCATCAATTTCTAACGTATTACTATTTAGTTTATTTACTCTACAGCCTAAACTAGCTAAAATTCTTTCTAAGCAATGTACGTCTTCTATATCTGGTATATTATCAATAATACATTTTCCTTCGCTAGCTAAAATAGCTGCCGGCAAAATAGCAACTGCTGCATTTTTGGCTCCATTAATTTCTACGTCGCCCCTTAATGTTTTGCCTCCATTAATAATCAATGTTTCCATCTTATATTCACCCTTATCCAATTTATATATATATTAATTTATCCTACAATACAAAAATTATCCATTTTTTATTTTATATGGTATAGTTTAAATTTTTACCTTATAAAATTTTAGTCAACACTATTGATTATATCATAAAGTATGTAAGAGTTAATAGGGTTTTTTCTTCCAAAATCCCTTAAATTTTAACTTTATCTTATGTTATTACCCAAATATATAAATTGTCAATTTAAGATTACATATGATATAATTTAATATAAAAGTATAATACAAAATTTAACTTGTGAGGTTATAACATGAAATATTATTTGGTGGCATTATTTGATGATGTATCTTATAAAAACTTAAGTCCAATTCAAAGAAGTTTATCTAAAAGATTTAGGGCAAATAGGAATTCTCCTATTCCATATATTCCCTTAGAAGTAATAGAAAACCCTAATATAGATAAACTAAATACTGTAATGGATAAAATTTTAAAACCCTATAAAAATTTTAAGGTAGAGCTATCATCAACTGTATCACTTTGCGACTCAAATAAAACTCTCAACTTAAAAATTGAAAATATAGGTTATATAAAAAAAATAGATAGATTGATTGCTGACAATTTAAAGTTATATGGATTTAATGTAAAAAGTGGAAATAATGAATTACATTTATCTTTAGCTAATATAAATTATATAAATAAAGAAAATAAAAAGTTTGATTCAATAATTGAATACAAACCAAGTATTTCAACTTTAAAAGTTAATAGAATCGAGCTTTGGAAAATTTCTAATAATCGAAGAGAAACTTTAATTCAGACATATCCATTAAGAACAATTTAGTATATTTTATTAAACTATGTAAAAAAATATAATATAAATTTATTTCTTGTATTCATTTACAGACCTTTTCAAGAATTAATTATTTCTATAAAATATATTATATTAATCCTAGTAGACGCGGAGGGCATTTATGAACATTTTACCAATTGTAGAATTACAAAAAGAAAAAAAACAAAGTCTATTAATTAATCAAGATCTCTCACAATATAAATTATGGGCAAGAAAACATCTTGAGCTTCAAGTTAAGTTAAGTTCACTTGCTGAAGAAACTAAGTGTTATAAATACTGGATAGATGATGGCCTAAATTTAAATAAAGAAGCTGTATTTATTAAATATACAGATTTTCTTACACATGTAATAAACCTAGGAATAGATAAACATTATATCGAAAATTATGAGATAGTACTTAGACCTAATGATTATTGCTTAAGTGATCAATTTTTAAACCTTTATATTGATATTAATGATTTAATAATATCACCCTCTAATGATCACTTTTTTACACTGCTAGAAGATGCCCTAAGTCTTGGAATAACTTTAGGCTACTCAGAAGAAGAAATATTCAATTCATTTATATATTAATTTTAAAAGCATTATTGATGTATACATTCACTACATCTAATGCTTTTTTTTCTTGCAATAAAATTTAATATATAATTGCTAACTTAGGAATACTATACCTGGAGGTGATAATTTTGATTGGATTGATAACTGCTATAATTTCAGGTATTTCTATGAGCCTTCAAGGGGTATTTAATACTAGGTTAAGTGAAAAAATAGGTACATGGGAAACAAATACTTTTGTGCAAGCCACTGGTCTTATTCTTTCTCTAATAATATTTTTTTTCTTTAGAGATGGCACTTTTAGAGAAATAAAATCTACTAATAAACTTTATTTACTTGGTGGAATACTAGGTGTTGTCATAACATTTACAGTTATGTTAAGTATGAAATCCCTAGGTGTAACTATTGGAACAGCTGTTATTTTAATAGCTCAAATATCTGCATCTGCCTTAATTGATGCCTTTGGTTTATTTGGCACAGAAAAGGTTCCATTTTCTTTACATGAAATCCTTGGAATAGCAATAATGATAGCTGGGATAGTACTTTTTAAATGGAAGTTTTAAATTTATTATATTAACAAAAGGCTCCTAAATCATATACTATAGTAATATGAATAATTTTAGGAGTTTTTTATGTTTTCTTCAACTAAAAAACTAGATCCTAATCTTAAATTTCTTTTAGCATCTAGTAGTATGAAAGAGTATAGAATTTTAATACAATATCGAAATTTTTCAGATTCAATTTCAAAAAAAATACGTTCTTATCGTGGTAATATAATTAGAAAAATTGAATCCTGTAATATAATTTGTGCTCAATTAAGAGCAAAATCAATACATTTATTATTAGAATATCCTGAAGTTAAATATATTTGTTTAGATCAATACTTTTTTTTATGTGGAATGAGCATTCCAACAGCAAATAAAGTACGTATTTCTCATAAATTATCACTATATGGTCGTGGTATTGGAGTTGGTATTATTGATTCTGGTGTATATCCTCATAGAGATTTAACTTATCCCTTTAATAGGATAATTACCTTCGTAGACTTAATTAATGAACTTCCATATCCATATGATGATAATGGTCATGGCACTTGTACTTGTGGGATAATTTCAGGTAATGGCTCATCCTCAAATAAAATATATACAGGAGTTGCCCCAGAATCTACTATACATTGTTTTAAAGCCTTTGATAAATTAGGTAAAGGTTATGCTTCTGATGTTTTATTTGCATTAGAAGAATTAATTAATATAAGTGACCAATATAATATAAAGGTTATTTGCTTACCATTTGAAAGTTTAAATTATAATAAATTTATCTTTATTCTTTTTGATTTATTATTAAAAACTGCAAGACTTAAATCAATAATTTGTATAGTACCTAGCGGAAGCAATAAAAATATTGATGATTCCATTACAGGAATAGCATTAAGTAACAATTGTATAACTATTTCAGGAATAGATACAACATCTTCTAATGTAAAATCATATGATTATTCTTCTTGTGGGGCCTTAAAAAAAGACACTAAACCTAACTTTTGTGCAGCTTGTGTAGATGTAGTATCCTTAAATTCTAATACCTCATATATATCCTATAAAAATGATTCTAAAATACATGCCCCTAAATTAGATAATTCTTATAAAAGTTTTAGCGGAACTTCCATTTCTGCTGCATATATAGCAGGTATTTGTACCATTTTATTTGAATATAACCCTAACTTTACATTTGATGATATTTTATCTTTGCTAAAAGTTGCTTCTATATCATTAGATCTTCCTAAAAACCAACAAGGTGAAGGAAAAGTAGATGTTAATAAAATTTTAAGGCAATAAAAAAGCACCATTAAATGGTGTTTTTTTATTGCTGTATATATTTTATTGGGTTAACAGGATTATTATCAACCCTAAGCTCAAAATGTAAATGTGGCCCTGTACTATTGCCTGTACTTCCAATTTCCCCAATTAAATCATTCTTTTTTACTATTTCTCCTACACTCACGTATATATTACTTAAATGTGCATAATATGTTTTCATATTATTATTATGTTGTAAAATTATCAAATTACCATAACCACCATTATTATATCCTGCATAAATAACTTCTCCTTCTAGTGCTGCACTAACATCTTCTCCTAAATCTTTTGCTATATCTATTCCTTTATGAACAGAATTACTTCTAACTTCACCAAATGTAGAACTTACATATCCTCCTTTAGTTGGACTTGATAAAAATGCTACTCCTGCTTCATAAGGACTTTTAATCCCTGTTTTAACAATCGTATTTACTACAGGTGTAATAATATTTTCACTTACTATATTTTCATTATCTTTATTTAATCCATAATAAGTAATTTCTTTATTAAGGAGCTTATTTCCCTGCACCCCCTGAATCACCTTTGTTTCACCACTCAATAATTCATTAGTTTCTTCAACAATTGTTTCTGGTTCTATAGTTTCTATTTCTTCTAATGTTACTTTTAACTTTAATCCTGATAAATTATCATTTATCACTTCTGCATTATATATTTCAGGTGCCATTTCTCCACTTTCATTCAAATATGTTATTCTATTTTTTTCATTACTTGAGCTAATAACTCCTAATAATTCTATTTGACTTATATTACTTATATCTAAATTGAGCTCATTTATATATGAATTACAAACTTCCTCTAACACAGAATACTTATCTTCTATAGATGTATAAAAGCACACTATACTATCCTTTATCTTAATATTATGACCTTGCAAATCAATATTTGTAATATTATTTGTATTACTATTAAATACACTTATAGCATTTATCTTATCTTCGTTTTTATCATCATTTTCATTATTTAAATTCATTACACTTTTATAAAAACCATTATTTTTTTCTGCACTAGTATTTTTATTAGGTAATATAAACATAAAACTTATAAGCATAATTATTGTTAAACTTATTAATTTTAATAATACACTTATTTTATTTTGCTTATTTAAATTCATTTTTAATTTTCCTCCTAAAGGACCAAATTTTTAAGCACATTTTTTAATTTATCCATATTTTTAATATTTTATGCATCTAACTAATTAAATTGTTTTGTTGAGGGTTAAGATTGCCTTTGTTATAATAAGTTTATTGTATAATATGAATTGCTTTTTTTAATTTATATTTAAATATGATTGCGTTAAAATAAACTTAAATTGATTAAGTTTAAATTCAAATAATACTTAAGAAAGGTCAAAAAATTATGAGCACTTTTATGTTAAAAAATAACTCATCAAACTTTACACTAGTAAGTAATGTGTTTATTGAAAAGTACATGCCAAAAGCTCGTGGAGAATTTATTAAAGTTTATCTATTAATGTTAAAATATAATAATTCTGGTGAAATGGGTGCTAACTCAACTATATTAGCTTCAACATTAAACTTACTTGAATCTGATATCTTAAATGCACTAAATTATTGGAACGACGAAGGTATAATTAAGCTTATTCCAATAGATAAAATGGGTAATTATAATATTGAATTTATAGACTTAGTTGAAGACTCAAAATCTAGAAGTAAAGAAGTTAACTTGCTCGAAGCATTAAATAAAACCTCAACTAAAGATATGCTAAATGATATCGAAAGATTATTAGGAAGGCCACTATCCCCTAAAGAAATGACTACTTATTTAAGCTGGCAAGAAGAATTTAATTTTTCATCTGAATTAATTTTAATACTTATAGAATATTGTGTTTCTCGAGGCAAAAGTGATTATCGTTATATAGAAAAAGTTGCCATTGCTTGGCATGATATGAATATTACAAGTATTGATGATGCACAAAATTATATAAAGAAAACAGAAGATAAGTGGATAAAAATACGACATATATTAAATTATTTAGGAATAAAAAATCCTGAATTAATGAAACCTCAACAAGAAATGCTTGAGAAATGGATAATTGATTATGCATTTCCTTTAGAAGTTATAGAAAAAGCTTGTAATATTTGTTTCCAAAGATTAAATCGTTCTGATTTTAAATATATTGATGGAATTTTATCAAGTTGGAATAAAAATAACTTAAAAACTTTAGCTGCTATTGAAAATAAAGAAGTTGCTTATAAAGCTTCTCAATCTCCACATAATAATAAAAATTTTATTAAAAAAACCCCTGAGGTTAATCCTCTTAAATTTAATAACTTTGAAGCTCGTGAATATGATTATGATTCATTAGAAAAGAAATTGTTAGGATGGGATAAAGATGATTAAAGGATATCAAACGGAACTTATGGATATGTATGAAAAAATTCGTACTGATGAAAATCGTAAATTAATGAAAAGACGTGAAGAAATAAAAAATAAATATCCAGAAATATTAGAATTAGATACAACAATTCAAAAACTTTGTTTAAATTTATCTATGGCTGCATTAAGGGGAATTACAGATCAAAATGAATTAAATAACATTAAAGAAGAAATAACCGACTTAAGAGCTAAAAAATATGAAATGCTTGTATCTCATGGATATAATCCTGATTATTTAAATTTACACTACAATTGTCCAAAATGTAAAGATACTGGATTTATCGGAATAGAGAAATGTTCTTGTTTTAAATCTAAATTAATTAAATTATATTATAAAGATTCAGATTTAGAAGAAGCTGTTAAAACTAATAATTTTAAAAATTTTAATATAAATTTATATCCTAATCATAAATTAAACGATGAAAGATATACTCCTCGTAAAAATATAGAAGATATCCTTGAATATATAACTGGTGAATACTTACCAAACTTTAAAAATTCAAATACAAACCTTTTGTTTTATGGTAACTCTGGTACTGGTAAAACATTTTTATCATGGTGTATTGCTAAAGAATTATTAGATAAGGGATTTCTTGTAGTTTATAAAACTTCTGATGATCTTTTACGTGCACTTAAGGATATAAAATTTAATAATGATACTGATTTAGAAAATCTTCTTATTAATTGTGATTTACTAATTATTGATGATTTAGGTTCAGAACAAATTACCGATTTCTCATCTACAGAATTATTTACATTAATTAATAAAAAAATATTAAAAAATAAAAAGATGCTTATTTCTACAAACTTAAGTCTTCCTCTTATCTCAAAAAGGTATAGCGAAAGAATTTCTTCAAGAATAATTGGTGAATTTAAATTATTTAAATTTTTTGCAGAAGATATAAGAATACAACTTAATTTAAAAAGACAAAAATAAAAAAAGAAATCCTGATAACTTAAATTTCTTTACTGAAATAAGTTATTAGGATTTTTTTAACTATATGTATTTATATAAGTTTACTTTAATAATTATTTTTTAAAACAAAAAAACTTCACTTTAGTGAAGTTTTTTGGAGCTTCATGTCGGAGTCGAACCAACAACCTGCTGATTACAAGTCAGCTGCTCTGCCATTGAGCCAATGAAGCACATTTTTATGACTTTAATATTAAATTAAAGTGGCGACTCAGAAGGGGCTCGAACCCTCGACCTCCGGCGTGACAGGCCGGCACTCTAACCAACTGAGCTACTGAGCCATTATTTGGTGGAAACAACAGGGATCGAACCTGTGACCCTCTGCTTGTAAGGCAGATGCTCTCCCAGCTGAGCTATGCTTCCATATAAAATGGTGACCCCTAGGGGAATCGAACCCCTGTTACCACCGTGAAAGGGTGGTGTCTTGACCGCTTGACCAAGGGGCCTAGTCTTTTGTTCACTACAATGTATTATTCATTTGTTTACATTGAGTTTTTTATAAAATTGGCGACTCAGAAGGGGCTCGAACCCTCGACCTCCGGCGTGACAGGCCGGCACTCTAACCAACTGAGCTACTGAGCCATTATTTGGTGGAAACAACAGGGATCGAACCTGTGACCCTCTGCTTGTAAGGCAGATGCTCTCCCAGCTGAGCTATGCT
>UQFE01000024.1 GCA_900540255.1 uncultured Clostridium sp.
ATTTTTATTTTTTAAAACAATATATTGTGTATAAAATTTTTAGTGCGACAGCCCCATTATATTAATTTTTCCATATTAATTATTAAATTTCTTTTATTACTTATATCATTTTCTTTTTTAAATTTAAGCTGTATTATTAACTTTCCAAATTAATTTTATATCCTAAAAATAAAATAATACATTATACCGGTAACAATAACCCTGATTTCTTTAATATTGGTCTTAATGCATTATATAATATTACTACTAATATTACAGAAACTACAGCATTTACAAATGTAGCTACTGCACTTAACTTTGCTAAAATCATAGCTGCATCTTGAGGTTGACCAAGAATATATTGCTTATAGAAAAATCCTACTATAGGATCTGCAATTACATTAAAAGCAAGTCCTCCTATAGCTGAAATTAAACTCCACTTAAATATATATTTACTATCATTACTTTCACTAATTTTTGCAACTTTATGTGCAATTAATCCAGTTATTAAACCCATAAATAACTTTAAAATAAATGTTTTAGGCGCCACAACTATATATACAGGATCTAACAAATCTGCAATTGTCATTCCTATTGCTCCTGCTAATCCTCCATACCATCCCCCAAGTAATAAAGCAGCTAAAACACAAAAAGTATTTCCAATGTGCAATGATGTTGCATCTCCACCTGGCACTGGAATTTTAATTTGCAAGTAAGTAAAAGATACAAAACATAATGCTGCTAACAATGCTGTTTGAATTATTTTTTTAAATCTTATTTGATTCTTCATCAATATCCCCCCTATTTAAGCATTAAATCCATTTTATACCATAACCCTGTACCATAGCAATTGTATCCATACAAATTATATTTTGTTCTTATTTTCTCAAACTTGTCTTATACCTATTATTCAAATATATTTTTGTATTTTTCTAAAGTTCTTATATCGTTAAGTTCTTCATCTTCCTTCATATAATCTTCAAAAAAATCATTTAATTCAATAGCCTTAAGAACATCTTCTAATGCTAAATCTAATTTATTTACTCCTACATAAAAACAAGCTCTATTATAATATAAAAATCCTTCATCTTCATTTTCTGCTATTCCTTCATTAATTATTTCAATAGCTCTTTTAAAATCTTCCTTTTCTCTATACATTACAGCATAATTTAAATAACTATACGGATAATATGGATTTTGTTCTATTGATTTTTTATAATATTCTTCTGCTAATTCAAGATTCCCTAGCTTTTTATTAAACACACCCATATTAAATAATATTCTAAAATGATTTTTATCTATATCATTAGCTTTTTTCATATATTCTAAAGCTAATTTAGTATCTCCTAATTCATCATAAATACATCCCAAATTAGCATTGGCCCATAAATCTCTTGGATTTAAGCTTAATACCTTTTCATAATTTTTTATTGCTTTTTCTTTATTGCCTAGCTCATCATAAGCATTAGCTAAAAAGAAATATGCTTTTTCATATTTATTATCATTTTCTATTGCCTTTTTATAATATTCAATTGCTTCTTCATATAAACCATCATCATCAAGAATTATACCTAACCCATAATAAGCAATTGCATTGCTATCATCTATTTCTAATACTCTTTTATACATCTTTTCTGCTAAATCAAAATGTGAAATTTTATCATATAAAAATGCTAAATCTAAAATTAAATCTATATCTTCTTTTCCCTCTGGGCAATTATATGCTTTTTTAAAAAACTTTAAAGCTTTTAAATAGTTTTTTTCAGTCATAAAATTACGACCTATTGATATATAATTATCAAACATGTATGACTTATCCAAAGTTCTCCTCCAAATCAAATAAGATTGCACCTTAATTGGTACAATCTTATTTTTATATTTATTTCATTATAATCTAATTTATATTATATTAAATTAAAGCATAACCATCAACTTAAACAATTTCCTTATTTAAAAAATTGGCTCTTGGTTATTCATTGAATATCCATCAGTTCTAACATCCTTCATATCAAAACTAATGTCCTTAACTTCAACTTTGCTAAGCTTTTTAACTGCACCATAAGGCTCATTTAATGAAAGTTTATCTCCCCTTCCAGAGATAACCCATAAAACTTTATATCCCTTAGGTTTAACTTGTAATTTATCTTCACCTTTGCCATCAGTAAAATAAACTAACAAATTAATATTTTTACTATTAGCATATTGAAAAACAGGAGTAAATCTAGTTCCTCCTCCTGAAAAACATCTATCTTTTATATCATTTATAGTTTTTACTTTATATGTACACTTAACTTCTTTATCACATTCTATTATAGTTATTTCATGATTATAATTTTTTACTATATCTAGAACTTCCTTAATAGCTTGCTTAAACTCTTCATCACTAATACTTCCACTTATATCAATAGCAACTGCTATTTCTGCCTTATGGTTTCTAAGCTCCCCTCGTAACTCTAATCTATTAGGTTGTCTTCTATTTCTTCTTGTTATAGTTTTTTTCTTGTTACTTTCTACAGTCCCCATTAATCTCTTAAGGTATAAATTCCAAGGAAGCTCGCTCTTACTTTTTCTTAAGGAAGATATCATTCCTTCTACATGAAGTGGAATTATACCTTTTTCAGCATTACTTATGAACTTTTCAGTAAAATCCTTAAGCATTTTTTCATCTATATGTTCATATTCATTCCATAAATCATGAGTTTTTTCTGGATCAAATCCACTATCAGTATCTTCTCCCCAACTATCATCCTCTTCACCTTCATCATTTTCTTCAAGTACATTTAATACATTTTGAATATTTTCTGCATAATACTCAAATGTATTATAAGGTTCAAGATTTAGCTCATACTTTAAATTTATTCCCTTTAAAGTAATTGCATATGGTGGTAAATTATTAAGATATTGATTTACTACTATATCCATAGCTAAGTTAATGGCAAGTGTACTAATCTTACCTTTTAATTCTTTAGCTCTTATTAAGTGCATAGATAATACATGATGAATTTCATGCTTAATACTACTTTCCATTTGCTTTATATTAAGCTGCAAGAATATTATTGGATTAAAATATATAACATATTTAGCCCCTTTAAAATTTATACCAGTAGGAGTACTTATATCAAAGCGTATTTCTCTTCCCATTTGAAATAAGAAATAACCATAGAAATTATCCTTTTCATCTATAAGACTTAAATTTACTTTATCTATAAATTTAAAAAATTCCTCTTCAAAATCTTTGGGAATATCTACATCAAACTTTTCACCAGCACGTAATGCCTTAAACATAGCTGAACCATTTACTATTTTATCAGCCTTTATATAAAGTTCTTTTTTTAACTTTTCAAAATAACTTTCCATATGTTATCCCCTTATTGCACTATAAGCTTCAAAATAAGCATCTACAAATTCTTGATCTTCTAATGCTAATTTATAAATGACAGGATAATTATTTTTCATATCCTTCATTATTCCTACCATTAAATCAATTGGATATAATTTTAAAAATTTAACAAATCTATTAATATAAAAACTTGATTCTTTTTCAAAGCTAAAAATATTACTTTCTAATATCTTTAAAATATTTATAGCAGTTAAATATAGTCTTGTATGAGTTTCTTTTTTAATAATTTCTATTACCTCTTCATCAATATAATTTCTACAAAATACTTTTTCAAAAGATATTAATGCTTCATGATTACTTTCAATGAAACTTATAAATTCTTCTGCAATAACTCTTCCAACATTTCCTTTAATAACATTTAAAAATACAGCTCTTGGTATAATTTCTTTCTTTTCTTTATATAACTTAAGTGTTTTTGAAATTCTTTCATAACTTCTTGGTGTTGCTCTTACATCTTCTTCATTTATTTTTTGAAGATACTCTGGAAATGTTGAAATAAATTCTATTACTTCTGTTTCAATTCCAAATTCGATTGCCCAGCTTATCCAATCAATATAATCATTTTCCATATTAAGCCAAACAAATCTATTTTCTTGTGCAGCATCCATATCCACAACTTGATAATCAAAGTCTTCTCCATACTTATTTGATGGATTCATTGCTGCTAATATTTTTACATCATTATGAAGCTTATATCCATTTATTTCTCTATTTAAAATTAAATTCATAAGTTCTTGTTGTACCGTATGTTCACATCTATTAATTTCATCAATAAACAATAATACTTTATTACCATTTAAAATTTCTTCATCTATTTCTTTAAGCTTTGTATGAACTGCATATATAGTTGCCTTTTTTTCTTGAAAATTTCCATTTGAATCAATAGATTTATACGATTCTATAGTTGGTAATCCGCCTATTTCTCCTTCTTTAAGAAGATTTCCATCAATAACAACTAATTTAAAATTATTTTTATTAGCTAATTTTTTTGCTAATGCTGTTTTTCCTATACCACTTTCTCCAATTATTAAAGGTACTTCCCCTGTTTCCAATACTAATTCAGCACTTATTAATGTATCTTTAAAATTCACTTTTCTTCCCCCTATATTATCTTTAGCTTTTCATCTACAGCAATTTTTTTTGCTAATTTACTTCCATATTGATAAATAAACATAATTTTATCCATATTAAAATATTCGGAATTTTTACCTATTAAAGTACAATTTATAAAATCTCTTATATATTTTTCTGATATCTCTTCTTTAGATATTACTTGCTTAAGTAAATTTTCTATTTCTTCTTGTGAAATTTGATTTAATAAATTTTTTGAAACATATTTAATTACTAATATATTTTCTTTCATTAAAATTAAAAGTTTTTCCTTATTTAAATTATTTATAAAATTTATAGCACTTTCATTATTCTTTATCGCTTGTACTTCTGCCTCAATACAAGGAAACTCAATATACCTTAAGGCATCATAACTTATTTTCACAGCTTCCTTTTGAGCCTCTTCACATGGTGATTTTATATACTTTATTGAATCATAATCTTTTTTAACTGCTAATACTTGTAATTCTTCATTTGGATTTTTTACATATCTTATTGCCCATCCTCTTTGTTTTATTGCTTTTTTAATAATACTTTCTGAAGGATTCTTTATTTGGTTTAAATTGCTCCATCCATTTTCTATTGCAGTTTCCATCATTTCTTCACTTGGATTTTCTATAAATTCAATAGCTCTTGGATTATTTTCTAATGCTAACTTTTCTACTTCTTCGGTAGGATTTTTAATATATCGTAATAACAATCCATTTGCCTTAACTGCTAACTTCTTCATTTCTTCAGTTTGATTATCTATATTTTTTATTATAATTGGATTTCTTTTAATCATTTCAATTGCTTTTGATTCTTCCATATTTTAATCCCTCTTATTAATTATAATTTTTAACTAATAATAATTATTATTTATTTTAATATTATTATAAATATTTTTATCTTAAATTTAAAGCTGATATATATAGTATGATATACTGTATTTCTTAATTATCTCCCCTATTCTGTCTATTTTATTATTTTACTATATAAATTATTTACAATTCTAATTATTATGTGCACTAAATTATGTACTTTTGAATATATTATAGTATAAAACAAAAGATAAAACTCATTATAAAAACATTAGTTACCATATTATAGGGGGAATAAATATGAGAAATAATTGCAATAGGGGCCGTAATTGTAATAGAGATTGTCGTAATTTTAATAACAATAATATATGCAATAATAACTTTAATAACTTTGGATTTGGCGGTTATGGATTTAACAACTGCTCTTGGGGTAATAATTGGTTAATTTGGCCTTTACTATTCCTTTTCTTTTAATCACACTTAGTTATAATTGTAATACCTCTTCTATCAATAAATGGATACTTTAAATTTAAAAATATACTATTATCATAAAATTTAAACCTATAAAATAAGCCTACTTTTATAAATGCCTATCTTATAGGTTTCATTTTATTTTTAATATTTATAACATAATTTCAACTTATGCTATAAATATTAAACTTTAATAGGGATTTTTTTATTTTATTAATTTATTTTAATAAAAAAGGCAGTATCAAATACTTATGATACACGCCCATTATAATCTTATCCTAAAATTTCTTTTACCATTGGATTAATTTTTGATCTATCAAATTTACCATTAACCTTTGGCATAATTTCTTTCATAATATTACCCATATCTTTTGCAGTATAATTTCCATTTGTTATTATTTCTCTTAACATTACATTAACTTCTTCTTCTGTTAATTGTTTTGGTAAATATGGAGTTAATACTTCTATCGCAAATTTTCCTTCTGCTATTTTATCTTCATCATTAGCCTTTATTGCATATTCTAATGCTTCTTTATTTTGCTTTATGCTTTTTTCAACTATTTTAATAACATTTTCATCTGAAATATTTTCCCTATTATTAACTTCAAATGATTTAATTTCAGAATTAACTAATCTTAAAACACTTACTCTAGCCTTATCTCTTGCTTTCATTGCTGCTATTTCGTCTTTTTTTAATGTTTCTTTTAACATAATTTATTATAGTTAGTTATTATAACTAACCTACCCTCACTTTCATCAATTTTATTTCTAAAATAAATTATATCAGTTTTATACTCAAAATCAAATTTATCCAAATCTTTAATTTTCTTCTTAATTATTTATTAAACATATTATTTATTATTTAAATTATTTTTTCTTATTTTTAACTTTTCTTAACCATTTATATGTCTTATATAAAATAGGATTTTTTCTTTCTTCCTCTTCCTTGCTTATATATTCAAATAATTCTTTTATAGGTTCAAGCTTATTAATTGTATCATTATATCCTTCTATTATTCTCATCCTTTTTGCATCCGTGTTTAAATTTAAAATTCCTGTTATTGTATTTTCATCAAGATTTTCAGGGCTTATTACTATTAGTTTTGAATTTGGATAAAGAGTTCTATCAACTTGTGCTTCCTTAGATAATAAAACTACAATTATAATATTGCAATTTTCTCCATAAACAGGTTGTATAGGTATATTATCAGCTATTCCTCCATCAATATATTTTTCCCCTAGTACTTCAGTACAATCATAAATTAAAGGTAATGATGCAGAAGCTAAAACTATTTTTTTACCTGTTTCCTCATCAAAATCATTAATTTTAAAATACTTTGCACTAAAATCTGATAATTTTGTACATGCTGCATAACAAATTTTATTATTTTCCTTTATCTTATTAAAATCTAAATACTTTTCTACAACTTCAATAGCACCATCATTTGCTATTGCTCCATGCTCTAATTTATAATTTAAAAATTTTTTTGCTAATTGAAGGTTTTTTCCTCCAATATATAATCCAATACCTCTTTTAATTAATTCACTCTTACTTATAGGAACTAGCTTATCCATAGTTACTTCTTCCCAAAGTTCATCTGCCTTTTTCATATCATTCATAGCAAATAATACCGAATTAAATGCTCCAATTGATGTTCCTGAAAAAACTGTTATATATTTTGTTAATTTTAATTCATCTAACGCTTTCCATACTCCAAGCTCATAGGCTCCCTTACCGCCGCCCCCAGCTAATACTAATCCTATCTTCATAATTTCCCTTTCTAATATCACTATTTATATAAAATTTATAATAAAATACTTTTTATACTCCTTAATTATATTTATATATTTTACCATTTTTTAAATATAAATACATTAAAATATCAATTTAATTTTATACTCTTATATCCACTAAACATATGGTATACTGCTTATAAGATTTCATTTAGGAGGGGTTAGCTTGAACACTAAAACATTTAATATAATTATTTCACCGGCAAAAAAAATGAATATAAATAATGATGATATTATAAGCGAATCTATGCCATGTTTTATGGAAAAAACAGAGGATTTGTGTAACACTTTAAAAAAATATAGCTATGATGACTTTAAAAAACTTTTAGCTTGTAATGATGAAATTGCAAAACTTAACTATTCTAGATATAAAGATATGAATTTATATAAAAACTTATCACCTGCAATTCTTTCTTATGAAGGTATTCAATATAAATACATGTCACCAAATTCATTTAGTAATTCAGAATTTGACTATATATCTAATCATTTAAAAATTTTATCTGGTTTTTACGGCATTTTAAAGCCATTTGATGGTATTGTTCCTTATAGATTAGAAATGCAAGCTAAATTAGCAATAGCAGATAAGAAAAATTTATACTCATTTTGGGAAAATTCTTTATATAAAGAGCTTACTAAAGATACTAATACCATATTGAATCTTGCTTCAAAAGAATATAGTAAAACTATAGAAAAGTATTTAACTAAAGACGATATTTTTATAACATGTGTTTTTGGAACTCTTATTGATTCTAAAATTAAAGTAAAAGCAACAGAAGCTAAAATGGCACGTGGCCTTATGGTACGTTACCTAGCTGAAAATAATATTACAGATATAGAAAAAGTGAAAAACTTTAATGAACTTGGTTTTTCTTACTCAAAGGAACATTCAAAACCTAATGAATTTGTTTTCTTAAAATAACCATAAAAGCGCTTGTGTTCCCACAAGCGCTTTCTCACCAATTTATTTTAAAATACATTTTTTATTAAAGTTTATTTTTTTAAACTTCCACCATTAGTTGCTATAACGTCTTTATACCAGTCAAAGCTTTTCTTCTTATATCTTTCTAAAGTTCCAGTTCCATCATCATTTCTATCAACATATATGAAACCATATCTTTTCTTAAGTTCAGCTGTTGAAGCTGATACTAAATCTATACATCCCCTTGTAGTATATCCCATAAGTTCAACATCATCTTCAGTTGCTTCTGCTACTTGAACTAAATGATCATTTAAATAATTAATTCTATAATCGTCCTTTACTGTCTTATTACCATTTTCATCAGTAATTAATTCATCAACAGCTCCAAGTCCATTTTCTACTATAAATAATGGTTTTTGATATCTATCATAGAAGAAATTTAATATATATCTTAATCCCTCTGGATCTATTTGCCATCCCCAATCAGATGCTTTTAAATATGGGTTTGGAACTCCTGAAATAAGATTTCCTTTACCAGTCTTATTCTTTTCAGAATCTGCAGTTGCACATGAGCTCATGTAATAACTAAAAGAAATAAAATCTACTGTATTCTTAAGTATTTCTGTATCTCCTTCTTCAAATTTAATTTCAATATTATTTTCTTTAAAGTATCTATTCATATACTTTGGATATTCTCCTCTTACATGAATATCAGCAAAGAAAAGATTTCCCTTATCTTGTTCCATAGCTTTTAATACATCACTTGGCATTGGAGTTAATGGATAATTTGGTACTCCTAAAATCATACATCCAATTTTAAATTCTGGATTTATTTCATGACCAATTTTAACTGCTAATGCACTTGCAACTAATTCATGATGCATAGCTTGATATAAATCTTGTTTAGTTAACTTTTCTTTTGGTGTCCATATTCCTGCACTCATTAATGGAAAATGTAAAGCTGAATTAATTTCATTAAATGTTAACCAATATTTTACCTTATCTTTATATCTTGTAAATACTGTTCTAACATAGTTTTCAAAATTTAAAATGCTTTCCACCTAATTTAACTGTATCTAATCCTATATGAATTAATATTTCTGCTCCATTATCTGCAGTTAATCCTATAGCATGCTTTGTATCAAATAATGCTGAAACTATTCCATTAACTGGTGAAACAGCTCTACCTACTGTTGGTATTATAGCTACACCTTTTCCCATTATTTCTTCTGAAAAAGTAATATCATTAACTAGCTTTAAAGAAACAGCTTTACCTTCAATTGGAGATAATACAACTGAACTTGATGTAACTTCTTCTTTTTCAACTGCTACTTCTTCAGTTGTTTCTTCATCATCTTCTTTATTAGTTGGATCTTCAAATCCAAATATCCATGTTAATATAAATTAAACAGATACAGTAATAGCTACAACTATTAATGCACTCATTACTGCAATTGCAAGGCATCCTGCTTTATCATAAACAAATACCATAGCTGATGATAACATTTCACCAGCATAATATCCTATAGGTCCAATAACTACTAAAGCAATTGGAAGGGCAATTAAAAGTGTTAACATTGGTTTTAAGAAATTCTTTGTAACTGCTGGAGTAATTTTATCTGCTAACTTTTCAACATATGTCATAACCCACGCCATCATAATTACTGGAATTACTGAATAAGCATAACTAGCTGATGCTACTGGCAATCCAAATAGTGATATCTTTTCACCAACATCAACAAGACCAATAAAATCTGGATATACCATAACAGCTATTACTGCTGCTAATGGTAACTACCTTTCATAACTAAGCTTTTATTTATAAAAAAACCTAAGAATTATAGATGAGCGCTCAAATCTATAATTCTTAGGTATAGCCTACATTACTAGTAACAATCCTAAGTAATATTTTAACTATATTTAAAATATTTTGAATCATTTTAGTTATATCTAAAGTATCATTCATATCTCTAGAATTTAGTTGTGCATTAACTATATGTAATGCTATTGATGCTGCTTCATCTTCTGATAGCATAATATCTAAACGTTTTTTTATAATAGTCAATGCTTCCTTACCAATTAAAAATTCATGATTATAAAATCTTTTTATTTCCCATAACAATGCATTTTTAAAGTTTAATCCTTGTTTATACCTTTCAATTGCAAAACTAATATGGTCTGTTAAAGAAATATAAATATTATCATTTAACCTTTTACCTAATGAATACTTTGCATAAGAGATAATTTCATTAGAAACTTGTATATATTCTAAAGGGATTTCTGATAGTAAATTCATTAATTTATTAGAATCATTTTTATTTTCAATAGCATATATTTTTTCTATTTTGCTTCGGTCTATTGTATCTCCAATTTTCTTTTGAAAACCCAATCCACATCCCATAAGGAGTATTTCTTTACCATTATTATCAAATGTTCTAATTAAATTATTATTTATAATTTTATCTATCTTCAACTATTATTCCTCCCTTTTTTGCATTTTAAAGTATAAAAAAATACCATACTCAAATAAAATAATATTTATTATAAAATATTATAAATAATTTGGTAAAGCCTGCATAACCAGTAACAACCCATGTCTTTTATTAAGGGGCTGTCGCACTAAAATTTTTATACACAATATATTGTTTTGAAAAATGAAAATCAACACAATATATTGTAGTATTTATTCTTAATGCGACATCCCCAAATTCTAGTGTCAACAATTAGAATTATACTTCAAACATCAAAATTCTACTAAATTATTTTAAATACAAAAGAACTGTAATTAATATAATTAAATAATACAGCTACTTTTGTTAATTTACTTTTGTAAAAATATATCTTCTATAAAATTGCTAAAATTAATTTCTTGATTATATTTATTTCCTTTGAATATTTCTCTTGAATACAACAAATGATTATACATTACTGAAGTTAATGAATTATCATAAATATATTCATTCCTATTATATAACACACTTAACCTTTTACCTATTTCTAGTAAATCATTATAGTGAGTACCATATGAAAATCCTCTTTGTTGATACTCTTGATTTACTTTATTTGAAAAAAATACTGATTTAGCTAACCATCCTACCATAATATTATTACTTCTTGTACTTATTTCCATTATTTTATTAACCATATTTGAAAATTCAGTAAATTGTCCCATATTAACTTTAATTCCAACTAGAGGATACCACAATCCCCTTATTTTCCCTCCATTTGTTCCAGATGACCTATAAAATGCTAATCTTACTATTTCAATTCCATAGTTATATTGAATATCAGCATCTATTAATCCAATTGCTCTAAATGGCTTGACAGTATACACATTGACTCTAAAAGTGTTTTTATACATCTTTAATATTTTTATGGATTTTTCCATAATTCATCCCTCTTATAATTATCTATACCTTTCATTGATACATAGTAATTCTTGAATTTAACCTTATAATTTTATATAACTGGTTTCTTATTTCACTTATGCTTCTATATCTTCTATCCAAACCCATTAATCTTCTTAAAAGAATCCTTTCTTGAGTAGTTAAATCTAATTCTTCAAACCAAGGTCTTTCAAATTTATTTATTTTATTATTATAAGTTGAATAATATAATTGAAGTAAAAAATCACCAATATACCAATAATCAGTCTTTACAGAATATCCTGATTTTATAAACCTTGCTAAGCCAAAATCAATTAATGCTAATTGGTTATTTTTCATAAGAATAACATTAGGAGTTCTAATATCTCTATGAACTATTCCTTGACTATGAAGTATCTCAGCCAATTCTAATAACTGAAGTGCAGCTTCATATATTTCTTCTCTTGTAAATTCATGACCTTCCTTATTAATTAAATCATGAAAAACTATTCCATCTATATACTCTAATAAATATCCTTGTCTAAATTCATCCCTAAATTCAGATATAAACTTAGGAAATCTTGAACTATTAAGTGTTTTTAATATTCTCTCCTCATATATTACTGAATCTCTTGTTATTTTAAGCATTTCATTTCTCAACTGCTTAACTACACATTTTTGTCCAAATTTATTTATAGCTAAATATGCTATTCCATATCTTCCTTGACCTATCATAGTAACAATTTTATATCCATTAACAATATCATTTCTATTAAAATACTTGTCCATATTTCTCTTTTGTAAACCTCTACTTTAAATATTATTTTTCTGTAGTAAAATAATATAAGTTAATAAATTAACTGTGCTTACTATATATTATGTTTTTATTCTTATAGTGTTACATAGATTATTATTATGTGTAATAAAAAATGCCTACATAAAATAAAAAATAAAGCTAAAAATTTTAAAACTCTTTATGTTCTAAAATCTTTAGCTTTATTAATATCTTCAATTACAATTAGTTCTTATAATAATTTTATTATTTACAATTATTATATATAATTTTTATTTTTCTTATTATTTCTTATACTTTTACGTTGTAAAACGTTTACTATTGTAATATATTGTTTCACGAATATCCACTAAACCTAATTTACTTTATTTTACATATATGGTATTATATATAATTATAAGTTGATTAATTTTTATTTTATGGGAGGGATTTTTACGTGAAATATTATATCTTAAGAACTAATTCAGTAGAAGAAAATTTAAAAAATACAAATGGATACAATTTTAAAATTAATAATTTAAATGCCGAAAGATTAATTAGTGATGCAAAAGATGGAGATATATTTTATTTATTATATAACATATCTGAAAAAAGATTTATTGAAAAAGGTGTAATTTCTTCAGTTAAATCTAATTTACCATCTAATAAATTTAAAGCATTATTTTCAAATAGAGAAAGCTTAGATATCTCTTATTTACCTTTTTCATCTCCAAATTGTGGAATAATACCATCTTCAAAAAAGAGAATAAACGAGCTTTTAAGTACTAATATTTAAATTACTTTTAAGCCTTTTATTAACAAAGCAGAGAGCAATACCTTTTTATAGTTTCCCTGCTTTGCTAATTTATTATTTTCTTATTTTAATTTCCAAATATCATCATTGTATTGTTCAATTGTTCTATCTGAAGAGAAGAAACCAGCTTTACTAATATTAATTAATACCTTTTTATTCCAAGCTTCTCTATCTTCATAATACTTAATCATTTTATTTCTAGTTTTAATGTAATCTTCAATATCTAGTAATGTCATAAACCAATCTTTATTAATTAATTCATTATATAGTCTATTTAAATTAACTTCATCTCCAACCTTTAACATTTCATCACTAACAATAAAGTCAACTAATTTTTTAATATCTTCTTTTTCATAATATTTCTTTGAAACATAATCTGCTTTCTTATAGTGATTTATTACTTCTTCACTTGATTCACCAAAAATATAAATATTGTCATCTCCAACTAATTGATGAATTTCAACATTAGCACCATCTTCTGTTCCTAATGTTAATGCACCATTTAACATAAATTTCATATTACCTGTTCCTGAAGCCTCCTTAGATGCTAATGAAATTTGTTCTGAAATATCACAAGCTGGTATAAGCTTAGAAGCAATTGTAACATTATAGTTTTCAACCATAACAACTTTTAAATATTTATTTACTTCTGGATCATTATCAATGATTTCTTGTAAACAAAGAATTGCATGAATTATATCTTGAGCAATTACATATGCAGGTGCTGCCTTAGCTCCAAATATTACTGTTATTGGAGTTGTTGGAATATTTCCTGCCTTTATATCTAAATACTTATGAATAATGTATAATACATTCATTTGTTGTCTCTTATATTCATGAAGTCTCTTTACTTGAATATCAAATATAGAATTTTCATCTATATCAATGTTTTGATGTTCTTTTAAATATTTCTTTAATGCTATTTTATTATGTTTTTTAATTTCTCCAAGTCTAGCTAATACATCTTTATCATCAACGAATTTTCCTAATTCCTCTAACTTAGTTGCATCAGTTTTAAAATCTTCTCCAATAAGGCTTGTAATATAATTTGTTAACTCATTATTACAGTGAATTAACCATCTCCTAAATGTTATACCATTAGTCTTATTATTGAATTTTTCTGGATATATATCATAAAATGGCTTTAACTCTTCTTCTTCTAATATTTTTGTATGAAGAGCTGCAACACCATTTACACTAAATCCATAATGTATATCCATATGAGCCATGTGTACTCTGTCATCTTTATCTATTATATAAACTCTTTCATCATCATATTTTTCTTTAACTAAGTTATCTAATTCTCTAATTATTGGAATTAATTGTGGTACTACTTTTTCTAAGTATGCAATTGGCCACTTTTCTAATGCTTCTGCTAATATTGTATGATTTGTATAAGCACACATTTTGGTAACGATACCAATAGCTTCTTGCATTTCTATACCCTTTTCCCCTAATAATCTTATTAATTCTGGTATTACCATTGAAGGGTGTGTGTCATTAATTTGTACTACTACATGTTCATCTAGCTTGTGTAAGTCATATCCATTTTCTTCTGCCTCTAAAATAATTAATTGAGCAGCATTACTTACCATAAAGTATTGTTGATAAATTCTTAATAAATGACCTGCTTCATCACTATCATCTGGATATAAAAATAAAGTTAAATTTTCCTTAATATCCTCTTTATCAAAGTTAATTCCATCTTTAACTATTGTTTCATTAACTGTGTCTACATCAAATAATCTTAACTTATTTGAAGCTTGATTATATCCTGTTACATCTATATCATATAAAGTTGAAGTTACTTTAAATCCACCAAATAATACATCAAATTTAATATTTGATTTGTTTAACCAGCTTTCCGGTGTTATCCAAGGATTTTTTTCAGTTGTTTGCTTATTATTTTTAAATACTTGCTTAAATAATCCATAGTGATAATTTAATCCAACACCATCACCATTTAAACCTAAAGTAGCTATTGAATCTAAGAAACAAGCAGCTAGTCTTCCAAGTCCACCATTTCCTAATGAAGGTTCTAATTCAATTTCTTCAATTTCAATTAATTCTTTACCATTAGCAGCTAAAACTTCCTTAACTTCATCATATAATCCTAAGTTAATTAAATTATTTGAAAGTAACTTACCAATTAAAAATTCTGCTGAAATATAATATAATTTCTTTTCTCCTTTATTAGTTCCCTTATTCTTAATACAATTCTTTGTCATTTCTAACAATGCTACATATACTTGTTCATTTGTAGCTTCCTTAATTGTTGTATCAAATCTTAAACTTAATATTTCTTCCAAATTCCTTTTTACCATAATAAATTATCCCACCTTAAATTCATTATTTTTATTTATTATATAATTTAAAATTTGTTTTTATGATTAATCATTTTATACTTATATAATAACAATTTTTTTATTTTCTCCTTGTATATTTTTATTAAAATTTGTATATTTTTATGCCATTTTAAAAAAAACTAATTTTTTTAACTTTTTATCATTTTCTAAAGTAAACAATTTCACCATTGATATAATTGACTTTTATAAAAAATAGAGATATAAGCCCAATTTTATCTATTCCATTAGTAAATTTTTAAATAAATAAATTTAGCTTTTATCTCTACTTCTTAATTTTTTATATTGAATCAAAATAATTTAATACAACTTCCTTATCACTAAAATGATGTTTTACTGTTCCTATTATTTGATAATCTTCATGGCCTTTTCCTGCAATTACAACTATATCATTTTCGCCAGCAATTCTACATGCATACTCTATTGCATCTTTTCTGTCTTCAATTACTGTATGACTATCCTTAATTCCTGCTAATATATCTTCTATTATACTATGTGGATCTTCTGTTCTTGGATTATCTGAAGTTACTATTGTAACATCACTATACCTTTCAGCAATTGATCCCATTTGTGGTCTCTTTGTTTTATCTCTATCTCCGCCACATCCAAATACAGTTATTAATTTTCCTTTAACAACTTCCTTCATAGTTTCTAATATATTTTCAAGCCCATCAGGAGTGTGTGCATAATCAACAACTACTGTACAATTCATTTTATCATGATAAACTCTCTCACATCTTCCTGCTACTGCTTTCATTGTATCAAAACCTTCTATAACATCTTCTACAATAACATAACCTCCAACTACAAGCACTCCAATTACACCTAATGCATTATAAATATTATAAAGTCCTGGAATATGAAGCTTAACTTTTCCCTTAAAGTCTTCTCCAATATATAAATCAAAAGAAGAGCCATTAGCTTGTAAATCTAAATTTTTAGCTCTAACATATCCATCCTCAACACCATATGAAGTAACTATCTTGTTATCATTAGTTGTTTCATGTAATGTATTTAACATTTTCTTTCCATATTTATCATCACAGTTTATAACAGTACTTTTAGAACCTTTAATAAATTTAAATTTTGCATTATAATAATTTTCAAATGTTTTATGATAATCCATATGGTCTTGAGTTAAATTTGTAAACATTCCTCTACTAAAGTTTAATCCCTCAACTCTTCCCATTGCTGATGCATGAGATGATACTTCCATTAAACAATACTTACATCCAGCTTCTCTCATATCTTTAATAAGTCTAAATAATTCTATTGCTTCAGGCGTTGTCATGTTTGTTGGAATCATTTTATCTCCAATATAATTTGCAATTGTACCTATAAGACCAATCTTATTTCCTGCATGCTCTAATATGTGTTTCATCATATATGTTGATGTAGTTTTTCCATTAGTTCCTGTTACACCTAAAAATGTTAAGTCATTATCTTGTATATTAAAAAATGTCTTTGCAATAATAGCCATACATTCTCTTGTATCTTTTACTTTTATATAGGCAACATTATCTTTAATATCCTTTATATCCTTACTATGAATAATTACACTAGCACCTTTTTCTATTGCTTCATTTATTAAATCATGTCCATCAACCTTAACTCCTATAACAGCAATAAAAAGACTTCCCTTTTTAACTTGTCTTGTATCTCTTGTAATATCTATAACGTCTATATTTTGATAATTTATTTCATTTGTAGAACTATACTCCAAATTTGATTTTTTTAATATTTCACTTAATAACATTTAAAATCTCCCTATCTTAAATTTATTTTTAAACTCTTATCTCAATGAACTCTATATCTTATAACTATTTTACATCATTTATTATTCTTTATCTATAAAAGAATAGCAATTAGATAAATAGCATTAGTTTTAGTATTATTATATTTTTATTGCATTTTCATTTGAAATATGGTATAATTTAACAAATAGTTTTTGAAATATCATCAAAGGCGATGATAAATAAAAATATACTTTATTTTTATCGTGGCCTTTGTCTAAATAAGAATTATTCATAAGGCTCGCTTAAAGCGAGCCTTTATTATTTTATAAAAGGTGGAAAAAAAGATGTGTAGCTTTGTTGTATTTTCTTCTGATAATTTAAGTTTATCTGACCTTTCAAAAGCCTTAAAAAAGGTTTATCATAGGGGTCCAGATAATAATTACCTTGCCATTGAAAATGGTTTATTATGGGGCTTTAACCGTTTATCAATAATGGATTTATCATCTAATGGAAATCAACCATTTAAATATGATTCTTGTGAACTTGTATGTAATGGTGAAATTTATAATTATAATTCTTTTAAAAAATTATTATCTCAAGAATATATTTTTCACTCCAATAGTGATTGTGAAGTTTTAATTCCATTATACCTTAAGTATGGAATTGAAATAATGTGTAAAATGCTTGATGCTGAATTTGCATTAGTTTTATATAATTCTAAGGATAATTCTATAATAGCTGCAAGAGATCCTATGGGAATAAGACCAATGTTTTATGGATATACAAAAAAAGATCATAAAATTTCTTTTGCAAGTGAAGCAAAAGCATTAATAGATTATTGTAATGATATTATGCCATTTCCTCCTGGCCATTATTATAAAGATGGAAAATTTACTTGTTATAATGATTTATCTAATACAAAATTTATAAATAACGATAATTTAAATACTATTTTTACAAATATAAGGACTAAATTAATTTCTGCTGTTGAAAAAAGACTTCATGCAGATGCTCCAATTGGATATTTATTAAGTGGAGGCTTAGATTCTTCATTAGTTTGCTCTATTGCTCAACGAATGATTAAAGCCCCTATTAAAACTTTTGCTATTGGAATGGATACTGATCCAATAGATTTAAAATATGCAAAACAAGCTGCTGATTATTTAGGAACTGATCATACTGAAGTCATAATAAATAAAAATGATGTTCTTAAAACATTAGATGAAGTAATTTATCATTTAGAAACCTTTGATATAACAACAATTAGAGCAAGTATTGGAATGTATTTATTATGTAAATATATTCATGAAAATACTACCTTAAAAGTTATATTAACTGGTGAAGTTAGCGATGAGTTATTTGGATATAAATATACTGACTTTGCTCCATCTGCAAGCGAATTTCAAAAAGAATCTCAAAAGAGAATTAAAGAATTATACATGTATGATGTATTGAGAGCTGATCGTTGTATATCAGCTCACGCCTTAGAAGGTCGTGTTCCATTTGCTGATATAGATTTTGTAAATTATGTAATGAGTATTAATCCTTCAAAAAAAATGAACACTTATAATAAAGGAAAATATTTATTAAGAAAAGCCTTTGATGGACAACAATATTTACCAACTTCATTATTATATCGTGAAAAAGCTGCTTTTAGTGATGCTGTAGGACATTCCCTTGTTGATTATTTAAAGGAATATGCAGAATCAAAATATACTGATTCTGAACTTTCCTTAGCAAAAAAACGCTATAAACATTGTACCCCTTTTACTAAGGAAGCACTTCTTTATAGAGATATTTTTGAAAAATACTACGCTGGAAATGAAAAATGGATTAAGGGATTTTGGATGCCAAATAGAGAATGGCCTGGATGTAACGTTAATGACCCAAGTGCTAGAGTACTTTCTAACTATGGTGATAGTGGTAAATAAGATTTTAAGGAACCTAAAATATATTTAGAACTCCTTTTATATTTTCTTATACTTTAAATTAATTATAACTTTACCTGCCAATTTTTTATAACTTTTTTTATAATAATTTATAAAAACTATTATTTTAACCATACTAAATATTATAATAAATAATTTATAAGGAGTGAAACAAATGAAAAAACATTTAAGTTTACTTTTATCAATTTTAATATTAACAATAATTTTATTTAACAACTTATCAGTATATGCATTTTCATCTTATACCACTGACCCTATAGATACATCTACTTTAAATGATTTAACACAAATAACTGAAGTATCAGAAGACCCTTATTCAGCATTTATAGATGATTCTTATTATAATATTACTAATGATTATTTAACTACCATAATTAATAAGCTATCATCTCTTCCACCTTCTGGTAATCCTTGTATTGATTATCTTGGTGAAGAAATATTGCTACATAGAGCAATTTTATTTACATCTCATATTATTCAAGGATATACTTCTAATCCAGAATTAATTGATATTACAGATGATATTATTGAAAATTATACTGGTGAATTAAAAGAAATGAGAATTGAACTTGCTAAATTAATTGATAATTCTAAAAAAAATAATTCATCTAAATTTGATGATTCATATTATAAGGAATTTAATCCTATAGCTAATAAATTATCTACTGATTTTTCTAAAATTTCATCTAAAGATAGTAATGATTTAACATATATTAAAGAAGTACTTATTCTTTTACAAGCTTCTCATGATATAGCTGATATAGATAGCATATGTACTAATAATGACTTAGTTAGCAAAATTTCTAAAAACAGTTTAACTAATACTTCTGGATACATATCTAGATTAACAACATTAAAAAATTCAATTAAATAAAAATAAGGGTGGAAAATTCACCCTTATTTTAAATTTTAAGCTTTTTAAACATCATTGGATAAATCCCAATTCCAAAAATACTTATTATTGAATATCTAATAAATGAAAATATAGCTTCACTTGGTAGTACTATTTTTAGTCCTTTTTGTAAACATAATAATATTAATACTCCAATTACTACTCTAATTACTTTATTTATTCCTTTTCCTTCGACAGAAAAATTAACATATCTCTTTTCAATAAACATACCAATTAAAAAACCAAAATAAGCACCTAATCCTTTAATAAAATCTTCAGAATGTGCAAAAGTTAATGCAGGTAAAAATATTATAAATGTAATTGTATATACCATGATTTTATTTTCATATTTATTATATATGTTATAACAAATATATGATATTAATACTCCTAAAATCCCACCTACTATAACATCTTTCGGATAATGAACTCCTAAGTATAATCTTGAAAAACCTATTAATATTATCATTATTATAGCTATAATATACATAACTTTCTTTTTAATATAAATTGCCATTGCCCCATAAAATGAACCTGCTCCTTGAGTATGACCACTTGGAAATGAATATCCTGTTGCAGTTTTTTCTCTTAAGGTTCTAATTCCCTCTTCACCTATTGGTCTTTTAAATTTAAAAATATCTTTAACTACACAGTTAACTAATACACTTGTTAATACTGCATATGCAATATATTCTCCAAACTTCTTATCTTTTACCCAATAAATTATCGATATTATTAAAACTAATACCATTTGCTCTCCACATATAGTTATTAGTTGAAATAAAATATCTAAAAATGGATTGGCAATACTTTGTATGTTTCTTAGAATCTCTAATTCCATTTTTCCTCCTTAATTTTACTTATCAAAAGATGTTTCTTATTTTCCTTCTTTAATGCTTCTAATGCAAAAGCAACATATAATTGAGTACTTATTAATATTGCCTTTTCATCTATATTAAATTTATCATTATGATTTGGATAATCCCTTCCTATTTCTTCATTTCCAGCACCTACAAATGCAAATACCCCTGGAATTCTTTTTTGATATATAGAAAAATCTTCTCCTAACATCATTCTTGGAACACTAATCAAATCATTAGGATTAAATATTTTTTTAGCTGCATCTAATGCTATTTTAGTTACTTCTGGATCATTAATTACAGCTGGATGATGAGAAATGTCATATTCTACAGTTGCAGTTGCTCCATATGCTACAGCAGTGCCATATGCAATTCTTTTTATTGAATTTTGTATATGCTTTGTTGTAGTTGCATTAAAACTTCTAATAGTTCCTTGAATAATTGCTTCCCCTGAAATTATATTATGTGTTTCCCCTGATTTAATATGTCCAATTGTAACTACTGCTGAATTTAACGGATCAATTTCTCTACTCACAATAGATTGTAAATTCATTACAATTGCAGCACAAGCAACTGTTGCATCTATACATTGCTGTGGTTTTCCAGCATGACCTGATTTTCCTATAATTTTAATTGTAAATTTATTTGATGCTGCCATTCTTGGCCCTTCTTCAATTGATATCTTACCACATTCAATATCACCAAATACATGTAATCCAAATATTTCATCAACATCATCTATATATCCATGCTCTGATATTAATTTTGCCCCACTTGAACATTCTTCTGCTGGTTGAAATATTAAAACTACCTTTCCTTGAAGGTTTTCTTCATATTTTTTTAAAATCATTGCTGCACCAAGTAATGCTGCCATATGTGCATCATGTCCACAAGCATGCATTAACCCCTTATTTTGTGATTCATATCTTACCCCTGTATTTTCTTGAATCCTTAATGCATCCATATCTGCACGCAATGCAATTACTTTTTCCTCACCACTTCCTATAGTTGCAACTACTTCTGTTTTTATTCCATCTTCATACTTTACACCAATTTTATCTAATTCTTCTTTAATTCTTTTTGAAGTTCTATACTCTTCCATTCCTAGCTCAGGATGTTTGTGAAAATCCTTTCTTAGTGAAATTAAATAATTACCTATAAGTTTAGTTTCTTTTATAATATCCATTTTACGCCTCCATCATATAAATTATATATTTTTATGAAAAATTTGTATATTATTTAATAAAATTTATTTAAATATTTTACAATATATGGTAATATCTATTTAGAATTAATTTTTTTAGAGGTGAAATTATGAAAAGAAACTTATTAATTTTATGTTGTACTACTATATTATGCTTATCACTTTCATCATGTAGTTTAAAAAATGCTATTATAGGAAATACTACTGATGATTCTTTGACAGCATCAGAAAATACTGATAATGCTGATAATGTTAATAATACTGAAGGTAACATAACAAATGATACGACTACTGATGAAGGTTCAGATTCTAAAGATGCTTCATCTACTGTTGCTAATAACAAATTTATAGAAAGCAATGATTCATCATCTTCTGCTAATACTTCTTCCTCTTCTACTTCACCAAAGCTTACTACAACTTCTGATAATTCAACAGTAAGTAGAAGTTGTAGAATTTTCTATTATAATAAAGTTGATTCAAAAACTTACTGTGTAGATACTAGTGCTACAGTTACTGATAATGCATTTGTTACTGCATTAACAGAAAAATTATATACAGCACCAAATAATAACAACAACTTTTTAACCCTTTCTAAAGATTATGGTGTTAAATCTGCTACTTTAGATTATGATACAAATGTTTTAAAAGTTGTATTTAATAATAATTTCTTAGATGAAATGAAACTTGATGATACTACTTCTCAAGGATTTATGGCATCCATAATAGATACTTATGCTTATAATTATAATGTAAATAAAGTTGCAGTTTACTTCGGAAATGACTTATATACTGGAATAGACGGTACATCTACAGCTGGTTATACAACTGTCGATTATACAAAAGTATTAAAACTTGACTAATTTAATATTTTGAAGGGAAAGTAATTTAAGTTCTATAAATCAACACTTCTTACTTTCCCTTATTTTACATAATATATATTGTTAGTTTTAATTATTATATTTATTTTTAAAGAAACTTCTCTTTATAAGCAAAAATTCCTCCATATCATTTAAGAATTGTAATAACTGTGCCCTACTTTCAAATTCTTCCCTAGACTTAGGTAATTCCATTTTTTTAAATTCATTTCTCAAAATTTCTAAGTCATTTAATAACTCTTTACAATCATTTATTTCTCTTATATTTTCTGAAACACATAATGTAAAATCAGACATAAGCTTCATTTGTTCAACAGGTATGTTAAACCTTTCAAAATGAACTCTCATTCTTTTTATTATATGAAATTGATTAATTCTCATATTTATATAATCTGTATAATATGAAGAACTCTTAAAAAAATTATTATTTACAATTTTATATGCTGTTTCTTTGCTTTCATATAACCTTTTTTCAATTTCATCCATTAATTTTTGTTCATCAATATCTACTGAATAAGTTATCAATGATTTTGCTATTTTATGAATTATAATTCTATAATGCTCTTCAATCCATTCTTTATCATCCTTAAACTTATCCTCTAATGAAGGCATAAATGTATTTGCTATACCTGCAACACCTATTCCAATTATCATAAGCAATAATTCATTTATTATTAAAGTAGATGTAATATTACTTGCTGTTAAAAAATGTGTTGATAATACTACAGCTGGCACCATTCCTTCTTGAACATTTATTCTTGATGTTATTGGTATTAAAACCAATAAAAATATACCAAAGCTTATTGCACTATTGCCTAAAATACTATATAAAATTACTGATAATAAAATTCCTATACTACATGCAGTAATTCTTTTATAACCTATTATCAATGCCTTTTTTCTAGTATCTTGTATACTTAAAATTGCAATTACAGCTCCTACTGTAGCATATTGTAATCCTAAAATCTTTCCTATTATTAATGCTATAGTAGCTGATATAGCCATTTTAAATGCTAAATTATATATATACTTTAAATAGTTAATCTTTTTCATTTTTGCCCTTCCTCTAACTGTGTATAACTATGTCATATTATATATAAATTCAAAAATAGTGACAAGCAGAGCTTATCACTATTTTTCTCATTAATTTCTTTACTTTATAAATCTAAAGTTATATTTATTTCTTTTTTCTATTTGATATAATTGCTACTATTATTGAACTTATTCCTATTATAAGCAATACTACTATACTAATTTCAACTATTACTAAATTATTAAAAATTCCAGTTCCCTCAATTGTGACATTAATAGTTTTTGTAGCACTTAGCCCTTTCTTATCAGTTACTTCATAAGTTATTTGGTATACTCCACTTTTATTTATATTAACACTATCTTCCTTTATTATGATATTGTTAGTTAAGTTTCCATCTTCCCTATCTAATGCTGTAACTCCATCTAATGGATTAAAATAAGTGCCTTTTTTTACTGTAATATTATTAGCATTAATGATTGGTGGGGTATTTTCTTTATTTAACTCATCTTCTGATTGAACAACAACCATCATTGCTTTATTTACCTTGTTTCCATCACTATCAACAACTTCATAAGTTACATGGTAATTTCCTTCAATACTTGTATTAACATTATTGTATATTGCCATAACCTTATTAGTTATATCTCCATCTTCTTTATCTGTTACTGCTACCCATCCTAATGGATTAAACTTTGAATTTAATGCTATAAATATATCATTACAATATATAACAGGAACATTATTGGTTTTTTCTTTTTTCTTTTGAGCATTCATATCCTTAACTTTTACCTTAATTACACAAGATGCTGAATTTCCTGAACTATCAGTAACCTTATATCCAACCTTATATGTTCCTTCTTTATTTACATTAACATAATTATAAACAACTTTAATTTTATTTGTTATATTTCCATCCTCTGGATCTGATGCACTTACCATTGCATATGGATCATATTTTGAACCTAATGCAACTGTTATATCTTCAGCATATATTATTGGTGATTTATTACTTTTAGATTCTGATTTAGCTTCAACAGTTACATTAATACTTTTGGTTATGCTTTTACCTCCACTATCAGTTATCTCAAAACTAACTGAATATTTGCCAATTGAATTTACATCAACTTTATTTTCTACAACCTTTATTTTTGAAGTTAAATCTCCATCTTCCTCATCACTTGCACTTACTCCATCTAATGGATTAAATTTACTTCCTAACTCAATTGTTTTGTCTGATGCATTTATAATCGGTAATGAATTTTCTTTTTCTTCATCTTTTTCTTCATCTTTTTCTTCATCTTTTTCTTCATCTTTTTCTACAGTTACTGTAATTGTCTTAGATGCTTCTTTACCATTAGAATCTTTAACATAATAAGATACCTTATATGTTCCAGCCTTATCTACATTAACTTCATTATCACTTATTTCAATTTTATTTGTTAAATCCTCGCCATCACCTGATTTAGCACTTACTCCATCTAATGGATTAAATTTGTCACCTACTTTTATTGTTTTATCACTAACACTTATTATAGGTTCACTTTTAGACTCTGGCTTTTCCCCTAATTCCTCATCTTGCTTTTTATCTCCCTCTTCTTCATTTTTTTCTTCTTCATTAGTTCCTTCATCATCTTTTACTTGTTTTTCATCATTATCATTTACTTCAACATTTATATTACCTACATCCTTTTTATCATTTACTTGTACATCATCTTCTTTAATATTTTCTTCACTTATATTTCTACCTTCTTTTGCCTCATTATTTTCCTCTGCATTAAAATAAGTACTTGGAAATAATAATGCTATTACTACAACTGCACTAAAAAAAATTGATAATGCCTTTTTCATCTATTCCTCCATTATGTTTTAGAAATAATCTATTATAATAATATGGTGTTTTAAAAAATAATTTCATTATTTTTATAATTTTAAAAAAATATTATTAAGATTTTATTTCAAAATAATGGCTATGGTTAGTTAATAATTATTTATTTCTTATATTTTCATCTACTCCAATTTTTCTTAATAACTCATATCTATAAATATTATCAGCTTATTCACATAATTGTTGAAGTGCTAATATAGCTGCTGATGTTATTAAAAATATAATTCCTATATAAATTGCTAAATAAGAAATCATTACCCATAATTCTGTTGTTTCAACTTCTTCCTTAGTTATATAACAAAAATCGCACACCATTTTGGTGTGCGTATTTTATAATTATCGAAGATTAAAAATATACATATTTTCTCTTGATACAATTTATTATTAATTAACTTATACAATATAATTATTTTTATTAAATTAAAATATCTTTTCTTGTAAAATTAATATGCGCAATTATATATGAAATTACACTAGTTGCAATCATAATAATTATTCCATTTTGAACTGTCATATTAGGATTATTAAATGTTAATGCACTACTTCCAGTTAATATACTAATTCCATCTGCATAATTCACAAATATTAAATGAGCAAAATCTTTAATTGTAACCATTAATTGGCTTGCTATAGTTAAAAAAACTGTAACTACTACTGATAACGCCATAGTTACCATACTACTTTTAATTAAAGTTGAAATTAAGAAAACTACTGAACAAGTTGCTACAATAAATAACCCTTGGAATAACATAGATTTAACAAATAACTCTAAGTTACTTCCTATATGACCTGAACCTACAACTTTAACTAATTCAGCTATACCTTCAGAATTTATAATCTTATTATACTTAGCTCCCAAACTAACTGGATAACTAGCTCCACCTAACTTACTAGTTAAGTTCACAAAAACAAAACCTATAAGTTCTGCCCCTAAAATCATAGTAATAACTGTTAATGTTACTGCTATAAACTTAGATAAAAGTACTTTTCCTCTTGTTACTGGTTGTACAAGTAAGAATTTTAATGTTGCTGGAGTACATTCTCCTGAAACTATATCACTCATAAATACAGCTATACCACAAACTAAAAGCCCTGCCCCTAAAAATTGCATAAGTGAAGTCATATAATTATAAGCTTCATATTCCCATCCATAAAGTGGCTCAATATTATTATCCCTAAGATAATTATAAATTTCCAAATTATCTTGCTCTTGCATTAAATATCTTCTTGACCACTCATCATCATAATTTTTATAATTTTCTATAGTTTGATTACTATACTCAATCATTTGATCTAATTGAATCTTCCAGCCCTCTTCATCTAATCCATTTTTTATTATATATTCATAGTTTTTTATTTGCTCCCTTGAATTTTCTATAGCATCTTGTAAATATGCTATATATTCTGGATTAACATCAGTGTCTTTATTTGATTCAAGTTCTTCATTATAATACTTTAAATTATCTTGAGCCATTTTTAATTGTCTTTCTGGTGAATTCCATATCCTCATATTTTTATCACCTCTATATTGCGCAAATATAGTTATTAATATAAATGCTGCAAAAAGCGAAAATACTATCCAAGTCTTAGACTTTTTCATAAGCTTTATTAATTCATTTTTTATTAAAGTAAATAACATTATCTTATTCCTCCCTCAACTAATTCCATATATCTTTGCTCTAAGCCTTTTCTTTCTTTATAGATTTCTTCAATATTAAAATTATTACATGCTAAATGCTTAACTAGTCTAGACGTTGAGTTAGATTCTAATATTATTTGTAATCCTTTATCATTAATTTTACATGATGAAACATAAGTTAATTTTTTAACTTCATTTTCAATCATTTTCTTATCATCATTAGAAACTAGACAAATTATATCTTTTTCAGTCTCCATAGAATTTGTATCTGAATTTATTTCTTCTACAGCCTTAATTACTCCATCATTAATAAATGCTACCTTATCACAAAGATTTTGAACTTCTGATAATATATGTGATGATACAAATACAGCCATTCCTCTTTCTTTAGCTGCCTTTTGTACAACTTCTCTAAAATCTAATATACCTGATGGATCTAAACCATTAGTTGGTTCATCTAAAATTAATAGCTTTGGTTTTGATAATAAAGATGCTGCAAGCCCTAATCTTTGCTTCATTCCTAAAGAATATTTCTTTACTTTATCATCAATTCTTCCCTCAAGACCAACAAGCTTTATAGTTTCCTCTACATCTTCTTTAGAGACATTTCTTATTCTTGCAATTTGCATAAGATTTTCTCTCCCCGATAAGTATTTATATAACTCTGGATTTTCAACTACAGCTCCAACTTCCCTTAATGCATTTTTTGTATCATTTTTTAAATCATGGCCACAAATTTTTATTTCCCCTGATGTAGGATTAATTAATCCAACTAACATTCTTATAGTAGTAGTTTTTCCTGCACCATTTGGACCTAAAAACCCAAATATCTCTCCAGATTTTATATTAAAACTTATACCTTTTATAATTTCTCTTTTCCCTAATGACTTTGTTAAATTATTTACCTCTAAAACATTCATCTATATTCCTCCTACTATTTCTTGAAGTACATATACTACTATAATAAGTATTTCTTAATAAACCTTTTAATATTTCTTAATTATTTCTTAAAAATATATATTATAGGAAAATAAGTATATTTTACCATAATACATCATTTCATTTATTGAAAATAACAAAGAAACTTCCGTATTATTCATCATCATCTCCTCCTTAGTAATTATATCCATAATTTACTTTATAGAACAATTATCATTTTTATATTTTACCATATATGGTAAAATAAATATAATTAAATTTTATTTTAAAGGTGGTATATTATGAAAGCACTTATTTTATATACTAATACTGGCGCAGGGCATGTTTCTGCTGGAAAATCTCTTTGTCATGAACTTAGAAATCTTGATATTGAAACTATTGAGCTAGATACATTAAACTTTGCTGGGAAAATCACTTCAAAAAAAGGAAACAAATTTAGATTACTATTTCATTTCTCACAGGAATTTATTGATAATGGCGTTAATAAAAATAAATTATATTCCTTTGGCCTTCCTGTTCATTCAAAATTTAGTAAATATGTAGATAAGATAAAAGCTAAAAAAGAATTAAATTTAAATCCTAATATGAATCATATAAAATTAATTAATATAAAATTTTAAATAAAATGACAAGCTATAAATACCTCTAAATGGGTATCTATAACTTGTCATTTATTATAAGCATCTTAATTTATTAATTTAATTCTCTTTGCTTTTCAATCTTTGAAATTTGCTTTTCACCTAAATCTGCTAATTCTCTAAATTGATTTATTGTTTCCTTTAGTTTTGGTAATGCTTCTTGCTTATAGCTACTAATTGAATTTAATGCTTCTAATGTATCTGAAAATGCATTTTTTAAAGTATCAACAGAAATACTGTTTTCAATAGCTTGTTTTTGAATTTCAGCCCCCTGCTCCTTTAGCATTTTAGATGTTCCACTAATTAAATCATTAGTTGTCTTATTTAAAATATCTATTTTCTTTAAAACTATTTTTTGATTATAAAGAGCACTTGCTACAATAGTTGCTGTCCTCAATGCTGAAATTGTTACATTTTTTGCCCTATCAACACCCCTTATTAATTCCTTATTATTTCTTCTTATAACTTCAATAGCTATTATTCCTTGTTGATTAACAACTATCATTTGCTGCATATCCATAACTCTTTGTCTCAATGGAAATAATATTTCTTCAGAAACAAAACTAATCTTATCTGAATCTTCATTATTAGCCTTTGCATTATCTAATGCATGAGAAATTTCATCATCCATTAACATTCCCATTTCAATTTCCTTTGCCAATCTTTTTGTTAAATCCCTCATAGCAATTTCTTCAATTTCTAAAGTTGTATTATCATTTTTTAATGTTGTTTTTCCCCTTTCTAATGACTCCATAATATCATTAATAACAATATCTGCTTTTTGATATTTATCAAAATATGCTCTTATAGGATTTGATACCCTTCCAAAAAGCCCCTTCTTGGTAAAATCTATCATACTTGGATCTAAATCTTTCATTGTCCGTTGTAATTCTGTCAATCCAACTGCAACTTCTCCACCTTCATCTCCCATTTTAGATAGATTTTTTATGCTAACTTCTAATAATTCATTCTTTTGTGAAGATCTTTGAATTGTATCTAGCCCAAATTCATCGATTGATTTTAAAATTTCCTTTCTTTCATATAAAGAATCCATATTTATATTCATAATAGCTTCTACATTACTATTGCTTAATTTTTTTAACTTATTAACTTCTTCACTTGATGGTTTTACTTCTTCAACAACTTCTTTTTTTATTTCTTCAGCATCACTTACATTCATTGAAAATCCCATACCCATCCCCCTTATAACTTACATTTCTGCATTAAACAAACTACCTAATTTATATATAACATCATCAGAATCAGCATTAATACTTGTTGCTTCATTAATTCTTGAAATATTTTCTAATGCTTCAATATTTGCATTATATCCAATTGTATGAACTGGTATTTTAACTGATTCTAATATTTCTCTTAAATCATCTAGTGAATGTCCAATATTAGTTTCTCCATCACTTAATACAAAAAGCATCAATTTAGCATCTGGATTTTTTTCTTTTTCATCTAAAAGCATTTGCACTGCTACAGCAATTGCATCAAATGTTGCAGTTCCCCCACTTGCATCCATATCTTGTACAGCACCTGTAAATAATGATCTTTGGTTTAAATCAAACTTTTCTATTGGAAGATTAATATTAACATCATTAGAATAAGTAACTAATCCTATTGAGTTTTCTTCTCCTATATATCGTGAACCATTTAATAATGATTTTTTAAGTTCATTTAAAGGTTCTCCCTCCATACTTCCTGATACATCAGCTACAAATACAGCAACTATAGGCTTATCTCCATTTTTATTTTCCTTCCATAATTTTTGTGCTTGTAATATAGTATTTCCATCTAAATTTTCAATTTCGCATTTATAATCTTCTAATGCATTAAATCCATCCTTAACTGCTAATTCTTGATATTTATCTTGTTTATAAAATTCAATAAACTTATTTAATATTTCCTTCTTTTCATTTGATAAATTACCAACAGAATATAATGGGCTATCATGCCTATATCCAAATGGTGTAAATATATAATCGGTCTTTAGCTCTGGAGAGTTTATATAAGTTTGATACTCCATAATAAACCCATCTAAAATTCCTGATTCTGCAGAATTTCTTAATTGAAGTGTAGTATAAGCTATTAAGGGTATATTATTTTGAAATTCATTAAATCCATCAATTGCTTTTTCACTTAAAGGATTACTTGAATCAAATGTAGCTAATGTTGATACCAAAAAATTTAACCCTGTTGCACTTGCAAATGGATTTGTGTATCCCATATTTATTTCTCCATTAGCAACTGCTTGAGTAATATTTTTTAAATTAATTGCTCCATATTTTTTTATCAATTCATCATACTTTTCTTTAGATATAAGAATTCCGGCTACATTTCCAACCATTCTATCATCACATAATTCTATTGTTTTGCCATTTGCCTTTATCATTTCTCCCCACAATTCATTTGATGGACTATATGCATCTGGAAGATATTTTTCTGATATTATATAATCCATTCCTAATCCTGAAGCAATTTCTCTAACCTTAACTGAAATTATCTTTCCATTTATCTCAAATTTAGACTCATTAAAATTATTTGCTACATCTATAAGCCATCCATCTTTACCATTTCCTGCTTTTTCTCCAGTAGAAAATATTTCAATATAACTATCAGTAGTATTTTCAACCTTTGCTGGATATTTATCTATATTAGGTATTGTATCCTTAACATCTTTTACCCCCAAATCTATAGGTGCCTTTCTTGGTTCTACTTCATTTATGTTAATGTCTTTACAAATCTTTTTTAATTTTCCTGTTGCATTTTCCTTACTTATTGTTTCTTTACTTTTTCCCCAATTTTTTGTTAAAGTAATTCCTCCATAAATCACACCAAAAATTATAATAGCCATGACTATTAAAATTCCTATAATATTGCCTTTCTTTTTTTCTTTCATGTTATCACCCCCATACTTACAAATTACTTAGGGTTAATCATATTTCTTAACCCTTATATATCAAGGCCTTTATTGCCAAGATTTTTTATATCACTCAAATTTTTCAGTATCATTTTTGCTCCTTTGGAT
>UQFE01000025.1 GCA_900540255.1 uncultured Clostridium sp.
TTACCTCTGGTTTCTCCGGCTTAACTTCTGGTTTTTCTGGTTTTACCTCTGGTTTTTCTGGTTTTACCTCTGGTTTCTCAGGTTTAACTTCTGGTTTTTCTGGTTTTACCTCTGGTTTTTCTGGTTTTACCTCTGGTTTCTCAGGTTTAACTTCTGGTTTTTCTGGTTTTACCTCTGGTTTCTCCGGTTTAACTTCTGGCTCTTCCTTCTTAGGTTTAACTGTAACTTTTCTTATTGCAGTAGTGGTATTTCCATCTGAATCTGTTACTGAATATGTAATTTCATATATACCTGCAACATTAACATTTACATCCCCTGTAACTATAAGCTTATTTGTTAAATCTTTATCTTCAGTATCTGTTACCGTTACTCCTGCATACTTATCAAATTGACTTTCAAATTCTATTGATATATCTTCTGCGCCTAATATTACTGGCTTATCATTACTTTTTATAAAATCATTTTCTACACTATCATTAGAGTTTGTACTATTAGTATATCCATTAGCTTTAGCTACAACTTTAAATGAATATTTTCCAGTTTTATTGAAGAATTCAGATAAATCATAAAAATTATTTATAGTTTCTCTTGTTCCAATTACTATATTATCTCTTAATACAGTAAGTTCATAAGATGTTGCATTTTTAACTGGATTCCATTTTGCAACCTTCCCCTCCCAACTTAATCCATCAACTTCATCAAGTGTTGGTTTTATAGCTTCTTTTACATTTACAATTGCTACTCCACTCTTTGTTGGATCTACATTAGAAGTTGCCTTTACTATTAATCTATTACTTGTTTCATTTTCAGCTATACTAATTTCTCCATTAGCATTTATAATAGTATCAATGCTATTATTTCCTTCAATTGTCCAAGTAACACTATGAGATAAATCTTCTACTTCATTTACAACTACAGTCGATTTAAATTTATATGATTTTCCTTGCTCTATTTCAACTTCATTAGGTGAAATTTTTACTTCTTGAATAATTATTGTTTCTGGCAATACAACTACACTAACTTCATATGTTTTTGTAGTAATACCATCTTCTGCTGTAACCTTATAATTAACAGCTCCTTTTGAAAAGTCAAAAGTAGAACCATTCCAACGATCTTGCTCTAATGTCGATCCCTTATAATAAGTTGGTGTAGGTTTTAACTTAGTAATATCAGTTCCATAAGGAACAGTAAAAGTGATAGTATTATTAATATTATCTATTATCCCTTCAATATCATTATTTAAATGATTATTATGATCTTTTTTAAGTGTTAATGCTTCTAATAATGGTTCATTAGATATACTTTCCACATTAAAAGTAAATGTAACATCTGTTGAATCTCCATTTTTTCTTGTTATTGTATATGTTATTTCATATGTACCAATTTTAGTTGCAACTCCTTCAAATCTAAATAAATTATTTCTATCATTAGGTACATAAATAGCTTTTATACCATCCGGCAAACTACCTGATTTTATAGTAGTTGTAACATCATAATTTGCATATAATAGTGGCTCAGAAAATAAATATGACTTTTGTCCTACAACAGCTCTAAAAGTTTCATTTTTCATTGCAATTTTTGTATTTATATTTATTTTTCCCATTGATGCAAAAATTGCTCCTGATTGCCCTGGTAATAATGAATCATAATATAAATATAGAATTCTTCCATCATTATCTCTAACTGTTAATTCCTTGTTTAAATCTATAGCTTCTGCATTAGGAGCATTAGGTAAGGCTTGAGCAACATGTAAATTATATTTTGAAAATTCCCTTGGGCCAAATACTTCTGATTTACTTCCATCATTATATGTTACTTGGAATCTAGCTCCTGTTAAATCTAATAATTGACTTTCTGCATAAACAGTTTTATTTGGCTTCTTAAGTGTAGTAATAGATTTAATTTTCTTTTCCACAACATTAATATTAATATCAACATTCTTATTAATATAAGTTAATGTTGTAGACTTATCTGTAATTTTAAGTGGATTTAATAAATTGCTTGTAAATCCAGAATATATGTAAGTATAATTTTGTTGTCCATCAAGTTTTGCTTTTAAAACAACTCCTTCAGTACTATATACTTGATTTTCGAAATATATAACTTTTCCTTGATTTACAACTTGTAAATCTTCAACACTTTTAGGTTTATTTACATTATACGTAACAGTAAAAGCATTACCTTTATAACTACCATTAATAACCTTTGAACTTCCTTCTATTGTTGAATCAAAATCTGATATATTAAGCATATATTCTTCCAATGGAATTTCAGTTCCATCAATAATTAACTTTGCATTTATTAAAGATAACTTTTCTCCTATAAAATAAGTATCTTTAGATAACTTTGCACTAACATTCATACTTTCATTTGAATCTAAGAATATAGGCGTTTTATTCCCATCTAATTCCATCTTCCAAACAGAAGTAAAATCCCAATTAATAAAAGTACTTTTATCTTGTAATTGAGATAAGGTTCTCTTATATTCAGTTTTTGTAGGCTCACTACCTATAGAATTTATGTTGTCTAATGCATATGAATTTAATATATATGCAGTAGACCCAAGAGCACCTATAAGTTGTCCTATTTGAGCTGAATTTCTATTAACATTATTATAACTCAATGATGTTATAGAATATGAATTTTTCAAGCTTGCCCCAACACCAAAACTCTTATAATAACCAATTATTCCTCCCATTTGTAAGTTATAGGTTCCAATATTATTTTGATTTACTACAATACTACCTTTAGAATATGAATTATTAATCCTTCCTTGATTATATCCAACAATTCCCCCTACAATAGCATCACTAACTGTCATTCTTATATTAGCATTACCATTAAATGAAGTTCTTTCTATAATACCTGCAGGCTCATTTATACCAACTACTGCACCAAATATAGGTGTTGAAAACTTATTAGGTGTATATAAGTTAATATCAAAGCTTCCATTTACCTCAATATCAGTAATAGTACCACTATTAGCTTCAGCAATTGTTCCTATATATCCTGAATACTCACCATTAAAATCAGCATTTATTTTTAAATCACTAATTTTTCCATAGTTATTTTTAACTAATGCCTTATTTAATCCATTAATAGTATATCCATTTCCTTGAATTACTCCATAAAATTTTTCTACACTAAAGTATTCTCCTTGCTTTACATCTATATTGTTTCCAAGTTTAAAATAAGCATTTGGATACTTACTTAAGGCATTTAACTCTTGTACATTTTTTATTATATATGGATCATTGCTTGTTCCATTTCCCTCTGATGGCTTAAATATATCTAAGTCTTTTGTTACTCCAAAAAATTTAATATCATTTCCTGCATCATTAGGAACAACAAATCTTCCATCCTTTGCTTTTACAACTATTGCACTTGTTGGTTCTAATGTAATAGATTGTCCACTTTCTCCCATATAAACAGGATAACTTGTAATCTTTTGTTGAATTACTGGATCGCCATAAAAGCTATATATTCCCGTTTTTTCTTGAGAAAAAGCTGCTACATAAAAACTTCCAAGTAATTCTTTAAAAGTTCTCCCCTTTAATCCATCAACCTTAGAAGTTAATTCATTTATAAACTCTTCAGCAGTTTTTCCTGCCGCATTTATTTTATAAATTTGCTTAAAGAACTCCATTGGATTTGTACCCTTAGTTGCTTGGCTAGCAAGATATCTTACAAATAAATATTGCATAGAATAATCTTGAACTGTACTATTTCTATATGAGTCATATATTAATGATGTTCCATTTCTAATAATTACATCATTGTTTATTTTAGATAACCAACCATTAATATCATAATATCCCCAAAGGTAATCCATTGCAGCTACAGACATTCCTTCATTAAACCACAAAAGGCTAGTTGATATATTGGCTTGTCCATTACATGCTAATATATTAAATAAAGCATGTTGCACTTCATGAACTAATAGTCCATTTGTATTATCAAATCCACCTTCATTAAACTTATTTGGATCTGATTGAGTATTAATATGTACTCCTGTTATATCCTTCTCATTATTATAATATCCTGTACTATTATTGTTAGTTACTTCTAAAAAAATTGATAACTTTCCTGAACCATCTAAATAAGGAATATTATTATCTGATAATTCATTTAAAAATTCATAAGGACGTCCCTCATAAACTCTTATCATTTCCTTAGCAGCTAACTCTGTTTTACCTTGAACATTATCATAAGAATATTTTAAATTATTTTCCATCCAAATATAAGATTTATCACCTATACCAATTAATGTATATGTATTATTTCCTATATTTTTTTGTTCTCCAATACTATATGTATTATTTTTTGCTTTTTGAATTTGTTTAATTTCTTCACTTTCAGTATTTTCATTTTTTAATTGGTTAACAATTAAATCTTCATTTAAATTTTCTGATTGTGAATTAATTTCTTGGCCAATTCTAGTATTATTATTATTTTCATCAAATACAATTTTACCTGTTGATTGATTTTCTTTTGAACTAGTGTTAACTATAACAACATATTCAGAATTTAATACATCATTTTTTACGCCTTCTGTAACAGCAGCTGTAACGCCATATGTAAAATTTGAAAAGATAATCATAAATATCAAAGAAATTGACGTAAATTTTTTCATCTTCCCCCTCCTCTTAAGTTATTTTTTATTAAAATTAATATAGTGTTTAATATGAATATTATATTAATTTTATGTAAAGTTACAATAAAATTATAGCATTCCATTAATTTTATGTAAACCTTATTGTAAATAGTAAATCCATACTTTTTTACTCATTGGTGATATGATCCAATATTCAGGCACACCATACTTTTCATATAAATCCTTTTTCACAATCAAATCATCATCAGCATTAGATGGACTTAATACCTCTACAACTAATTGTGGGATACCTATATAAGCCCTATAGAAAATTTGATTTTTATCACAATAAACAGCAACATCGGGATAAAACCCCTGGGGCCTTGAGACTACTCTTGCTCTTTAATCTAAAATTTCTTTAACTTTCTCTTCTGATATCTTACATATTTTTGATATATTACCTATTGTTTCTCCTTGGCTAGCTAATTTAAATACCTTTTTAGTAAGATTAATTCCTTCTTCTATTCCCTCTCCTCTTCCCTTTTCTATTCCTCTTTTTTCTACTTCGGGGTCATATAATGTTTTGGTCATTGTAGTCACCTCATTTTCTATATTTTCATCATTCATATAATTTCTATTTAAATATTCTATTAGATTTTGTATAGCTAATAGAATCTTATGAAAATCTTCACCTAATATTTCATCATCTTCAAATAATATTGCTGATTGTTTAGCTAATTTACCAGCAAGTTCTTTAGCATTATTAGATAATTCTTTTATTCTATTTAAATCCTTCTTATTATGTGCCTTTTCTAACTCTTTTCTTAACTTAAAAAGCTGTAATGGTATTAGGGGATACATCTTCTTTTCTCTAAGTTGTTCATCACTGTATTCCCAATATTTCATTACATTTACTGTATAAATAATCTCCTTCTCATCTGGAAATATTATTTTTAATTTTAATTGATTTTTAATATTTTTATTTTCTTCAAAAAATATTACTTTTTGCTTTGGGAAATATATAGTTCTTATGTCTTCTGTATAGTCTTAAAACTTTTCAGTTGCTCTTTTCCCTTTTTAAAACCATACTCAAACATCCTAACAATCATTGTATTATCATTTTTTGTTTGAAATTCTATATGATAACTTGCCTTATTATAATCTTTATTAAGAATATCAAAAAACATATCTCCTCTTAATATTCCTAAATCATCTTCAACAAACTCATTATTACTAACAGTTAATTCTACTTCATCTACACTAAAATTTTCATTAAATATTCCATTTAATAACTTCACTAATACCTTATTAGATGTTGAAAATAAAAACTTTAGAACTTCATCTAATTTTACTTTCTCTTTTTCCAACTAAACACCAACTTTCTATATTTATATTATAGCCCATATTTATTTTTTCTTAAACTAAAAGGCTAAATATTCATAATTTGAACATTTAGCCTTTAACTTAAGCTTGCCACTGGAAAATTTTAAAACTCCTGGGGGTCCTTGAGAGGGACGAAGTCACTCTCTTGCTACCCCCACATCCATTGAAACAAAATCAATTAATGCTTCTCCTGGACAAAGTACTTTTTTCATAAATAATCACCCTTCATTTAATAAATCTACTACTTATTCATTACACTTCAATTGTCCAAATATCAAAGCTATTAAATACAACATTTCCATCAACAGCTTCTAAATTTACTTTATTACTACATTCTAATGGATAAATATTATTTGACATAGCTACCTTATTATCATCAGTAAATACTTCAATAGATATATTATCAGAGAATATATTTACAGATAATGTATCTTCAAATAAATCTAAATCACAACTCTTAATCCCTTTATTGTAACCATCACAATTATTTCTATCAAATATTAACTGCTTATTTTCAATATCTAATTTTATAATAGCTACACCATTTTTATTTTCTCTTAACTTAATAATTAATTCCTTAGCAGTTGTAGATTTTAAATCAATATTAAATAACATTTCATATCTATTTCTATGGCTGATTTTTATATCTTTACTTCCATTAAGAATTCTTAATTCAACTTTATTTTCTTCTTTTCTATAATTCTTAATCTCTTCTACTGGTATGAACTTTAATTTACCAGTTTTCTCATCAAGCTTAACTTCCCTAGGTAAAGACATTGCTCCATTCCACTTATCTTCCATATTAGGCCCAAAATCACTAAACCATTCCATCCAAGGCCAGCTATTAGCCCAACCTATTATAATTCTTCTACCTTTATCATCTAACAATGATTGTGGTGCATAAAAATCACATCCAGAATCTACTTTTCCCTTTTCAGTCCATGTAAACTTTCCTGTAGAATAATCCATATCTCCAATTAAATACATTGTAATTGTAGTACCTAACCCAATCGGTGAGAACATTAAAACATGCTTATCTCCAACCCTAAAGAAATCTGGACACTCCCACATACTTCCTAGCTCACCATGAGATTCTGCTAAAACACTTACAAACTCCCACTCTCTTAAATCTGGTGAACTATATAATAAAACTCTTCCTTCATTATTTTTAGTAGTTCCTATAACTACATACCAAAGGTCTCCCTCTTTCCACACTTTCGGATCTCTAAAATCTCTATTTCCTTCAATAAAATTAGGTAATATTACTGGATTTCCTTCAAACTTCTCAAAATTTACTCCATCATTACTTGTAGCAATACATTGAACTTGAACAGTTCCTTCTCCATTATTAGTAGTACCTGTATACATCAAAATTAACACTCCATTATCATCTACTGCACTACCTGAGAAACACCCTCCATCATCATCGTCATCATAAAATTCACTAGGTGCTAATGCTATTGGTAAGTGATTCCACTTAATTAAATCTTCACTTTCTGCATGTCCCCAATGCATTGATGCCCATTTTGAATCATAGGGATTATATTGATAAAACAAATGATATTTACCTTTGTATTGGATAAATCCATTTGGATCATTAATCCATGATGCTGGCGCCATAAAATGATATCCTTGTCTATATTTACTTAAAGCTACCTCATCTTTTATTGAATCTACATATTTTTGTGCTTGTTCTAATTTCACCTTATGATTATCTGCCATATTAAAACCTCTCTAAAATAATATTTATTTTTCCTTTATCCCTTAATTCCACTAGACATAATACCTTGTACATAATATTTTTGTAATAATAAATATACTATTAATATAGGAATTGTTGAGAATACTAATGCTGCCATAATTGGAGCATACCTTACTGGTGGATCTGTAAAGAATCCTTGTATAGCAAGTTGAATTGTCTTCTGTTTTGGTGATGTTACTGCCATTAAAGGCCACATAAAATCACTCCAATGAGTTACAATTGTTAATACTGTTGCTGTAGCTATTACTGGTTTTGTATTAGGTAACACTACTCTTACAAAAGTTCCAAATACTCCACATCCATCAATACTAGCTGCTTCCTCTAATTCTTTAGGAAGAGACATGAAAAACTGCCTAAATAAAAATATATTAAAGCAATTACCTATAAAAGGTACAAATAATGCAAAGAATGTATTTGTAATTTTTAATGTATTACTTACTAAATATAATGGTAAGACTACTGTTTCAAAAGGAACTATATATAATGCAATAATTGCACTTAATATAAAGTTCTTTCCTGGAAACTTTAATCTTGCTAATGCATATCCACATAAAGCATTAACAGGTATGCCTATTAAAAGTATTAATCCAATATATATTATACTGTTCATTGTACTTTTTAATACTAATGATCTAGAGAGCATTTCCTTATAATTATCTAATGATGGATTAGATACAAAAAATGTTGTAATAGAACTCATATCTTTAAATAAATCAGCCTCTGGCTTTAATGATGATATAATCATCCATACTAATGGTAATACAAATATTAATGCTAAACTTATTTGAAATACATATGCTAAACCTTTACCTAAAATCCTTTTCTGTTTTCTTTTCATAGTCTTTCCCTCCTAATCACCATTTACATTACATATCTTCTTCACAGCACCTGATACTATTAATATTACTAAGAAGAAAATTACTGCTATTGCACATGAATACCCAACATTTCTATATTGGAAACCTTGTTCATATATCATATATGCAAGTGTTTTAGTTGATTCATTAGGGCCGCCTCCTGTCATTATATAAGGCTGTGTAAATAATTTAAAAGCTTGAATAGTAGTAATTAAAATTACAAAACTTGATACATTTTTTATACATGGTAATGTAACATTTTTAAATTTATCCCACCAATTACAACCATCTAAGCTTGCTGCTTCATAAAGTTCTTCTGGAACATCTTGTAAACCTGCTAAGAATATCATCATTTGATATCCAGCTGCTTGCCATATAGACATGAATATAATAGAATTCATAGCTTGTTTCTCACTTAATAAGAAAGGCTGTGATTGTATTCCTATAGAATTTAAAAGTGAATTTATAAGACCACTATCCTTGTTGTATAAGAATGTCCATAATATAGCTACAACAACCATTGAAGTAACAACAGGACTAAAGAAACAAATACGTGCTATTTTTGATGTTTTTAACTTTTTATTAACTAGTAATGCTAATCCTAATGCAACTATAGTTTGAAGTGGTACTACAATTGCTGCAAAGTATACTGTATTAAATAAACTTTTATAAAAAGCTGGATTCTTTAAAACATCTATATAATTTGTTAATCCAATAAAAACCTTTTGTGCTGGCTTTAACATATTATATTGTTGAAAACTATATCCAAAAGCAAGTAGAGCTGGTAAAACTAAAAATACACAAATAAATATAACTGCTGGTAAAACAAATACTATTCCTGCTACTGCTTCTTTACTCATTGATTTTTTTAAAGCTACATCTGTCTTAATTTTTGCATTTCTCTTAACTGTTAGCATTGATACAATACCCACCTTTCTAAGAGAATTACGACTAAAAGCCATAATTCTCATTATTTATATATTAATTATTTCTCTTTATATCCTCTTTAAAACGAGTAACTACTTTAGATAAGGTTTCTTTAACATCTACTCCTGTTCTTATATCTTGTAGTGCTGATGCAAACTCACTTGATAATACTGGATAAGATGTTGAAATTGGTCTTGGATGTGCTGTGTTTATTACTTGATCCTTTATAACCTTTCTACTTTCATCTTGATATTCTTCCATAGTATCAAATACAGATATTCTTGCTGGTGGTTTGCTTATAGCTGAACAATACTCTTGTACTTCCTCTGCTGATGTTAAGAATTCAACTAACTTAGCTGCTGCTTCTTGATTTTTTGAACCTGAAGTAATACCAAAGCACCAATCCCCTGATGGTGAAACTACTTTACTAGTTTCAGAGAATTTAGGATAATATGTTATTCCATAATTAAAGTCAGGATAGCTTTCTTCTATTGTTTGAATTTCCCATGATCCCATTAAATACATAGCTGATTTTCCTTCTTCAAAATCATTTGGTAATGGTTGAAGATTTATTAATCCTTCTACTGCAAATTTTTGATAAAACTCTAATGCTTCAATTGATTTATCAGAATTTAAATATCCATCAATTTCTTTACCATCCTCTGAAAGTAACTCTCCTCCATTTGACCATATAATTGGAGCAAATCCATAAATTTGACCTTCTCCTAAATCCCATTCTAAATTAATTCCATACATATCATCAGTTTTTAATTGTTTAGCTATTTCATATACTTCTTGCCAAGTCCAAGCATCTTCTAATGTAGTTGGAGCTTGTATTCCTGCAGCATCTAGAACATCTTTATTATAGAATAAAACTACAGTAGATTCTGATGCCCCTAATGCATATAATTGTCCATCAACTGTTCCTTGAGTAATTATTGATGGAACAAAATCTTCTAGCTTGTCCTCAGTGAAATACTCATCAATTGGGACTATTATTCCTGAATCTGCATAATTAGCAACTGATGGCCCATCCATGGCTATAATATCTGGTAAGCTACCAGAAGTTGCAGCTGCATTTATTTTATTTTCATACTCATATCCATTTCCTCTTGGTATCATTTGTAAAGTAGCTTCTATTTGTCCTTCATATAACTCATTAAATTGTTCTATTGCATCCTTGTAATATTCTTGTTCTACAACTTGTCCTTCTTGTGTCCAAATAGATATCTTCGCTACTCCATCTTCTGTGCTATTATTTGATGATGAACATCCAGTAAAAGTAGTTGATAATATTCCCACAGTTAAAATTAAAGATAACAATTTCCCTCTTCTTCTTGCCATTTATACCACCTCATATTTTTATTGTGTGCTAACCGGTTAGCACATCGTTGTATACGCTTTTTGTTAATGTTTACATTTATATTATAGAACCATTTTTTGGTATATGTCAACGGGTTTGCAGAAAATATTTTTTTGTTACTTTTATTAATTGACAATGCTACTTTTTGGATATTAAGATATAAAAGAGGTGAGTAATTTGACGAATATAAAGGATGTAGCTATTAAAGCTGGTGTATCTGTTTCTACCGTATCCAGGGTAATGAATAATAGAGGCTATATTTCACAAGCTACCAAAGATAAAGTTTTTAATGCTATGAAAGACTTAAATTATCAACCAAATGAAATTGCTAAAAGTTTATTTAAAAAGAAATCTAATATAATTGGTTTAATTCTTCCTGATATTAGTACTCCTTTCTATGCTGAAGAAACTAGATATATCGAAGAAGAATTATATAAATTAGGATATAAGTTAATGCTTTGTAATGCATATAATAGCAGTACTAGAGAACAAGAATATATAAATATGCTTTTAAGAAATCAAGTAGATGGAATTATAATAGGTAGCCATACTTTAAAAATTGAAGATTATTTAAATCTAAACCTACCAATTGTAGCCTTAGATAGATATTTAGGAGATGACATTCCTGTTGTATCTGCAGATCATATGGAAGGTGGTAAATTAGCTGCACTTGAATTGTTAAACTGCGGTTGTACTAATATTCTTCACTTTTCAGGAAGCTCAAAAGTACCAACTCCATCTAATGATCGTCATAAATCTTTTAATGATACTCTAGAAGGAAGAAATGTTAAAGTAAATACAATAGAATTGCCTATTAATTTCTTTTCTTTTTCAGACTATTCTCCAATTATCCAAGAAGCACTTGATAATAATCCTAACATTGATGGTGTATTTGCAACTGATACTATTGCTTTAGCTACAATTAAGGAATTAAGTAAACGTAATATAAATGTTCCTAAGGAAGTAAAGGTTGTGGGCTATGATGGTTTATCTATTTGCGCTCTTACTTATCCTAGTTTAACAACAATACAACAACCTATTAAGGAGTTATCTAAGCAAGCTGTAAAAACATTAATGAATCTGATTAATAAAATTAATGCTTCTATTGAGAAAAAAATTGTTTTACCTGTGTCATTGGAAAGAGGTAATACTACTCTAAATTATCAAAAAAGCTACACAGTTGAATCTTTTATTACAAAATAAAAATATCAATTAACCAAAAAACAGAGACAAAGTCTATGCTAAGCATAAACTTGTCTCTGGAAAATTTTAAAACCACAGTATTCCTTGATAAATGGCCTTTCTGTTATTAATGTACCTCTATTTTTCAAAAGCCCTACTACACTATAAATTTTTGTTACTTCTAAAGCCTCTTCTTCAGTCATAGCTGGTAGTATTGTTGGTATTCTTTTTGCAACCATTGATTTACCACAACCTGGTGTTCCTGACATTAATAAATTATGTCCTCCAGCAGCTGCAACAGCTACAAATTCAAGTGCAGTATCTTGCCCCTGAACATCTTGAAAATCTATTATATATGGACTATCTAGTTTATAATTATCCTTTATATATTTAATTGGTTCGTATGGCTTTACTCCTGTTAAAAAGTCTGTTACTTCATTTAATTTATTAAACGCAAAAATATTCATATCACTAATCAAACTTGCTTCTGTCATATTATCTCTTGGTACTATTACATTCTTAACTCCTTTATTTTTAGCCTCCATAACCATTGGTAAAACTCCTATACACGGCCTCAAGTCCCCATTTAATGATAACTCTCCTATAAATGCATATCTCTCAGCCTCTTCTACGAATATTTGAGCAGATTGAATTAAAAGTGCTATCGCCATTCCTAAATCAAAGTGCGATCCGCTTTTCTTTACATAACTTGGTGATAAATTAATTACTATTTTCATTTTAGGAAATTCAAATTTACTATTTATAATAGCAGCTTCTAATCTTTCTCTAGCTTCTTTAATTGCAGTATCGCCCATACCTACAATTGATACCGAAGGCTTACCATATATAGTGTCTATTTCTATATTAACTACATATCCATCAATTCCACTTATCGCAAAACTTTTTAATACTGTTGCCATACATTTTTCACTCCTATCAATAATTCACATTTCAATTATTGACACTTTGATAGTACCCCTAAACTTATATTTTAGAATTTGTAACATCTCACAATTTTTAAATTTATCTTATCTCTTGATTTGCTTTAATTTCTTCTTCTAGTAACTTTTCTCTTAATTCTTTTAGTTTCGTATATACAAACTCTCTATATAACTTAAATCTTTTCTCATATTGAAAGTAATTTAATATTATTTTTGAATTAATAAAATTTTCTTCTTGCTCTCCAACATATATTAAGTAACTGCACCATTTATATTCATCAGGTGTTTCAACCATTCTTGCTTTTACCGGATTTAAATGAATATACCTTGAGGTTTCAAGCATATAAGTATCGTTTTCTATAATCTCTGCACTATATCTTCCTTGAAACAGTGTACCTAAATAGTTATATTTTTTATTAAAATACCTTGCATATATAGAATGAACTCGCGCTATAAATCTCCATGGCGGCTCTACTCCAGTTTTTAAAAGTAAATGTACATGATTATCCATTAAACAGTATGCTATTATTTCATAATTATAATTATTAAAATAAAGCAATGCTTCTTCTAGAATAATTAAATATATCTTAAAATCTTCTTCATCCCTAAATATATCATTTCTATGATGTCCTCTTGCTGTAATGTGATATGTAGCTCCCTCATACCATGATCTTTTTTCGCTTGTCATTTCTGCCTCCTTATTGTTTATACCTATAAGGAGTATTCTTGACCTTTATATTTTTTTCTAAACATAAAACACATACTTATTTGACAAAAAAAATAGTGACAAACTCATGCTTTAACATAAGCTTGCCACTGGAAAATTTTAAAACCCCCGGGGGTACTTGAGAGGGACGAAGTCACTCTCTTGCTTCTAATTTTCTTGAAGATCTTATTCCATTAAAATATCCATAGATATATAATTTCAATAAATCCTTAGGATCAAATTTCGGTCTGCCCGAATCTTTATTATTGCCAAGCTTAAAACCTAATGATTCTATATCCATAGCATCAACAATTTTATCAATAACTCTAACTTCACTATCAGGTGAAGCAAAAGATTCTAAACTTTCTATTCTCATTTGATTTCTATCTTCCCCATGGATATAATTCATAATAAGCATCTCCTAACATTTAATGTTTAATAATACTTATAATACCATATCCCCGAAGTTTTCGCACAGTCTGCCGGGCGTCGTTGAGAGGGACGAGGTCACGAAGTCACTCTCTTGCTTGAAATAAATTGATCGTTCAACGTGCTACCGAGGGAGTTTACTCCCTTGGTTGCTATTGTTTCATGAATCGTATTGATGATATTCCAATCAATACATCTAATTTGCTTTGAAATAGTTTCAATATCTTCGCATTGCATTTCTTTAACAATTTCAATAACATGATGCTGTTTATTTTTACTTAAATCATCTAATAATTCTTTACTTAACATCTATATTCCCCTTCTTTGAAAATCGGTAATTTTTTTATTTTTGAATAAAGAACATTCCAAATTTCTACTATTATTTCTTCTTTCATTAATAAAAGAGTTATTCCATAAACAAGAAAGAATAATGAAGCGGATATCACTAACGTAATAAAACTACCTAAATTGACAAATTTAACCCATAGTGAAAACCCGACTCCTAATACTAATGCAAAACCTATTCGAAGATAATGTATCTGTTTTAACATAGGTGTGACTCTGTCTTTCAATGCTAAATACTGAACAATTAAAACTGCAAATTCTGCAATTAGTGTTCCGATAGCTGCACCAGCCGATGCAAAATTTGGAATCAACAACATATTTATTACAACATCAACTACTGCTCCAACAACTGTAGATATTAAAACAACTTTTTCTTTTCCTAATGGAACTAATACTTGTATTCCAAAAATATTTGTTATACCAATAAATAACAAGGTAGGTATTATTATTTGCATAGGAACAATAGATCCAGCATATGCATCTCCAGATAAAAAATAGATTCCTTCTTTAGCAAACAAAATAAAATATATCATCATCGGTGTAGCAACTAAAAAAACAAACGATAATGATTTTTTAGTTATTCTCATAAATTCACCAATCATATTATTTTCTACATAATATGATGCACGTGGCAATATTACAGTACCAAGAGATGTTACTATAGATACTAATATGCCTTTTATTTTAACTGCTGCATTATAGTATCCAACATCAGCATCAGTTTTCATAAATCCAAGCATAACAGTATCTAAATTAGTGTATATTGTAATAGAACAAGCCATAGCAAAAAAAGTTCCTATAGCTTTAAAATGTCTCATAAAATCATAATTACCAACTGGTTTTAAATCTACATATTTATAAACATTAATAAAATTCATGATATTTGAGGCAGAGGCTGCAAATATAGTAATTCCTCCATAAATAACATAATCAGATTTTTCATGAACCAAACAAAACATTGCTATTAAGGCAATAAACTTAAATATTACTGATCGTACTGTAATATAAGTATATTGTTCTAATGCTTTATATAACCATTCCATACCTACTGCTGAGAGAATAATAGTTAAACTCATAATAATATATAACGTTTTATCATCTTGTAACCTTGGCACTGTCATTATAGCTATGAACAAAGCTATATAAGAAATTACACTTATAATCAAATTTATAAACAAAAGTTCTTGAGCTATTTTAGTTAATTCTTTTCTATTATCTCTAACCTTTGCGCAAGCTCTTATACCATATGTGGGAATTCCTAGCTGCGAAAACATAACAAAATATGATATTAATGAAGTTGCAAAAGAAACTCTTCCTGTTCCTTCAGGCAATAGAATTCTTGAAACATATGGAAAAGTTATCAAAGGAAAAATTAGATTTGACATTGTTAAAATAATATTCATCAAAAAATTTAATTTAACAGAATTTTGCTTCATTATAATTCCCTCTCACATAAATGAAGTGAAGATTCGATAACAGTATCCATATCATAATATTTGTATTCACCTAAACGACCACCAAAGATGACTTTATCTTCTTTGAAAGCCAGTTCTTTATATTTTTGATATAAAGAACTATTTTTTTCATCGTTTACTGGATAATATGGTTCATCACCTGGTTTCCATTCAGAACTGTATTCCTTAGAAATAATTGTTTTAGGTAAATCTTTTCCTTCTTCATCTTTTCCAAATTCAAACCACTTATGTTCAATAATACGTGTCCAAGGAGTTTCTCTATCTGTATAGTTAACAGCAGCATTCCCTTGATAATTAGGTATATCTAATATTTCATTTTCAAAACGAACTGATCTATATTCTAAAGTACCGAAAGAATAATTAAAATAAGCATCAATTGGTCCTGTATAAATTACTTTATCTGCTAATTTATCGAATTCTTCTTTATTTTTTAAGTAGTCAATACCTAAACGTACTTCAATACCTTCTAACATATTTTCGACCATGTTCGTATATCCGCCAACTGGAATACCTTGATATAGAGCATTAAAGTAATTGTTATCAAAAGTTAATCTAACAGGTAATCTTTTAATAATAAATGAAGGTAGATCCTTACAATCTCTCCCCCATTGTTTTTCAGTATATCCTTTGATTAGCTTTTCATAAATATCGCGACCAACTAAAGAAATTGCTTGTTCTTCTAAGTTTTTAGGTTCACCTTTAATTTCTTTACGTTGTTCTTCAATCTTAGCCATTGCTTCTTCTGGAGTAACTACTCCCCACATTTTATTAAATGTATACATATTAAAAGGAAGTGAATATAATTCTCCCTTATAATTTGCTACTGGTGAGTTTGTAAAACGATTGAATGTAGCAAATTGATTAACATACTTCCATACTTTTTCATTGTTTGTATGAAAAATATGTGCTCCATACTTATGGAAATTAATCCCTTCTACTTTTTCTGTATAAATATTTCCTGCGATATTAGATCTTTTATCAATTACTAATACTTTTTTACCTTTTTTCTTTGCTTCTTGAGCAAATACAGCTCCAAATAAACCGGAACCTACAATTAAATAATCGTACATAAATCCTCCATTTTATTTAAATATTAATTAAATTTTTACCTATTTTAAATCGTTGTAATATTAATATTCCAACAGTTGATGCAAAAGCAACCAACAAAAAATTCATCATCATAATAAATATATTATCAACAGTAATAACTTTCGTAAAAACTCGCATACAAATAGGATGAATGCAGTAAATACCTAATGTCATTTTAGAAAACCAAGAAATAAATTGCTGACTTTTATAACCAATATTAAATCGAAGTATATAAGTAAATAAAAATATTATCCAAGTAATAAATAATAGAGCATCATAAAAATATTCTACATAAAACCAAGTATCCATTTTATGTGCAATAAACATTTCAAAGAAGACTAAAATAATTGATATTATTAACAATAGAAAGCTATGTGCTTTAAAAGAAATTTGGAAAATAGTATGCTCTTTCTCTTTTATAAACCATCCAAGAATAAAATAAAATAACCAAGTCCATAATCTAAAAGTTTGAATAATATAGGATTGAATTGCATTACCATACAAATGACCGGAAAATTATGTAATTACACAAATTAAAAAAGTAATAAATAATAATTTCATTTTAGATTTAGAATTAAATTTACATAATATTGGTGTTAGTATATACATAATTATTAATGCACCAAAATACCAAAAAACATCACATGGACCCTTTTAAAAAAAACATCCAAAATAATAATATAGAAAATTTAAATCTGTTAGTTTTAAATCATTCTGTATAAATTTCAAACAATTTATTATTAGAAAAAAATAATATTCCAAAGCAAAGTTAATCTGCATATATTTAATATTTTATTTTTTAAGCGTTTAAATGAATACCCCCCCGTTTTTTTTAACATGAAATAACCACTACACATAAAAAAAACAGGAACAGCAAAACCACATAAATAATATATAACCCTATTTAAATTATTAAAACTAAAATTCAATGTATGTAATCCAACAACAGCAATACAAGACATTACTTTAAGTAAATCTATATTCAAATTTCTTTTATCCAAACTCATATCAATACTCCCTATTTATAATAATTTCTTATCATGTATATTTTAAACAAGTGTTTTCTTATAATTCATTTATAATTACACACATAATTTTATCTCAACATAGCTTACTAATAGTTAAAAGTATACACTCCCATCAAATTAAAATGGTCTTATATGAGCATAATACTAATCTACAAAATATTTATTTAACCTAATTTAATAAGCAAGCATATATGTCTTTTTTCTATTAAAAATACTTTACTTCATTCCAGGAAAATACTTGTCACTTTTTCCAAAAAAACCGTGTTTTGCATCATATAACGCCTGCTTATATTGTTTATATTGAGCAAAATCAAATTTAGAAATAGATTTAATAAACAATCTTATTAAATTTATATTAAACTTCAGATTAACTAAATAACTCGGAAAATTTTTCATATAAAAATCATAAGAATTTCTTACACCATAATATTTCATCCAATTAATACCCTTTTTATTCACCGAAATTTGATTATCGTGTTCTATCACGATATTAGGATTACATATTATCTTTCCTACTTTTGACAGCCTCATTGTATGTTCAGCATCATCGTACCATATGAAATAATCTTTTCTTGGTAAACCAACTTCTTTTAATTTCTGTAAATTTATAGCACTTCCTACATATGTACAACTATTTATTGTGAATTCATGCTTATATGCCTCATCATCTAGGGGTTTTTCTTTTATTTTTATCCCTTCACGTATGATATTTTTTCTATGAGATTTTGCAATATTTCCATGTTCATTAACAATTCCACACACAATAGAAATGTCTTCATTTTTATGGTTATTAATAACTGAATTTGTTTCAAAAAAAGCATTTTCTTGTGGGTATGCATCATCATCAGATACCCATATCCATTCAGATAATTCTAACTGCATAGCTTTTTCTAAACCAACATAAAAACCTCCGCTGCCTCCAAGATTTTCATTACAATTAATAACTATTTTATTAATGTTTGAATCTGATTCTTTCCATTTTTCTAAATATTGATATGTTCCGTCAGTACTGGCATTGTTAACCACAATAATATATTTTGGTTTATAAGTTTGTTTATCATAACAAGTTAAAGCATTTTTTAACTTATTCAATCTATTAAAAGTTACTAATACAACTCCTATAGAATTATTCATAGTTTATCATCTCCTTTGACTAATTTTAACAAGTCATTTGAAAAATCATCAATTTCAATCTCTTTAAAACTATCTTGATATTTTTCATACATTTTAGTGTCTGTAAGTAAATTCTTTAATAATTTATACATTAAATCGACATCACGAGGAATTAATAACTCATTATTTATATTCTGAATAGCTTCATACATCGAAGGTATATTAGAAGCTACGATTACTTTTTCTAAAACAACTGCTTCACTAATTGTTGTTGGAAACCCTTCGTGAAATGAAGGTTGAAAATATATATATGCATTTTTTATATAAGGCAATGGATTTTTACAAAAACCTTTTAAATGCACAAAATGATTAAGATCATATTTATTTATAGATTCATCTAACTCATCATATAAACTTCCATCTCCAATAATAAGCCACAAAAAATCTATTTTATCCTTTTGTAATTTAAGAGCAATTTCTGGAATTATATCAAATCCTTTTTGATGTTCAAGTCTACCAACAGAAACAATTAATTTCTTATCATTATTGACATGAAATTGGTTTGAAAATTCTTTTATACGTTTTACATTTATTATATTATGGACAACTGATACGTTATTTAAAAAAGGATACTTTGATTCAATATTATATTTACATGAACTAGACACACAGCACACTTTGTCATAACGTCTAAATTCCTTATATATATATTTTAAAGTGTGTATTCTTTCATCATGCACCCAAGTATATTTTTTAGAATCTGGAAAATTATAAGATAAATAATATGTCATAAAATTACCATATCCATGAAAATCGATAACAATATCATAGTCATTATCATTTTTTTCAGTAAACACATTAGCTAAAAAAAATAAAATATTAAAATAAAATAATTTTCTGATTATCTTTATAAAATTTATGCATATTTTTTCAATTACCGATTTCTTTTGATTTGCTCTCATACAATTCAATAATTTAGCAATTCTTGCAAAGCGAAATTTCAATTCTTTTACATTTTTTTGTGAAAAATAATCTCTGTAAACACCTTCATTTTTCTCTACTAATATATCGCATTGTATTCCATTTTCAACCAAACATCTCTCTGCTTCAATAAAAGCTTTTGTAACACCGCCATCATCGAAATTAAGCGTACACAGCAATACTTTCATATATACTCTAATTCCTTTCATAAAATACTTACTTAATAAGTCTAAATATTCTTTTTTTATTAGTGTAGAAATAACAAAAAATTTACTTAACTTTTTGCTTTATGTATAATCAAATATAACTTAGGAGATATTGTAAATAAAAGTGATTTTAATACTGTTTTCAAATAGTATGAGTTGTGCAGTGGAGCTAATCTTGGCCATGGATTCATCTGACTAAAGTTTGATATTTTCCAAATAGATTGTAAATATGTATCAACCATATGATCTCTTAAATACAATAAATCATCTCTATTACTATTATCGTAGATTTTCAAAAGTTCTCTAGAAACTATTAAATCAGATTCACCACTTTTAGTCCAATTTTTTGAATGCATTATAGAACCTTCTCTCATAAAATGATAATAGATGTTTAATCCAGTATAATATATTGTACTAGCATTCAACAAAATTTGAGGCGTCCATAACTCATCTTCATGCAAAATACCTTTATAAAATTTCAAATTATTATCTGTAATTATTTTTTTCTTAACAATATGATATTGTGCGCAAAAAATAACACTTCTAGGATTATTATTCAAAACTTCCATATATTCTTGATTACTGTATATTTTTGCATTAATAGTATATATTTTTTCATCACGAGTTTCACCAAGCTCATTTACAGTTTTAGACTGACAAACAAAAACATCTGCATTGTGATTATCTATTAATTCTAATAATTTAGGAATACTATTTGGTTCTAAATAATCATCGCTGTCTATAAACCAGATAAATTCACCATTTGATTTATCAATCCCGTAATTGCGAGCATCCGATAACCCACCATTTTCTTTATGAAAAGATTGTATTCTAGCATATTTTTTTGCATATAAGTCACATATCGCTCCACAATTATCAGGCGATCCATCATCTATTAATAAAATCTCACATTGTGATAGATTTTGTGAAATTATAGAATTTAAACATTTTTCTAAATACTTTTCAACCTTATATACTGGTATTATTATACTTAATTTTGTCTTATCCATATCCATTTTAATTACCTCACATTCCTAATATAAATACATATAAAAAGGGAATAATCCCAAACTATTTGTAATAATCATTTGAAAGAATACATAAACAGCATAAATAGAAATTAGCCAAAAAAACAAAAATCCATTTTTAGATTGTTTAATAGATACACCCCAAAAAACTGTTTCAAATATTAAATAATATAATCCACTTCTTCCAACAAAAGAAAAAAACATGCTTAACCCAGAAAAAAGGATACCAACCAAATAAAATATCATGTTATTTTTATCGAATAAATAATTGTTCTTTTTTGGTCTTATATTTTCTGAGATTAATATCCTACAATTAAACCAATTACAAATAATTGCAAAAACAGCAATAAATAATCTATAAAAATAAGTTAAATTTATATTCGATACAATTTGAGTAGAATATGAACTAATATCACTAGATAAACTATTTCTTAGATACATAAGCATCACAATAAAAACAAAAGCAAATGGAATAATTAAAAACACTTTTTGTTTTTTTGATAACTTATTCCATATTGTTAAAAACAAGAAACCAACTGACAATATCGATGAACGATGAAATAAAAAAGCAGCATATATAAAACATAAAAAAATGAGATAATGTTTTTTTTCTAGAAAACGTGTGCCATAAAATACTATAGCTACACTAACCATTTGTCTCATAATATTCATTGTATTTGGATAAAAAATAAGTAAATATACAAAACACATCATTGTAAAATTTGCTTTTTTTCTAAAATCCCACATTCTAAATATAATCAATAGATTAGTAACAAATGCACAAAATATAAAGACATTTTGCGGATTATTTGAAAGATCCATTATAATATTCGAAATAAACCTAAAACCTTCTTCTCTAAATTGCCATGGATGTGGAAATCCAGATGAAATATGCAAATAATATAATGGAGTATCTACGCCTACAGTTTCACCTCTAAAACCAGAAAAAACACTTAAAAGTAATACTAATAACCATACATAAAATTTGTTTTGCGTTTTATTAGCAAAATAACTAATTGTCAAACCTATTATAATAAGAAAGAAAAATATTACCATATCTATGTTCTCCTTTCATTTTAACCATCACTATTCTTTATTTCTTAATTTAGATGCTACGTAAATTGGAATAGTAATTTTACAACGAATAAATGGTAGCAAAAGTTTAGCTGATTGATTCAACTTTTCCTTATCTAATTTTTTAAAGTTAAAATCCTTATTATATAAGTTTATTTTTTCTAACATTTTAATTTGGGCTTTAGTGAATTTATATTTTAACGAACATCTATATAAACTCATCGATAAAGCTTTCATAGCCATATTGTTTAATGCTACTTCATATTTATCATATAGCCCTTTATCCATCATATGTTTTTTCATTTCATATACTGTGTTATACAATGGATCAACATCACCTTTTTTATGTTGACCTTCATTAGATTGCACATAATGATACATTGGTTTTTTTAAAAACGAAATAACTTGCGAATTTCTTAATACATCAAAAGTAAATATAGCTTCTTCCCCAACATCATGATTAGAAAAAAATATTTTATTTGATTCTATAATATTTCTTTTTATTATTTTAACAGCACCCCACGAAAATTTTCCAGATAATTGTAGAGTGATAAAATCTAACATATTATTGTTTTCATATTTAGAAATGTTACTCTTCTTTAAAATATTACCTTCTAAATCTTCATAAAATGTCTCATAAAAAACGACATCAGAATTATGTTTTCCTACTATACTTTGCATTGATGATACAAAATTAGATTCCATGTAATCATCAGAATCTAAAAACGAAATATATTCAGCCATGGCATGCTGAATACCATTATTTCGCGCCATACCTGGACCTTGATTTGACTGTTTTAATATTTTAATATTATTATTTATCTTATATTTATTCAAGACTTCGAGTGTTCTATCAATAGATCCATCATCGATAACTATAGCTTCCCATGCTTCGTTATCTTGGGCTAACAAGCTATCTATGCATCTAGAAATTGTCTTTTCTGCATTATATGCTGGTATAATAAAACTAATTATAGGAGAATTCTTTGTATATCTCAAACTATCACTATTTCGTTTATCTATTTCAAGATCATCGATTTGTTGACTTAAATCAATCACATATAATGCTCTTTTACCATTATGAACAGAATCAATACAAACCTTATTTCCTTCTCGATTCCATCGTGGGTGTAAATCACATCTTACATCATTATCATATCTAAAAGGTGCAAAAACACTTGCAATTTTCTTAACCTCACCATTCTCTTTACACACAAAAGCATATGCTAATCTTTTCCTATTTGGATAAGTATCTGTAATTATTAAATTACCATTAGGCGAATAACTACAATGTCCATCTGTATTTAATTCTGGCCATAACATCTTATACTCCTGTGTTCTATCCTTCATTAAATAATAATGGTCTCCAGTTTCTTTTTTCCTTAAGAAAGATAATATTTCTTCATCATTCTTCCAATAACAATGAGATACAAATACATCATCGCTTAAATTATACATATCACTTCCATCACAATTTACAGTTACAAGTCTTGTGTTTTTTCTCCCCCTTTGGAACCAACGATGTAACACCATAAACCTTTTGCCATTTGGGCTAATCATAATATGATTAACCTTATGCTCTGCCCCTATCATTGTTTCATTCGCTTCAAAATTTGAAAAATCAGTATATTTTAATAAATCTACTACTTCATTCGTATCAAGATTTATTTTCCATATACATGTTTCATTAGGACATAAGTCATTTTCTGTAGTATCAGGCAGGTTACTATATCCATAACCTTTTCTTAATCTATGTAATCTAGAAAAATCTAAGCTTAATGCAAATTTCCCATCCCTTGATACATCATATATTGGTTTATTTATAACCTTTTCTTCAATATTTAACTTTACATTGAAAATTACAGAACAATACTCTCCATTTCTAAAATCGTTATATATTATTTTTTCTGAGAAGTCTGGTCCCAACCATTGAACCATACATCCTTGTTGTACATTCCATGATTTTGTATCTGCAATTTTAATTACTTTATTATTTTCCTTAGTATCAATAATTACAATTTCACCTTTTTCTTTTGGTGCTACCGATTTATATGCCTGCTTAACTCTTATACATAACATATATCTATCATTTTTATCCCAAGGTGACTTATCATAATAACCATAAAAATATTCATATTTATCATTTGGAGATACTTTTCTTACTTCTCCATCAACCTTAAATTTATCTTTTGATAATGCATACATAGAAAGTTGATATACTCTTTTACATGATCTTTTTATAACTGGGAATTGTTCAAATATTTTCTTCCCTGCATTTTCTAAAGCTACAAAATCCATTTTTCCTCCTTTATTCATCACAATAATACTATTAATTCCAATTTTGTTTAATAAAATTATCAATTAAATTTATTATCGCCATAGGATCTTTATTTTCCCACGGAATTAAATCTGCTGTTCCATCCTCAATAGATTTAAAAGCTTTTTCTAAATCTTCCATTTCATAAACAGGAATAACGTATTTATTTTCCCCAAACGCCTCATTATTTTGAATCTGATGATTATCAATATGCTCTCCATATTTAGCTAATCTAGTTACAGCAATAACTTTTTTCCCTGCATTTAAAGCTTTCATTATAGAACCTGATGCCCCATGACTAACAACTACATCCGATTTATTGACGTATTCTAAAAATTCCTCTTGTGATATAAAATCCTTATATTTATAATTTTTAGGTTTATATTTAGAAGTTCCTATTTGTGCAAAAATCTCTCCTTTTAATATACCTTTATCAAATAACTCATCTAACTTAATAAATAATCTATCAAATGGATAATTTCTTGAACCTACAGTTACAAAAATCAATATAAACACCCCCCATAGATAGCTTTTTTATAATGTTTTTTCTGACTTTCCCATTGAACAATAAATAAATCAGAATGTTTTTCCATCATCTTACCGGCAACTGTTGGCATATTAGCTCTTCCAAATGTCTCAATGAATATAAACTTCTTTCTAAAAATAATTGATAATAGATAAAATGGATATGCTACCATAGTACCTGTAGTTATTACGAAATCTGGCCTTTCCTTTATCCAAATTTTTATTGCTAAAATGGAATTATATAACATTTTAAATAACATCATTTTATCTTTTAAATCTGTTTGTTTCATTAAATATTGTGCATCTGCTTCAAAATTAGTTCTTTCTGTAACAAGAAACCCATCATATTTATCTACTAATATCTTTAATTTCTGTAGCTGCTCCCAGTGTCCACCTGATGATGATACTAAACAAAGCTTAGGTGTTTTCTTATCTCTTTTATTAATATCTTTCATAATTTTATCCCTTTAAATCATTGGAAATAAACAATAAATTAGTTTCATTTTAACAACACAACTAAAATGTTAGAAAATTAACTGTACTATTATTATTTATCTAATTATTTCAATTTCCAATCAATAAACTTTTTAATCCCTTCTTTAAATGTAGTTTTAGGATTATATCCTATAGCATCCTTAGAATGATTTATATCAGCACAAGTTCTATTAACATCACCTGGTTGCATTGGTAACCTATTTATCTTAGCTTTCTTTCCTAAAACCTCTTCTATAGTTTCAACCATTTCCATTAAAGAAACAGTTTTATCTCCACCAATATTAAATATTTCAAATACCTTCTTATCAGTATTCACATAATTAATACTTCCAATTATTCCAGTAACAATATCCTCAACGAAAGTGTAATCCCTAGAAGTAGTTCCATCACCATAGAAAGGTATCTCCTTATCTTCTAATATTAAAGATGTAAACTTATTAATTGCTAAATCTGGACGTTGTCTTGGTCCATATACTGTAAAAAATCTTAAACAAGCTATGTTCATATCAAATAAATGGTGATATGTATGACATAAAAGTTCACCACTTTTCTTTGTAGCTGCATATGGTGATATTGGATTATCTACTCTATCAACTTCTGAAAATGGAACTTTTTCATTATTTCCATATACTGATGAACTTGAAGCAAATACAAATTGTTTAACCCCTGTTTCTCTACATCTTTCTAAAAGATTAACTGTTCCAGTTATGTTTACATCATAATATAATGAAGGATCTTCTATTGAAGGTCTAACACCAGCCATAGCTGCTAGATGCATTATTGAATCTATTTTATTAGAAAATACTTCTCTTAAGAATTCCTTATCTCTAATATCACCTTCAAAAACTTTATAGTTATCTAAAGATATATTATTATCAATACAAGTTTTCTTAACTTCTTCTACATTTTTTCTCTTTATTTCTGGATCATAATAATTGTTAAAGTTATCTATAACTAATACTTTATTTCCTTCCTTTAATAATCGCTCTGATAAATGCGAACCTATAAATCCTGCTCCACCTGTAACTAATATTGTTCTCATATTATTAACTCCTAACTAATCTCTATTAAATAAATCTCTAGTATACACTTTATCTTCTACATCAAATAATTCTTTTGATAATCTATTCGATACAATAACATCAGATATTTCTTTAAATTCATTTAAATCCATAACAACTTTTGAATTAAAGAAAGTTTCTTCCTTAAGCACCGGTTCATAAACAACAACTTCAATTCCCTTAGCCTTAATTCTCTTCATTATTCCTTGAATAGAAGATGCTCTAAAATTATCAGAATCAGTTTTCATAGTTAATCTATAAATACCAACTACCTTTGGATTTTTCTTAATAATTTGCTCCGCAATAAAATCTTTTCTAGTTCTATTAGCTTCAACTATTGCTCCAATAATTTCATTAGGAACATCTTCATAATTAGCTCTTAATTGCTTAGTATCCTTAGGTAAACAATATCCACCATATCCAAATGAAGGATTATTATAATGAGTTCCTATTCTAGGATCAAGTCCTACACCTTCAATAATTTGCTTAGTATTTAATCCCTTCATTTCAGCATAAGTATCTAATTCATTAAAATAAGCAACTCTTAATGCTAAATATGTATTAGAAAAAAGCTTAACTGCTTCTGCTTCAGTACTATCTGTAAATAATACTGGGATATCTTCTTTAATAGCTCCTTCTTTTAAAAGATTAGCGAACTTTTCTGCTCTTTCACTTTGTTCACCAACAATTATTCTTGAAGGATGAAGGTTATCATATAAAGCCTTTCCTTCCCTTAAAAACTCTGGAGAGAAAATTATATTATCAGTTTCAAACATTTCCTTAACTTTCTTTGTATATCCAACTGGAACTGTTGATTTTATTACCATTGTTGCTTCTGGATTAATAGATAATACATTTGCAATTACAGCTTCAACACTTCTTGTATTAAAATAGTTCATTTCTGGATCGTAATTAGTTGGTGTTGAAATAATAACAAATTGTGCATCCTTATATGCTTTATAAGTATCTGTAGTTGCTATTAAATTTAATTCTTTATTTGTTAAATAATCTTCTATTTCTTTATCAACAATAGGTGACACCCTATCATTAATCATGTCTACTTTTTCTTGAATTATATCTACTGCAACTACTTCATTGTTTTGAGCTAATAAAATTGCATTAGATAACCCCACATATCCTGTACCCGCTACTGCTATTTTCATTTTTTAAATTCCCCTTCACAAAAAAATTATATACATTAAATTTATTATTCTTCATCCATCCTAGAGACTAAAAAATATAAAATAAAATTTTATATTTTTTAACCTTTAAGAATTGAAGTTCCCACTAATGTGCATTTTTATCCCCAAATAATACAAATACCGTCTTAAATATTAACTTAATATCAATCCAAATATTTCTTTCATCAACATACTTAACATCTAGCTTCATCCAATCCTCAAAATCAATATTGTTTCTTCCACTAACTTGCCAATAACAAGTTAATCCAGGACGTACACTTAATCTTTTAAACATCCAATTATCAAACTGTTCAACTTCCTTAGGCAAACTTGGTCTTGGCCCTACTAAACTCATATCTCCTTTTAGAACATTCCAAAGCTGTGGAAGTTCATCAATAGAAGTTTTTCTAATAAACTTTCCAACCTTAGTAATTCTAGGATCATCTTTAATTTTAAACATAGGACCTGACATTTCATTTTGATCTTCTAAATTTCCTTTAAGTTCTTCTGCATTTACAACCATAGATCTAAATTTATACATTTCAAATAGTTCACCATTTTTTCCAACTCTTTTTTGTGAAAAAAATATCGGTCCCTTAGAAGTAACTTTAACTGCACAAGCAACAATAGCTATTATTGGACTCAATAAAATTAATCCTAATCCAGCACCTATAATATCAATTATCCTTTTACAAATTTCATAAACTCTAAGATTTTGTTTATTTTCAAACTTTAATTCCATCCCTTCCACTTTAATTCCCCATTTCTATATACAAATTTAATCCATTCACATACAGTTATTAAAAAATATTATTCTTCTCCATAATAGTAATAATATTTATTTTTACTATTATCAACTGCATGAAGAACTGTTCCAATAATATTTGCATTTATCTTTTTTAAAGTATTCACTGTGTCATGAACCTCCTCTTTTTTAGTAACTCCAGCTCTAACAACAATAATCGTTCCATCAACTTTTGCTGATAATATTTGTGCATCAGCAACTACTTGTACTGGTGGAGTATCTAAAATTATATAATCAAAATGCTCCTTCATTTCTTCTAAAAATGCACTCATTGCTTTTGACCCTAACATTTCAGCTGGATTTGGAGGTACCTTTCCTGCTGTTATAATACTTAAATTTTTGTTATACATATGAGCTACATCCATAACCTTTTTTCTTTGAAGTAATATATCTGCAATTCCATATGTATTAGTAACTCTAAAATTTTTATGCATTGAGGGCTTTCTCATATCACAATCAACTAATAAAACTCTTGATTCACCTTCTGCTAAAGTTAATGCTAAGTTTCCAGAAGTAGTTGATTTTCCTTCCCCTGGATTAGAACTTGTTATTACTATAGTTTTATATTCTTTATCAAAAGAAGAATATTGAATATTAGTTTTTAAACTTCTATAAGCTTCCGCTGCTATAGATTTTGGATTTTTTTGAACTATAAACATTGTTTTCCCCCTATAATATATCAACATCTGGAATTACTCCAAGTACTGGTATATCTAATTCCTTTTCAAGCTGTTCTTTATTTTTATATGTATTATCTAAGTATTCTAATAAGAAAACTAAGCCAAGACTTACCATTAAGCCTAATAAAAATGCTATTGCAATATTCATTTTTTTATTTGGACTTACTGGATTTTCTGGAAATTCAACTTCTTCAATTACTCTTACATTTCCATTAGGAACTAACTCTTTAGATGTAATAATAAATTGTTCTGTTACATTTTTTAATACATCAACTGCTTCTTGTTGATTTTTACTTTTATATTTAATTTGAAGAATTTGAGTATCTGTAACTGGAGTTACAGTTAATGCTCCAACAACTTTACTTGGTTCTAATTCATAATTTAAAGAATTTATTGCCCTTCCAACTAAATCTTTTGTTTTTATAGCTTGAGCATAAGTTTGTAATAATTTTTGATACATTTGAATATCATTTGTATTATATACTGTATCTTCACTTTCTTCTTTACCAATAAACAACTTAGTACTTGTTTCATATACTGGCTTAATTACAAAAAAGCTTAAAATACCTGATATTAAAGTAGCACTTAAAGTAATTGCTACAATCATTATCCAACGCTTTTTTATTGCTTCAAAAACTTCCGACAAACTAATTACTTGTTCTTCCATTTCATTCATTAAATATACACTCCTTTTTAATGATAAGTAATTTAATAACTATTTAATTATTTTTATCACATATTTATTAATCAATTTTAGGAATAACTCCTATAACAGTTAAGCCTATTTCCTCTTCTAAGGATTTTTGATTTTTATATGTGTTATTTAAATACATTACTCCTATTATTCCACCTATTCCTACTATTAATCCTAATATTAACCCCAATCCAATAATTGTTAATTTTTTATTCATTAACTGATTTAAATTAACATGAACTTGCTCTAAAATTGTTATATTAACATTTGGATATAATTCTTTAGAATAACTAATTAAATTTTCTGTTATAGAATACAATAAATCATAACTTTGCTGTGGATTTAAACTTTTATACTTTATTTCAATAATTTGAGTATTTGCAATTGGATTAACAGTTAAGTTTTCCATCAATAAGTCATAATTTATATTTTTATATTTATCTTGTAAATAATTCATTTTAGAGCCTTTTATTGATTCATTAATAAGTTTTTTACTTTTTATAACTTCAGAATAAGTAGTAATTAATCTTTGATATAAATTAATTTCTTCATTATTATAAGTTTCTGTTATATTTTTAAACTTTTGTTTACCAATAAATATTTTTACATTAGCTTCATATTCTTTATTTATAAAAAATATATTATAAATACTTGAAATTAATAAAAAAGACAAAACAATTAAGACAATATTCTTCCATTTATCTTTTATTCCGCCTAAAACTTCTGAAATATTCTTCATTTATATTTATATCCACCCCATAATTCTTTCTTTTTTTCTCTCCTTCGCATTGAAATTATATCATAAAAATTATAAAAAAAAAATCTTATTAATTTGCCAAAATTCTTTTTAATAATTTCATTACTTAGTATCTTTTAGTATTATATTTGTTTAATTTAACTTTATTGTTATTATATTACTTTTTTCTTTTTATATATATTCTTTTTTTAATATTAATTATTCTTTTTTTAAAAATTTAATTTATAATTGTCGTAATTTGAAAAAAATTTTTTTTAAAATTTATATTCTATATCTTATAACTTATATTAAGTAAACCATTTCCTGTAATATATTTTATAAATTTCTTTAATTTAAAATAAATTAATTATATTCTTAAATTTATATATAAATTATATATTAAAAATAAATTATAATTTTAAATTATTTTGTAGATATTTATTGTATAAATATTATGTAATTTTTACAATAGATGCAGTATAATGAATGTATGTTCAGGAACATAAGTTCTTTAAACTGATATAATGGGGTGATAACTTTGAATTATTGTAAAAACAAAACTTATTTTAAACAAGAAAGTTTACTAGAAATCTTACAAAATGCTAAAATGAATGACTCTAAATCTATGCTTTACTTAATAAACAAATACAAACCTCTTATCTTAAAATATTCAACTTCTTATATACTAAAAAATTATGAAAAAAATGATTTAATACAAATTGGAAGTATTGCAGTTATTAAAGCAACTCAAAAATATGACATTAGTCATGGTGAAAACTATATTGATTGTTATATAATAAATTCAATAAAAAACTCTTACAGAAATCTTGCCCGTACACAAATTAAATACTCAAGCGAATCAAGCCTTAATATTACTTTAGATGAACATGATGATATAGAATCATTATTAAAGGATGATTATAATTTAGAAAATGACATAATTAAAAATATGCAACATTTAGAATTAAAAAACATTTTAAACTCTCTTACTGATGATGAATTTAATCTTATAAAAGTTTCGTACTTAACTCCCAATTTAACACTTTATAAATATTGTACAGAAAACAATTTAAACTATCATAAAAAAAGAAGACAATTACTCTCCCTGCTATCAAAAATTAAAACTAAGCTTCTTTAATTAAATAATTTTACTTATAATTTTTACAAATAAAAATATCTATATTAATAAATTCTTTTCTTATTAATATAGATATTTTTTATTTAATCCTTAAACTGGTGCTATCGCACTAAAACTTTTATACACAATATATTGTTTTAAAAAATAAAAATCAACATAAT
>UQFE01000026.1 GCA_900540255.1 uncultured Clostridium sp.
CCTTGCACGCAAGGGGTCAAGGGTTCGACTCCCTTTACCTCCACCAAAGCTACGAATTATTTCGTAGCTTTTTTGTGTTATAATAAAAAATAAAATTGTAAAAATAGTATTTAATCTTTATTTTTTATTTAATAGTGGTATTATAAATATGAATATGTATTGCAAATATATGTTAAAATTAGGTGGTAAGAAATAGTGTTATATAGAGTAAAACAATTTATTTGGGCCATAAAATCCTTATTTCAAGAGGTTGATAATGATTATGTGAATAAGCTTTTAGATAAAAGAGAAAAAAGGTTATTTAATAAACTTAAAAAATCAGATAAGCAACATTGTATTAGAGTTAGTAAGGATGCTGTAATTTTATCAAAGGATAAAGGATTAAATGCAAAGAGAGTTGCAAAAGTTGCATTGCTTCATGATATAGGAAAAGCAGAATATAGAATTAATATTGTTGAAAAATCAATTTTAGTTATATTAAATAAATTAAGTAAAGGTAATTTAAAAAAGTTTGATAATATTAAATCAGTAGATGCATATTATAATCATGCTGAAAAAGGAGCTAATGTATTAAAACAATTTAATATATATGATAAAGAATTTTTAGATACAGTTAGATATCATCACAATAAAAATGTAGTTGGAAGTAAGTTGTTAGAGGTAATAAGAGAAAGTGATGATAGAAATTAAAGGATGGGATTAATTATGAAGGCTGATGAAAGACGAAATAACATTATAGGAATGTTAATAAAAGAGAAAAAAGCAATTAAGGGTACAACATTAGCTGAAAATTTTAATGTTACAAGACAGATAATAGTTAAGGATATAGCAATATTGAGAGCAAAGGGAAATAATATAATAGCAACGCCAGATGGTTACATGATAAATGATGATAGTAGCAGGGTAAAATCAATAATTGCAGTAAAACACAGTGACAATGCAATGTTTGATGAAATGGAGATTGTAGTAAAATATGGTGGTATTATAGAAGATGTAATTGTAGAGCATCCTATTTATGGTGAAATACGTGGAGTATTAAGAATAAAAAATTTAAATGATTTGAATAAATTTAAAAAGTCTATTGAAGAAATAGAAGTTAGACCATTATCACTATTAACTGATGGGATACATTTACATACTATATCTGCAGATTCTAATGAAAATATGCAGTTAATAAAAGATGAATTAAAAGAAAAGGGATTTATTTTATAAATTAGGGGATTTTAATTATGGATTATGATGTTTTAGTTTTAGGTGGTGGCATTATTGGATGTGCAGTTGCTTATGAATTATCTAAATATAATTTAAATATAGCTGTAATTGAAAAGGAATATGATATTGCAGATGATATTTCATTTGTTAATACTTCTATAGTATATGATGGCTCAGAAACATCTAACAATGTAATGGCTGGCTTAGAATATATAGGAAATATATTATTAGAAGATTTATGTGAAAAATTTAATGTTCCATTTAAAAGAGTTGGTTCATTAAGAGTAGTTAATGATGATAATGGTGTAATTAAATTAGATGAGATGTATGATAGAGCTGTTAGAAGAGGTATAGATGGAGTTTATTTAGTTGAACCAGATGAAATATATGAAATAGAGCCTAATATTAATACAGCAGTAAAAAAGGGGTTATATTCACAAAATGTTGCAATAGTTGCTCCTTATGATTTAGCCATAGCATATGCTGAAGTTGCATCAGATAATGGTGTTAATTTTAGATTAGAAGAAGAAGTATTAACTATTCAAAATATAACAAAAGGATTTAAAGTTGTAACTAATAAGAATAAGTTTTCTTGTAAGGTAGTTATCAATACTATTGCAGATGAAATTTATATAAATGAAAATGGAATAGTTAAGGAAAAAGATATAGAGGATACTATAAATTCCTTTAAAAACATGAGCTATCTTTTACTTGATGATAATTACGAAAATAAATTAGAAAGAATAGTTACGAAAACATTTGATAAAGATACTTTTGTTGTATCTACTCCTGGTTTAAATGGCGGTTCATTAGTAGGAATAAAAAGTATTGAAAAAACTAGTTTAGATGATAATTTAAATTATGCCAGTAAGTTATTAAAGAAATTAAATAAGAGCAATATAAATAACTTATTTAGAGAAAGTTACGATAAGGATTCTATAGTAATTGATGAAAAGAAAGTAGATAAGGGATATATAAGTGTAATTGGAACGCATTATGGTAAGGTTACATTGGCACCAGCAATTGCAAAAATGTTATGTGATACTATTAGTAGTAATTTAAATTGTAAATTAAAAAAGAACTTTATTGATAAAAGACGTGAATTTTATAGATTCAGAGAAATGGATAGAAATGAAATTAATGAAGTAATTAAATTAGATAAAAGATATGGGAAAATAATATGTATGTGTAACAATGTATCAGAAGGTGAAATAGTAGATTCAATTAGAAGGCCTTTAGGGGCTAGAACTGTTAAAGGGGTTAAAAGAAGAACAGGGGCTGGTTTTGGAAATTGTCATGGTGCATATTGTAATGAAAGAATAATACAAATTTTAGCTAGGGAATTAGATAAAAAAATTACAGATATAGTAGATGACTCAAAAAATTCTAATATAATTTCTGGTAGAATAAAGGAATTTAAGGAAATATAATAGGAGTAATATTATGGGGAAAAAAGATATTTTTACATCAGTAGTAAGAGTTAAGGGAAGTAATAGATTTAAAGTTATTCCTGTAAAAAGCAGTGCTGAGGTAGAAAAAGAGCTGTGGATAGAAATGTCTAAAGTTGTTAGTAGATTATATGTAAGTATTCCTATAAAAATGGGAAGTATTATATGTAAGAATATATTAAATAGTGGTGTAGATATAATTTGCACTAGAGATATTGACAATAAGTAGAAGATTATAATATATTTAATATTATAACAAAAGATTTTAAGTTAAACCGTTGAAGAGGCTAGTAATAAGATTATTGTTTTTTAGAGAGTCAGTGTTTGGTGCAAACTGATAGCAATGTTTTATGAATCCACCTTAGAGGGACTGTGATGAGCAGTACGGATAAACCCGTTAGTTTAGTAAAGAGTGGATAATAATATAAATATTATTATCAATTAGGGTGGCAACACGGAGTTCTTCGTCCCTTTTATGGGATAAAGGCTCCTTTTTTTATATCAGAAAATAATAAAATAAGTGATTTGGAGGATATTATGTTAGATTTAAAATTTTTAAGAGAAAATCCAGAAATAGTTAAACAAAATATTAGAAATAAGTTTCAAGATCAAAAGCTTGGATTAGTTGATGAAGTTATTGCTTTAGATGTTGAAAGTAGAGCTACACAACAAGAAGCTGACTCTTTAAGATCTAATAGAAAAACAATTTCTAAGCAAATTGGTGCATTAATGGGGCAAGGAAAGAAAGAAGAAGCAGAAGAGTTAAAGGCTAAGGTTAATGAGCAAGCTAATCGTCTTACTGAATTAGAAGCAAAGGAAACTGAACTTCAAGAAAAAATAAAAAATATAATGTTAGTTATTCCTAATATTATTGATCCAAGTGTTCCAATAGGAAAAGATGATAGTGAAAATGTTGAAGTTGAAAAATTTGGTGAACCATTAGTACCAGAATTTGAAATACCATATCACACAGAAATAATGGAAAAATTAAATGGAATAGATTTAGATGGAGCTAGAAAAGTAGCTGGTAATGGATTTTATTATTTAATGGGAGATATTGCTAGATTACAATCAGGAATACTTTCTTATGCAAGAGATTTCATGATTGATAGAGGATTTACATATTGTATACCTCCATTTATGATTCGTAGCGAAGTTGTTACAGGTGTTATGAGCTTTGCTGAAATGGAATCAATGATGTATAAAATAGAAGGTGAAGATTTATATTTAATAGGAACTAGTGAACATTCTATGATTGGTAAATTTATTGATACTATATTAAAAGAAGATTCTCTTCCTCAAACTTTAACTAGTTATTCACCATGTTTCAGAAAAGAAAAGGGTGCTCATGGAATTGAAGAAAGAGGAGTTTATAGAATTCATCAATTCGAAAAACAAGAAATGATAGTTGTTTGTAAGCCTGAAGAAAGTAAAGAATGGTTTGATAAGTTATGGAAGAATACAGTAGATTTATTCCGTTCATTAGATATCCCAGTTAGAACATTAGAATGTTGTTCAGGAGATTTAGCAGATCTTAAGGTTAAATCTATAGACGTAGAAGCATGGTCTCCAAGACAAAAGAAATACTTTGAAGTTGGAAGTTGTTCTAATTTAGGTGATGCACAAGCTAGAAGATTGAAGATTCGTGTAAATGGAGAAAAAGGAAAGTACTTTGCACATACTTTAAATAACACAGTTGTTGCTCCACCAAGAATGTTAATTTCATTTTTAGAAAATAACTTAAATGAAGATGGATCAATAAATATTCCAGAAGCATTAAGACCTTACATGGGTGGAAAAGAAGTAATAAGATAATAAAAGTAATATAAAGGGGAATGTCGCATTAAGAATAAATACTACAATATATTGTATTAATTTTTATTTTTTAAAACAATATATTGTGTATAAAAGCTTTAGTGCGACAGCCCCCTTTTTTATGCATAAAAGAAATTAAAGTTAGTTATACCAGTGGATTTTATATTTAATAAAATAGAAATTAAGTATCATACAATAAATATTGACAAATTTTAGAAATATGATAGATTTAATATGGGTGGTATTTTAATTAAACCGCACCTTATATATTTGAAAATTTAAAGATTAAAAGAAATAGCTCATATCAATTTTGAATGAGACTAATTACTATCATGCTCTTTTAGGGGGTGATAATTATGAAATTTGGATTTATTGGAGCAGGAAAGGTTGGCTTTTCCTTAGGAAAATATCTAAAAGAAAATAATATAGACTTAAATGGGTACTATAGTAAGAGCAAGCATTCAGCTAAAGAAGCTGCAATCTTTACAGGTACCAAAAAATATGACAACTTAGAAATGTTAATTGAAGATAGTGATGCTATATTTATTACAACACCTGATGGTGAAATACAAGGAATTTGGAATAAAATTAATAGGTTATCAATCAAAGATAAATTGATATGTCATTGTAGTGGCTCTATTTCTTCAGAAATCTTTTCAAATATAAATAATCATGGTGCCTATGGTTATTCTATTCACCCAATGTTTGCTATTTCAGACAAATATAATTCTTACAAAAATTTATCTCAAGCATTTATTACAATTGAAGGACACAATAAACATATTGAATATTTTAAGCATCTTTTTTCTAGTTTAGGAAATGATGTAGCGATTATTTCAAAGGAAAATAAATCACTTTATCATGCTGCATCAGTAACAGTTAGCAATCTTATATTAGGGTTAATTAACAATGCAATTAATTATCTTGAAGATTGTGGATTTACAAAAGAAACAGCTATGAAAGCACTTTATCCATTAATAGAATTTAATTTAAAGAACATTAAGGAGAAAGGGGTTATTGATAGCTTAACAGGACCAGTAGAAAGAGGTGATTTAGTTACTGTTATTAATCATTTAGGTGTTTTGAGAGAAGAGGATAAGGAATTATATAGATTATTATCAAGAAATATATTAAAAATAGCAAAAGTAAAAAACTTAAATAGGGATTATAAAAATTTAGAAGAATATTTGGGAGAATGATTATGAAAAATACAGTAGTTACTTTTAAAGAAGCTAAACAAAAAAATGAGAAACTTTCTATGCTTACGGCATATGATTATTCAACAGCAAAAATAATTGATGAAGCAGGGATAAATGGAATTTTAGTAGGGGATTCTTTAGGAATGGTTTGTTTAGGGTATGAAGATACCTTATCAGTTACAATGGAAGATATGATACATCATACTAGTGCAGTAACTAGAGGTGCTAAAAATACTTTAGTGGTTGCAGATATGCCTTTTATGTCTTATCAGACATGCGTTTATGATGCTGTAGTTAATGCAGGAAGACTAATTAAAGAAGGACGAGCACAAGCAGTTAAATTAGAGGGTGGAATTGAAGTTTGTGACAAAATAGAAGCAATAGTAAAAGCATCAATACCTGTTATGGGGCATATTGGATTAACGCCACAATCAGTTAATGCATTTGGTGGATTTAAAGTTCAAGGAAAAGATGAAGAAGCAGCTAAAAAGCTTATTGATGAAGCTTTAGCAATAGAAAAGGCAGGAGCTTTTGCAGTTGTATTAGAATGTGTTCCAGCTAAATTAGCAGCAATAATAAGTGAAAAATTATCCATTCCAACAATAGGAATAGGAGCAGGAGTAAATTGTGATGGTCAAATCCTTGTTTATCAAGATATGTTAGGAGTATTTAGCGATTTTACACCTAAGTTTGTTAAAAAATATGAAAATTTAGGTGAAAAAATGAATATAGCATTTAGAAAATATATTGAAGAGATTAAAGATGGAGTTTTCCCAGCAGAAGAACATTCTTTTAAAATAAGTGATGAAGTAATTGAAAAGTTATATTAAAAGGGGAAGAAAAAATGAGAATTGTAGGAAAAATAAATGATGTAAGAAACCAAGTAAAGGAATGGAAGAAGCAAGGGTTAACAGTGGGCTTTGTTCCAACTATGGGATATTTACATGAAGGTCATGAAAGCCTTATAAAAAGGGCTTATGAAGAAAATGATAAAGTAGTTGTAAGTATATTTGTAAATCCTATGCAATTTGGACCAAAAGAAGATTTAGCAAGCTATCCAAGGGATTTAAAAAGAGATAGTGAAGTATGTGAAAAGGCTGGTACTGATCTTATATTCCATCCTGAAAATGAGGAAATGTATTTTAATGATTTTTCTACATTTGTAGATATGAATGGATTAACAAAAGGGTTATGTGGTAAAAGCAGGCCTATACATTTTAGGGGAGTATGTACTGTTGTAACTAAGTTATTTAATATAGTTGCTCCAGATAGAGCATATTTTGGAGAAAAGGATGCACAACAATTAGCTGTAATTAAAAGGATGGTTAGAGATTTAAATATTGATATTGAAATAATAGGATGTCCTATTATAAGGGAAGAGGATGGCCTAGCTAAAAGTTCAAGAAATACTTATTTATCATTAGAGGAAAGAAAAGTAGCTACTATTTTAAATAAGTCATTAAAGTTAGCTAAGGAAAAAATTCAAAGTGGGGAAAGAAATGCAGTTAATATAATTGAAGTTATAGAAAATAATATTAAATCTGAAAAATTAGCTAAAATTGATTATATAGAAATAGTAGACAGTAATTCATTAGAAGAAGTTAAAGAAATAAGCAAATCTATATTAGTTGCAATAGCAGTATTTATAGGTAAAACAAGATTAATAGATAATTTCACATATGAATTATAGCAAAGGGAGAAAAAACAATGAAAGTGAATATGTTAAAGGGCAAGATACACAGAGCAACAGTAGTACAAGCTGAATTAAACTACGTGGGAAGTATTACAGTTGATAAGGATTTATTAGATGCAGCTGGAATATATGAGTATGAAAAGGTGCATATTGTAGATATAGATAATGGAGCTAGATTTGAGACATACACTATAGCAGGTGAAAGAGGAACAGGAATGATTTGTTTAAATGGAGCAGCTGCAAGATGTGTACAAGTTGGAGATAAAATAATATTAATGGCTTATTGTGATTTAGATACAGAAGAGGTAAAGAATCATAAACCAAAAGTTGTCTTTGTAAATGAAAAAAATAAAATTAGTAGAATTACTAATTATGAAAAACATGGACAACTTTCTGAATAATAAAATATTAAAATATCTTTAGATAATATGATGAATTTGGAATAGTGTTTTTATTCTAAATTCATCATTTTTTATTAATAATGGTATATAGTATTATGGCAATTATAAAAACATTAAATAGGCTTTGAGTAGTTTTTAGGTGGTTATAAGATAATATAAAATATGTATAAAATTAATTAAAAAATTTTTTTGAAAAAGTGTTGACATAATATATTACATGCTGATATAATAGCAATTGTTCCGAGGAGAGATGGTCGAGTTGGTTTAAGGCACCGGTCTTGAAAACCGGCGTGCGTGTGAGCGTACCCAGGGTTCGAATCCCTGTCTCTCCGCCATAAGTGGAGAATTACTCAAGTGGCTAAAGAGGCTCCCCTGCTAAGGGAGTAGGCTGGATAATACTGGTGCGAGGGTTCGAATCCCTTGTTCTCCGCCAAAAGCATCTAACTAATGTTAGATGCTTTTTTTGAGTAAAAAAATAAGCTTTAGGAAAACTTAAATACATAAATATCCAAAAATTCGCAATTAATAATTGTAAACGTAACAATTAAATGGTATACTTTTATATAGTTAGGTTAGCATAACGTATTTGTTGGGAGGGTAATAGATGAAAAAAAAATATGTTGTAGGTGTAGATTTAGGGGGAACTAAGATTTACACAGCTTTAGTAGATTTAGAAGGAAATATTATAAAAGAAAAAACAGTTGAAACTTTAGCTTTTGAAGGCGAAAATGCTGTTATGGGAAGAATAATAGATGCTATAAATTATGTTATAGATGGAACTGAAAAAAATTTAATAAAGTCAATTGGAATCGGTTCTCCTGGACCATTAGATGTAAAAAATGGTGTTATAATTGAAAATTCAAATTTACCTTTTAAAAATTTTGAAATAGTTAAAACTATAAGAGAAGCATATGATTTACCAACTTATTTAGATAATGATGCAAATGTTGCAACACTAGGAGAATTTATGTTTGGAGCAGGAAAAGGTACTGAAAATATGGTATTTATAACAGCAAGTACAGGAATTGGCGGTGGAGCTGTTATAAATGGAAAATTATTTAGAGGAACTACAGGAAATGCTTTAGAAATTGGACATACTATTGTTGCAAATGAAGGCCCAAGATGTGGGTGTGGAAACATTGGATGTGCAGAAGCTTTAGGTTCAGGTACAGCAATAGGTAAAAGAGCTAAGGAAGCAGTAGCCACTAATGTTGAAACATCATTAAAAAATTATGAAAATGTAACATCTAAAGAAGTATTTAAAGAAGCTGCTAATGGTGATAGAGTAGCTAAAAATATATTAGAAACTTCATTAAATTACCTTGGAATAGCAGTAGCTAATACAATAACTAACTTTGATCCAGAAAAAGTAGTTATTGGTGGAGGAGTAATTAATGGTGGTAGTATAGTATTAGATACTATAAGAAGAGTAGTTGGAGAAAGAGCTTTAAAAACTTTTGCTGATAGTTGTACAGTAGAAAAAGCTGTATTAGGTGGAAAAGCAGGTGTTTTAGGAGCTGCAGCTTTAGCAATAACGGAACAATAATAAATATTTTATAAAGAGCTACAATAAGTATAAATTTTGAATTAACTAGTTTTAGAAAATTCAATTATTTATACTTGTTGTAGCTTATTTTTTTATTTTATTAATATTAGATATAATTATTTTATATATCAATAAAGTTATTATAGGTTTAAATAATGTATAGTATCATTAATATATAAGTATTAAATTTATATTATATTGTTATATAAACCACAAATTAATATAAGAATAAAAAAGTAATTAAAAAAAATATTATTAAGATATAAATGGTAAGGAGGCACTTATGGGAATTAGATTTATTTTTGGTAGAGCTGGCTCAGGTAAAAGTCATTATTGTTTAAATCAAATAAAGAAAAAATTAGATAATAATAAAAATAATAAATTAATATTACTTGTACCAGATCAGTATACATTCCAAACAGAAAAGAAGTTATTGGAGTATATAGGAGAAAGAGCATTACTTAGAGCAGAAGTATTAAGCTTTAAGAGAATGGCAACAAGAGTTTTTGATAAATGCGGTGGAAGAGCCATTAATATAATAGAAGATTCAGGTAAGAATATGCTTATTTATAAATTATTAAAGGATAAAGGAGAAGAGTTTCAATATTTTAATAGAATAAGTAAGCAACAAGGATTTGTTGGTACAGTATCAAAATCAATAACTGAATTTAAAAAATATAATATTACTCAGGAAATTCTTAATGAAAAACAGATAGAAATAAAAGACAAAGACTTAAAAGATAAAATAAATGATTTATCATCAATTTATGAAACATTTAATAAAAATCTTCATAAGGAATATATAGATTCAGATGACATATTATCAATTTTATCAGAAAAATTAAAAGAATGTGATTTATATAATGATTGTGAAATTTGGATTGATGAATTTACAACATTTACGCCTCAACAAATAGAAGTATTGAAAACATTAGCTAAGCAATGTAAAAATATGAATATTACTTTATGTAATGATGGTGAAATTCAATTTATAGAGGGCGAAACTGATATATTTGATGTAATAAAAAATACGGAAAATAAATTATTAAAAATGATGCAGGAAAATAATGTTTCTTATAAAGAACCTGTTAATTTAAATAAGAAAAATATTTATAGATTTAAAGAAAGTAAAGAATTAGGGCATATAGAAAAATATTTCTTTAACTTTCCTTTTAAGGTATATAAAGAAGAATGTAAGGATGTAAGATTATATAAAGCTAATAATAATTATTCCGAAATTGAATGGATAGCTCAGGATATTTTAAGACTTGTAAGGGATAAAGGATATAGATATAAAGATATAGCTGTAGTATGTAGAGAAATAGATAGTTATGACAAAATTACGGCGGTAATTTTTAATGAATATAATATACCATATTTCCTTGATAAAAAAAGGGAAATATTAAGTAATCCACTAATTGTATTAATAATATCAGTATTAGAAATATTAAGTAGTAATTGGTCTTATGAAAGTGTGTTTAAATATGTTAAAAGTGGTCTTATAACATTAGAATCATCATTTATTGACAAATTAGAAAATTATATTTTAGCTAACGGAATTAAGGGATATAAGTGGACTAGGAAATTAATAACTAATACAGATGGGGAAATTACTTCAGAAGAAATTGAGATCTTCGAATATATAGAAGAAATCAGAAGACCAATAATTAATTTACATGATAAGATTAAGGGAAATGTAACTGTAAAAACATATTGTACAGCTTTATATGAATTTTTATTAGAAATAAATGCATTTGAAACAATGGATAAATGGCTTGAAGATTTTAATAGTTATGGATTACAAGATAAGATTAAGGAATATACACAAGTACCATCTATAGTAATGGATATGTTAGATCAAGCAGTAGAGGTGTTAGGTGATGAAGATGTTGATTTAAAAACATTTTCTAGAATATTAATATCAGGATTTGAGGAAAAGGAAATAGGAGTAATTCCTATGGCTTTAGATCAGGTAAATATAGGTGATATAGCTAGAATAAAGGGGAGAGATGTAAAAGCACTTTATATAGTAGGAGCTAATGATGGTGTACTTCCATCCTCAAATAAGGAGGAAGGAATATTATCTGATGAAGATAGACTTGAACTTAAAAATTTGGGAATAGAATTAGCAAGTGATACAAGAAGCAGAGTATTTGAAGAACAGTTTATGGTTTATACAGCATTAACTATTCCTTCAAATTATTTAATGATTACTTATCCAATGGCTGATTTTGAGGGAAAATCATTAAGACCATCAATAATAATACCTAGATTAAAAAAGATTTTACCAAGGTTACAAGAAGAAAGTGAAATAGTTAATAAGAATTTATCTAATGATAAGTATTATAATATAACAGCTCCAATACCAACATTTAATGAACTTATAGAAGCTTTAAGAAAAGAATATGAAAATGAAGAAATTGATCCTCATTGGATAAGTACATTTAAATGGTTTGAAGAAAGTGAAGAATTTAAGGATAGAACTAAAATTATTTTTAATGGGTTAAATTATACTAATTTAGTTGAAAAAATACCAAGAGAAAAAATAAAAAGGTTATATAGTAATGAAAATGGAAGATTAATGTTTAGTGTATCTAGAATAGAAAAGTACGCTCAATGTCCGTTTAGTTATTATGTTCAATATGGCTTAAAGGCAAAAGATAGAAAGGTATATGAATTTTCTGCTCCAGATTTAGGGTCATTTATGCATGATATATTAGATAAGTTTACTAATAAAATAAGAAAAGAAAATATATCATGGAGTGAATTAACTAAAGAAAGATGTAGTGAAATAGTTAATGAACTTGTTAATAATAAGCTGAAAAATGAAACAAATTCTATTTTAAATAGTAATAAAAAATATCAATATTTTTCAGAAAGATTTAAAAAGACAATAACTAAATCAGTAACTGTAATATCAGAACAAATGAGAAAAGGTGAGTTTGATATTTTTAAAAGTGAATTTGATTTTGGAGACTTTGAGGATTCAAATCCAATAAAATTAGAATTACCATCAAAAGAAACTGTTTATTTAAAGGGTAGAGTAGATAGAATAGATAAGGTTGAGTTAAATGGTGAAACGTATATAAGAATAGTTGATTATAAATCAGGTTCTAAGAGTTTTGACTTAAATGAATTATATTATGGATTACAAATACAATTATTGGTATATTTAGATGCTATATTAAAAAATTCAGAGCAAATTTTAAAAACACAATGTATGCCAGGAGGAATATTATATTTTAAAATTGATAATCCAATAATTAAATCTAAAAAAGCACTAAGTGAAGAAGAAATACAAGTTGAAGTATTGAAAAAGTTAAAAATGGATGGATTATTATTAAAAAATGTAGAACTTGTAAAAGCAATGGATAAGGATATGGAAACATACTCATTAATAATTCCAGCAGCTTTTAAAAAGGATGGAGATTTTACAAGTTCTAGTTCAGTAGTAACAAAAGAGCAATTTGAATTATTAAGAAATTATGTTAATGATAAAATGATTGAAATTTGTGAGGAAATGCTTAGTGGGCAAGTCAAAATAGAGCCCTGTAAATCATCAAAGGTAACATATTGTGATTATTGTAATTACTCTGCAATATGTCAATTTGATACTTCAATAAGAGATAATAAATATAAAGTAATTTTAAGGAAGAAAAAGGATGATTTATGGAATGCAATGAGCAATAAAGTAAATGAGGAGGAAGGTAAGTAAATATGGCAGATACTAAATGGACTAATGAACAGCTTCAAGCAATTGAAACAAGAAGGTGTAATTTACTTGTGGCTGCAGCTGCTGGCTCAGGTAAAACTGCTGTTTTAGTTGAAAGAATTATAAGGATAATAACAAATGAAGAAAATCCAGTGGATATAGATAAGCTTTTAGTTGTTACTTTTACTAGTGCAGCAGCATCAGAAATGAGGGAAAGAATAGCATCAGCTATATCAAAATCATTAGAAAAAAGTCCTAATTCCAAAAATCTTCAAAGACAACTTACCTTATTAAGTAGGGCTAATATAACTACTATGCATTCATTTTGCTTAGATGTAATTAAAAATTATTTTTATACTATTGATTTAGATCCAAGTTTTAGAATTGGTGATGAAACTGAAGCTATTTTAATGAAAAATGAAATAATTGAAGAGCTTTTTGAAGAATATTATGAAGAGGACAATGAAGATTTTAAAAAATTAATAGAAGCATATAGCAGTTCTAAGGATGATGAAAAATTAAAGGAAATGATACTTTCATTATATAGGTTTTCTATGAGTGGACCATGGCCACAACAATGGTTAAAGGAAAAAGCAGAAGATTTTAATATTAGTACATTAGAAGAATTTGATAAAAGTGAATGGGTAAAGGTATTAAGGGACAATTTAAGAGTTGAATTAAATGGTTTTTTAAATATGTATAAAAGGGCAATTGAAATAATTAATGATACTAGTGGATTAGAACCTTATTTAGATGCTTTTTATAGTGATTATAATTACTTAGAAAATGCATATGAAAGTTTAAATGGTGGATTAAATGACATTTATATTGCATTAAATTCTATTTCTTTTATTAAGTTAAAAACTGTTAAGAAAAATCAAGTTTCAGATGAAAATGCACAAAATTCAGTAAAAAATATAAGAGATTCGGTTAAGAAGAAAGTAAAAGGATTAATTGAAAGTACATTTGAATTTACACCTCAAGAAGCCCTAGATGGAATAATAGGTGTATATCCTTTTATGAAGACATTAGCATCAATAACTCTTGAGTTTTTAAGAAGATTTGATGAAAAGAAAAGAGAAAAAAACATATTAGACTTTAATGATTTGGAACACCTTTGTTTAAAAATATTAATTGATAAAGATGAAAATAATAATATTATACCTTCAAAAGTTGCAGAGCATTTTAGAGAATTTTTTGATGAAGTATTAGTTGATGAATATCAAGACTCTAATAGTGTTCAAGAAACTATAATTGATTTAGTTTCAAGGAGAAGCTTAAAAGAAGCAAATGTATTTATGGTTGGGGATGTTAAGCAAAGTATATATAGATTTAGACAGGCAAAACCAGAATTATTTTTAGATAAATATAATAAGTACTCCTTAAAGGAAGGAAAGAGTAATAGAAAAATTCAATTATATAAAAATTTTAGAAGCAGACAGGAAGTTATAGAAGGTGTTAACTATATATTTAAAATGGTTATGTCTCAAACTGTAGGGGAGCTTGAATATACAAATGAAGAAACATTAAACCTAGGAGCAGATTTTAAATCTACAAATGATGAAAACTCAATATTAGGGGGAGATATAGAACTTCACATATTAGATAAATCAGGAATTGTTAAAGAAGAAAATATAGATGTTTCTGATGAAGAAAGTGAAGCTAAGGAAGAGGAAGAAGATATAGATGCAATTACCTTAGAAGCAAAGATTGTTTCTAAAAGAATAAAGGAATTATTTGAACCTAAGGATGGAAAGAAATTTAAGGTATTTGATAAAGATACTAATGAATATAGGGATGTAAGATATAAGGATATAGTTATTCTTTTAAGAGCAACTAAAAATTGGGCAGAAATATTTTTAGATGAATTGGGCTCTGAAGGTATTCCAGTATATGCAGATACAGGAAGTGGATACTTTGAATCAATTGAAATTAGAACAATAATGTCATTGCTAAAGGTAATAGATAATCCATTACAAGATGTACCTATGATTGCACTTTTAAGATCACCTATAGTTGGATTTACTGCTGAAGAGTTAAGTGATTTAAGATTATTGCATAAAAACTTATATTTTTATGAAATAATAAAAGAAGTAACAGAAGGCATTCATGAGGTTAGTGAAGATTTAAAGTTTAAGTGTGTTAGTTTTGTAGCAGCATTAAATAAATGGAGAAAAAAATCAATTTATACTCCTATAGATGAATTTATATGGTATTTGTATATGGATACTGTATTTTATGGATATGTTGGGGCAATGCCAAATGGGAAGCTAAGACAGGCAAATTTAAAAATACTTTTCCAAAGAGCAAAACAATATGAAAGTACTAGTTTTAAGGGATTATTTAATTTTATAAATTTTATAAATAAGTTAAGAAAATCTTCTGGTGATATGGGAAGTGCAAAGGTACTTGGGGAAAATGAAGATGTAGTTAGAATTATGAGTATTCATAAAAGCAAGGGACTTGAGTTTCCTGTAGTATTTACTAGTGGAATGGGTAAACAATTTAATTTAATTGATTTATCTAATTCTGTTTTATATCATGAAAAATTAGGATTCGGCCCTAGTTACGTTAATTTAGAAACAAGAAATTCATATTCTACTTTAGCTAAAGAAGCAATAAAAAAAAGAATACGACTAGAAACTTTATCTGAAGAAATGAGAATACTATATGTTGCATTTACTAGGGCAAAAGAAAAGTTAATTATTACTGGAGCAACAAGTAATTTAGAAAAATCAATTAATAATTGGGTTTCTTCAGCAGCATTAGATGAAAATATAATTTTACCTTCAGAAGTGCTAAAGGGAAAATCATATTTAGATTGGATTTGTATGGCTATATGTAAACATGTTTGTGGAGAAAAGTTAAGAAATGTTGCAGGGGCTGGTAGAGAATTAATAACAAGTGATTTTTCTAAATGGGATATTAAGTTTTGGAATAAAAATTTGTTAATAATGGATAAAAATTTAGAAGTTATAGATGAAGTTGAAGAAAAGAAATCTATTATAAATTATAAAGAAGTTGTTGTAGATAATGAAATAAATAGAAGGCTTGATTATAAATATAAATTTGTAGAGTGTTCTATGTTGCCAAGTAATATTTCAGTTTCTGATTTAAAGAAAAAGGAATTTACTTATGGTGATGAAATACATGATGTAGTTGAAGTATTTAAAGAAAAACAAGTTTTAAAACCTAAATTTTTAAAAGAAGAAAAAGGTTTATCTGCAGCTGAAAGAGGTACTGTAATTCATTATGTTATGCAAAGATTAAATTATGATAGAGTAAATAATGTAACTGAAATAAAAGAACAAATTAAAGAAATGGTAATGGATAAGTCATTAACTGAAAAGGAAGCTTCTGTTGTATGGCATAATAAAATATACAAATTTTTTGAAAGTAGTTTAGGAAAAAGGTTGTTAATAGCTTATAAGGAAGGAAGATTAGTAAGTAGGGAATTACCGTTTTTTACACAACTAAGTAGCGTTGAATATGATTTAAATTTAAATGTAGAAACTTATGCTGGTGAAAAAATAAGACTTCAAGGAATAATAGATTGCTTTTTTGAGGAAGAAGATGGAATAGTTCTTTTAGATTATAAAACTGATTATGTAGATGATAATAATATAAATGAAGTAATTCAAAGATATAAATTGCAAATTAAATATTATAAAGATGCATTAGAAAAAATAACAGGTAAAAATGTAAAGGAAAGCTATCTTTATTTATTTGGAATAGATGAAGAAAGAATAGTAAGAGATTAATAAAATAAAGGAAATTGAAAATTTAGTAAGTTTTCAATTTCCTTATATTACTTTTATTAGTATATATAAAAAACTTATTTTTCCAAATAATAATTTGAATTCTTATTTATGATATTAAATCTTTTTTTGTATAAAAAATTTTTTACAATGATTTTTTTTGAAGATTTCTCACTAATTCACTAGTTTAATTATGTTATATTTTAAGACAAAGTTAAAATTTTTATGTTATAATATCGAAAGAATAATAAATGAAATGAGGTATGTTGAGTGATAAATGTTTTAAATGTAAGTTTAAGATACGGGTCTCGTAAGTTATTTGAAGATGTTAACATCAAATTTACTCCTGGTAACTGTTATGGTGTTATAGGTGCTAATGGGGCTGGAAAATCTACATTTTTAAAAATATTATCTGGAGAAGTTGAACCAAATACTGGGGAAGTTGTAATAGCTCCAAATACAAGAATGTCAGTTTTAAGTCAGGACCACTATAAGTATGATGAATTCCCAGTTTTAGAAACAGTTATAATGGGTAATGAAAGATTACATACTATAATGAAAGAAAAAGATGCATTATATGCAAAACCAGATTTTTCAGATGAAGATGGAATTAAAGCAGCTGAATTAGAAGGTGAATTTGCTGAATTAAATGGTTGGGAAGCAGAATCAGAAGCATCATCTTTATTACAAGGATTAGGAATTGGAACTGATGCTCACTATAAATTAATGTCTGAGTTAACTGGTGCTGAAAAAGTTAAAGTATTACTTGCTCAAGCTTTATTTGGTAACCCAGGAATATTAATACTGGACGAGCCTACTAACCACTTAGATATAAAATCAATTAAATGGCTTCAAAACTTCTTAGGAGATTTTGAGGGAACAGTTATAGTTGTATCACATGATAGACATTTCTTAAATGAAGTTTGTACTCACATGGCTGACGTTGACTTTGGAAAGATTAAGCTATATGTAGGTAACTATGATTTCTGGTATGAATCAAGCCAATTAGCTACTCAAATGGCTAAGGATCAAAATAAGAAAAAAGAAGAAAAGATTAAAGAATTGCAAGACTTCATTGCAAGATTCAGTGCTAATGCTTCTAAGTCTAAGCAAGCAACATCTCGTAAAAAGTTATTAGAAAAAATTACTTTAGATGATATTCAACCTTCAAGCAGAAGATATCCATTTGTTGGATTTAAGCCTGAAAGAGAAGTCGGTAATGATATATTAGTAGTTGAAGGATTATCTAAGACTATTGATGGAGTTAAAGTTTTAGATAATGTAAGCTTTAGAGTAAATAAAGAAGATAAGATTGCTTTTGTAGGAAATGAAATTGCAATAACTACTTTATTTAAGATAATAAATGGAGAAATGGAACCAGATTCAGGTGAATTTAAATGGGGTATCACTATAACTACTGCATATTTCCCTAAAGACAACTCTGAATACTTTAATGATTGTAAATTAAGCTTAGTTGACTGGTTAAGACAATTCTCAGAAGAAAAATCTGAAAGTTATATTAGAGGATTCTTAGGAAGAATGTTATTCTCTGGAGAAGAAGCTTTAAAAGAAGCTAATGTTTTATCAGGAGGAGAAAAGGTTAGATGTATGCTTTCTAGAATGATGCTTTCTAGTGCAAATGTATTAGTTTTAGATGGACCTACTAACCACTTAGACCTTGAATCAATTACAGCTGTAAATAATGGATTAAAAGACTATAATAGTAATGTTTTATTTGCTTCTCATGACCATCAATTTGTTCAAACAGTTGCAAATAGAATTATAAGAGTAAATGATGATGGATCTATCTTTGATAGAACTATGACTTATGATGAATTCTTAGAAAAATTTGGAGAATAATGAAAATATCATAATATGGGAGTCTATTTTTTAGACTCCTTATTATGATATTTTTTTATTAATTATTTAATTAATTGTTAATCCATCAAACATTATATCTACAATATTTTTCATTGTTTCAGAATAGTCTATTTTTTCTTTTCTTAAATTATTATCTTCTAATATAATTTTTATACTACCTATTAAAACACTTTTCATAAGATAAATATTTACCTTTTTTATCAATCCTTCATCAATACATTTTTTTACTAAGATATTAGTGTGTTCCCAAGCTAAATCTAATCTATTCATTATTTTTTCATAAATTTTAGGATAAAACTTTTTTACTTCATGTATTTTTGTATAATCAATTGCATCGTAAGATGTAGGTAAAAGAGTAAAGATTCTTTTTAATTTTTCTAAATTATCAATGGTAGCATCATTAAGTATTTCTTTTCCCTTTTCTGTAATTGAATCAAATATGTCATCTACTAATAAATTTAATAATGTTTCTTTACTATCTATATTTTCATATAAGGTACGTTTACTGACTCCAAGATTATTTGCCAAATCATCCATAGTAAATTTAACACCTTTTTCTTTAAATATATTTATTGTTGCATTTACTATTTTTATCTCTAAACTCATTTTATCCTCCATATGCCATAAACTATTTTTCTTTCTATAACTTAATTCTAGTATTTTATAGTATTACTTTCAAATAAATTTTATACTATTAATTGTTAATAAACTATTAAAAAAATATATGTTAATATATTATAATAGGGGTTATATATAATTAATAGTATTTTTATAATTTAAAAATAATAAAAAGGAAATAAATTCATGATACAAATTTATAATAGAAAAACTAATAAGTATGATACAGAAGCAGTGGCTGGAGAAAAGTATATTAATTGGGCATATGAATCACCAATAGGAAAAGGATTTGTAGAATTATTTATTAAAAGAAAAATATTTTCAAAGTTATATGGAATTTATTGTGATAGCAAATTGAGTAAAAGAAAAATTTCTTCCTTTATCTCAACTTTTAATATTGATATGGATATGTGCGTAAATACTTCATCTGATTTTGAAAACTTTAATGAATTTTTTATAAGAAGACTTACAAAAGAGGCACGTCCAATAAATAAAGATAAAAATGTATTGATTTCTCCTGGTGATGGTAGATTAATGGCTTATACTAATATAGATATAAATAAATTAATTCAAGTAAAGGGAATTACATATAGTTTATCAGAATTAATTGAGGATGATGAAATTGCAAAGGAATATAATGGAGGAGTTTGCTTAGTTTTAAGATTATGTCCAACAGATTATCATAGATTACATTTTGTAGATGATGGAATTACAGAAAAGTCAAATATTGTTACAGGAAATTATTATTCGGTTAATCCAACAGCACTAGAAAGAATTCCTAAGTTATATTGTCAAAATAAAAGAGAATGGTCTATATTTCATTCAAAAAATTTTGGAGATATAATTCATGTTGAAGTTGGGGCTACTTGTGTAGGTTCAATAATTCAAAGCTATACTCCTAATAAAAAAGTTAAAAAAGGTGATGAAAAGGGATATTTTAAATTTGGAGGCTCAACAACTATTTTATTTTTTAAAAAAGATATGGTTTCAATAGATGATGATATTTTACTTCAATCATCATTTGGATTTGAAAGTAAAGTTAATATGGGTGAAAAAATAGGAGAAAAGTTAAAGTAAAATATAAAATAGAAATTATATTTTTAAAGATATAATTTCTATTTTTAGATAATTAATTTTAAATAATTATTTTATTATTGATTTAATAGTCTTTAAAAATTTTTCTTCATTACCATCGAATATTATTATATTAATTCCCATTTCCTTAGCTCTTATTTTAACAGGAGACTTTATAGGAGCTTTTGTAGCTACTAAAATTTTATATGAATTATCTCCACCAAATTTTTCAGCATAAACATTTAGTTCATTTAATGCCATTTCATTATATTTATCGCTATCCTTACAAGAAATAAATATTGGAACAGAATCTTTTACTGCAACTACATCAACTTCATTTCTAACGATTTCATTACTATCATTCCATAAAAACATAACTCCATTTTTAGATTCATCTATTTCATCTATTTTATTTATAAGTTTATTAGTTTCAATTTCTAGCCAAGTACCACTTTTGAATATAAATGCTTTAAGATAATTATTTAAAAAATCAATTGTAATTTTATCAGTGGTATTTCTTACAGTAATTTCTTTCATTTTAACAAGATTATCTAAGATTAAATTTAATAACTTATTTTCTTCTTTAGATAAATTGTTAGTATGAATATAAATTCTTTGTTGATTATATGAGTCATGCTCAAATATGCTTGAGTCATATAATTTTTGCTTATGTTCATGCCATAATGATATATTTTTTGAGATTTGTTCTGAAAAAAATATTAAATCTTTTTTATTATATAGTTGGGAGGCATCTTCAACAATCATTCCTCCTGAAGCTTTAACTATATCATCTATCTCTAAATCCTCAAAAGCTTTATTTAAAATTGATATAGCATTATCTTTAAATTCATATAATATTTTTTCTTTAATATCAATATATAATGATTTTAAATTATTCTTTAAACATAAGTTTAATAAGATTAAAGAATTTACTCTTTTTCCACCTGTCAAATTTACTATTATATTTTTATTTTCAATATTTTTTATTAATTTTTCTAAGGCGGTATTATCTCCTTCTTTAATATCAAAAAAATTTAATTTTATATTTTTAAAATTTCTTTCATAATATTTTTTTAATGTATCAGCTTTATTATTGCATGATTTATCCTTTATAAAATAGATAATTTCTGGATTTAGTTCTTTTGTTGCTAATATATTACTTTCATTATGTTCATCTACTTGACTTATTAAAATATCAATCATATTTTTAATACCTCTTTATTAAAACTATATTAATAGTTTTCCAAATAAAATGATTTTTTATAAATAAAAAAAGAACCATTGAAAATCAATAGTTCTTTCATGGCAGAGCGTAAAGGAATCGAACCCTTAATGTGCCGTCCGTAGCGGCATGTTATATCCGTTTAACTAACGCTCCAAATTATTAACAACACTATGTTAACACAAATAAATAAATTTTTCAAGAAATAAATGCTTTAATAGGTTTAAAAACAGTAAAATTAGTCAATTATTATTAATAACTATAAGGAGGAATAAATGTGGATAATTTATTTAAGAAGAATAAAAATAAGGATGTTTTTAAAATTTTTGCTATATCCTGTTCTGTATTGCTATTGGTAGTCATTTTAAATTTCTATGTAGATTATAAATATTTATCAATCGTAAATAATTTTTATTCAAAATTTAATAGTTGTGATTTTACTGAAGCTAAAAAAATTATTAATAATGATAGTATTTATTTAAAATTAAAGAAAAAGAAATTAAATAATGATTTAAATGCTTATTTTAGTGAAGTAGTTAATAATATATGTCAAAGTTTATTAGAAAGTAATGAAGAAAAAGAAAAGGCATTAATAGTTTTTAATGAAATAAAAAGTTATAATATTTTAAATTCATCTATAAATAAACTTATAATTTCATTAGATAAAAATTATGTTGTACAAACTGAATCAGATTATAAAGCCATTTTATTATTAGGAGTAGATAGTTATAATAATGGAAACCTTAAGGAGGGAATTGATTATTTAAAGAAAATTCCTTCTACATCAAAATATGCAAATAAAGCAAATAAGTACATAAAACAATATGTTAATGAATATAAAGAAGGTTTATTTAATCAAGCTGATGAATTAGTAAAGGATGATTATTATACTAAAGCAATAAATTTACTAAAGGATGCAGATACATCAATTATTGATGTAAATTATACAGATATAGAAGCAAAAATTAATTCAATTTCAGAAGCAAGAGAAAACTATTTAACTTCAATAAGTTCTAATGAAAATAAACAAGAAACAATATCAGCATCTTCTAAGTTACTTCAATCATTAACAAGTAATAACATTAATACATTAAATATTGAAAGCTTAACATCTAATTTAATTTATGTAAATTTAAAAGATCAAATTACTTATATTTATAAAGGTTCAATAAATAATTGGGATAAAATTAAAAGTTTTAAATGTTCTACAGGAATAGAATCTGAAAAAACACCAACAGGAATATTTGATGTACGCGAACGTGGAGCATGGTTTTTTTCAGATAAATACAATCAAGGTGGGAAGTATTGGGTTCAATTTTATGGAGATTATTTATTTCATTCTGTTCCTTATAATAAGGACCAAAGTGAAGTTGTTGATTATACTTTAGGAGTACCAGCTTCTCATGGTTGCATAAGATTAAAAACTGAAGATGCAAAGTGGATTTATGATAATATAGAATCAGGAACAAAGGTAATAATTAATTAAAGTTTAAGGATTAAAGTTAATAAATAATAATTAACTTTAGTCCTAATTTATTGTTATAAACCTTTATAATAATATTTATGTTAAAATATAATAATAACGAAAATTTAATTTAAAGGATGATTTATCATGTTTATTAATATACCTAGTAATGTTCAATTTATTATTGATACTTTTTATAAAAATAATTATGAGGCATTTATGGTTGGGGGATGTGTTAGAGATTCATTGTTGGGATTAATGCCTAAGGATTATGATATAACTACATCAGCATTACCACGCATAACACAATCATTATTTGAAAAAACTATTCCAACGGGAATACAGCATGGAACAGTTACAGTAGTATTAAATAATGAAAATTTAGAAGTTACTACTTATAGAACTGAGGGAAAATATATTGATAATCGTCGCCCTGAATCAGTTGAATTTGTATTTAATATAAAAGAAGATTTATCAAGGCGTGATTTTACAGTAAATGCTCTTGCTTATAATAAGAAAGAGGGTTTAATAGATTATTTTAATGGAATAGAAGATATAAGAAATAAGTTAATAAGAGCTGTGGGAGATCCTAATAAAAGGTTTCAAGAAGATGCATTAAGAATGTTACGTGCAATTAGATTTAGTTGCCAATTAGGGTTTCAAATAGAAGAAGATACTTATTTAGCTATAAAAGCAAATTATGAATTAATAAAAAATATAAGTGTTGAAAGAATTAGAGATGAATTATGTAAGATATTAATTACTAACAATCCTTGTGAAGGATTAAGCTTACTTAGGGGTACAGGAATTTTAGGAATAATTCTTCCTGAAATTAATAGTTTAGTTGGATATACTCCACTTTGTAATAATCATAATAGAGATGTTTTTAATCATACCTTAAATGTAATAAAAAATACCTCAAGTAATGATTTAATTTTAAGGCTATCAGCACTTTTTCATGATGTTGGAAAACTTAATACCTTAAAACAATTACCTAATGGGCACTGCTATTTTCCGGGGCATGCTAAAGAAGGCGCTATAATATGTAAACCGATATTATCAAGATTAAAGTTTGATAATGATACTATAGATCGAGTTTCTAAGATTATTTATGATCATTTAGTATTAGATGTTAATTATATGCCAACTGATGGTGAAATAAAAAGATTATTAAGACGTGTTGAACCTAAAAATATATTTATTCTTTTTGAACTTCAAAGAGCAGATATTAATGCACTATGGGATCCAGTTCCATTTTTAAAAAAGGTTGATTATATTTCTAATAGAGTAAAATTAATACTTGAAAATAATGAACCACTTTATATAAAAGATTTAGCTGTTACTGGTTCTGATTTAATGACACATTTAAATATTAAACCAGGAAAAATTATTGGAGAAATATTAATATTTTTATTAGAAAAAGTACTTGATGATAAAAATTTAAATACTAAAAAAAATCTTTTATCAATTGCAGAAAATTTTCTTTAATTATAGTAAAAGTGTTGTAAGAAGATAAAAATCCATATAAGGTAAAGTCTTAAAGAAGTTTACTTTATAGGGATTTTTATATAAAATAATTTTTAAATTTTTATTATTAATCATATTTAATAGTAGCTAAATTTAATTTTTATATTTTATAAAAATTAAATTACATAAGTATATACACATATGAAATGACTTAAACTACCAAGTAATATGAATATATGAAATATTTCATGGAAGCCCCAATTACCAATTTTCAATTTTTTAGAATTGGTAGCATAAATTATTCCACCTATAGTATAAAAAATACCACCTAATACTAACCAAAATAAGCTTATTCCAGGCAATATTGCTGATAAAGGTTTAATCATAAATAATGCAGCCCAGCCCATTCCAATATACATTGCACTATCTACCCAACTAGGACAATTAAACCAACAAAGTTTAAATACAATACCTAAAATTGCAATAGTAGTCATTACAGTAAACATTGTAAATCCAAATTTACCACCAATTGTTATTAAACAAAATGGAGCATATGAACCAGCAATTAAAATAAAAATCATTGAATGATCAAGTTTTTGAAAAAATGAAATAACTTTTTGAGTTGATACTATTCCATGATAAGTTCCTGAAGTTGTATATAAAAGAATTAAACTTAATCCAAAAATGGTAACAGATAATATTGAAATAGCAGGACCACCTGAGAATGTTACTTTAAGCAACATGGCAATTAAAGCAATTAATGATAATCCAGCACCAGCAAGATGAGTTATAGAATTAATTGGTTCTCTTAATTTTTTATACATATAAATAAACACCTCTCATTTCAATAAGTAGTTTTAAAAACTACATTTTATTATATTAATATTATTTGATATTTGTTCACTATAGTCAAAGTGAATTTAAGTAGATTTAAGCAAATTATCAGTAAATACATCTGTTTTTCTTGCAAATATTAGGAAATACTATTATTATTAAAATATAATAGTGATAATAAGTAGTTTTTAAAACTATATGGAGGATGCTATGGATATAATAGAAATATTAAATAATTTATCTTTAGAAAGTAATATTAAATTAGAAGAAGTGCCAGAAATAGATTTATATATGGATCAAGTAATTCAATTATTTGAATCTAAATTAAGTAATCAAAAAAGAAATGATGAAGAAAAAATATTAACAAAAACAATGATTAATAATTATGCTAAAGGAAAGCTTTTATTACCTATAAAAAATAAAAAATATTCAAAAGAACATATTATACTTATGTCTTTAATTTATAATTTAAAGGGAGCATTATCAATAAACGATATTAAATTATGTTTGGATGAAATAATAAATAAATCTGTGCAAGGAAATTATCCATTAAGAGAATTATATTCAAGTTTTCTAGAGGAATGTGATAATGATGAAAAAAGCTTTAAAATAGATGTTTCTACAAAATTTGAAAATATAAGCAATAAAGTTGATGAAAATAAAAATTTTGATGGAGAGTTTGAAAAAAACTTTTTATTATTATGTTCATTAGTAAATATGAGCAATATGTATAGAAGAATGAGTGAAAAATTAATTGATGAGTTTTTTGCTGAAGGGAAGTAAAATATGAAGAACTTAAGTGATTTAAAGAGAGAGTTAGAAAAAATTGATGGTCATGGATATAAAACTTATAAGACATTAGAAGGACAATATAGTTTTGAAGATTATATTTTAAGTATAGATCATGTTCAAGGTGATCCTTTTGCTTCGCCATCAAGGATTAGAGTTATAGTAAATAGTAATAATAACTTTCCTAAAAATTTATTTGATGAAAAATATAAAAAAATTACTATTTGTGATTTTTTAACTAGATTATTTAGTAAAAATATATATAAGTATGGAGAAAAAGTATTTGGCTCAGGTAAAAGTGGACTTATTGAAATAAGTAAATGCTCTCAACAAGTAATAGAAAGAACTTCAATAATAATAAATAATGAAAAAATAGAGGCTAGATTTTATGTTGGATTTCCAGCAAGGGGAAGAAGTGTATTATCTAAAGAGTTAGAAAAAATATTATTTAATATTATACCTAATATAGTTAAAAATACTTTAATTTATAATAATATAAATATTAAAGCTTTAAATGACAAATTAAAATTATTAGAAGATCAAGAATTTATAAGAAAACAATTGAAAGATAAAAAACTTATTGCCTTTATAGCAAATAATTCTATATTACCAAGAGAAAGTGGGATTTCTCAAAAACCATTAAAAGATGGTAAAAAGTTTATTTCACCTAAGGAGCTAGAGGTAGAATTTAATACACCTAATAGAGGATTAATTAAAGGAATGGGAATACCAGAAGGAATAACATTAATAGTTGGTGGAGGTTATCATGGAAAATCAACATTGCTTAAGGCATTAGAGCTTGGAGTATATAATCACATTGAGGGTGATGGAAGAGAATTTGTCATAACAGATAATACTGCATTAAAAGTTAGAGCAGAAGATGGAAGAGCAATAACTAAGACTGATATATCTTTATTCATTAATAATTTGCCAAATGGAAAAGATACTAAGAAGTTTTATACTGAAAATGCAAGTGGAAGTACATCACAAGCAGCTAATATAATAGAGGGTATTGAAAGTGGAACAAAATTATTTTTAATAGATGAAGATACATCAGCTACTAATTTTATGATTAGAGATAGTGTTATGCAACAGCTTGTATCTAAAGATAAAGAGCCTATAACACCATTTATTGATGTAGCAAGAAGCCTTTATAAACAAAAGGGAATATCAACTATATTAGTTGCAGGAAGTTCAGGGGACTTTTTTGATATTGCAGATTTAGTAATTCAAATGGATAATTATGAACCTTATGAAGTTACTAAAAAGGCAAAAGCTTTAAGTAGAGGGATAACTAATGTAAATGAAAATTTAAAGGTGGATATTGATTTTAATAGGGTGATTCTTAAAGGGACCATAGAAAGTAGCCCAAAGGGTGTTAAGGTTAAAACTTTAGGTAAGGATGGAATTTCTATTAATAAAGAAAATATAGATTTAAGAGCTGTAGAACAAATTGTAGATAATGAACAGTTAAATACAATTGGAGCAATTATGAAATATGCTGAAAATAAATTAATGGGAAAAAATTTAACTTTAGCACAAATTGCAGATAATATAACTGAAGAATTAAAGAATAATCTTATTGGAATTGAAAATATTAAAGGTGGATATGGAAGCTTTGCTATAGTAAGAAAGCAAGAAATAATGTGTGCATATAATAGATATAGAAAAATAAAAATTAGATAAAATGGAAAAAATATCTAGTATATTTTTTTGATATATGGTAATATTAATATTGTTAAGTTAAAAATTAACAATATGGCTTGTTGGTCAAGAGGTAAAGACGTCACCCTCTCACGGTGAAATCAGGGGTTCGATTCCCCTACAGGTCACCATTATCAAGGATTTTGGAGTTAAACAATTTTTGTTTGCTCCTTTTTTTATAAAAAGGGGCTGTCGAAATAAAACTTTTATACACAATATATTGTTTTAAAAAATAAAAATTAATACAATATATTGTAGTATTTATTCTTAATGCGACATCCCCAAATATTTAATATATAAAATTTGCAATTAAAACTATAACTGGTAAAGTTATTAAGGTTCTTTCTATAAATATTATAATTAATTCTTTTATATTTATTGGAATCTTAGAACCAAGTAAAACACCACCAACTTCAGACATATATATAAGTTGAGTTACAGAAACTGCAGCAACTATAAATCTTGTCATTTCACTTTGTATAGTTGTTGAAGCAACAACTGAAGGAAGTAACATATCAGCAAATCCAACAACTAATGTTTGAGATGCTTGTGCAGCTTCAGGTACTTGTAATAATTGAAGTAGAGGAATAAAAGGTATTCCTAAGATTTTAAATACTGGAGTATAGTTAGCTATTATAAGTGCTATTGTTGCCATACACATAACAACAGGTAAGACTCCAATCCACATTTCTAAAACATTTTTAGCACCATCAGTAAAGAATTCTTTTATGCTAGAATTTTTTCTTGCTTTTATTATAGCTTGTTCATATCCCCATGAAAAAGATGTATATCCACTAGGAATAGATTCATCTATTTTTTTATTTTCTCCATTATAATATGTATCTTTCTTTTTTGATAATGGATATATTCTTGGAATTATTATTGCAGCAACTATACCAGCAATACTAACAGTTAAGTAAAATGGAACAAACATATTTCCAAGCCCAACAGTATTTATTACAACTAAACTAAATGTAATTGAAACTGCTGAAAATGTAGTACTTATAGTAGCGGCTTCTCTTTCTGTATAAAATCCATCTTCATATTGTTTACTAGTTAGCATTATTCCTAAAGTACCATCACCTAACCAAGATGTGATACAGTCAATTGAAGAACGACCAGGTAATTTAAATACTGGTCTCATTACTTTAGTTAATAATGCACCAAAAAACTCTAATAAACCAAAATTAAGTAGTAATGGTAAGAATAATCCTGCAAATAAGAATATAGAAAATAATACAGTTAAAAGATCATGTAATACAAAAGCACCAGTATCACTATTAATTATCATTTCAGGTCCTACATTAAGAGTAACAAGTAATCCAAATATTCCACCTAGTACTCTTGAAGTTAACCAAATTGAAGTTGTACTAAATAGTGAATTTAAAAGCTTATTATTTATTATAAATTTTGGCTTAAAAACTGTTGCTATAAAACTAAATATAGCGGAAATAATCAGTGTTATGGTAATTATGTATACTAAATATTCACCAAGAAAATTTACTAGTTTTCCAGAAAAAATAGCTATTGGAATAGTAACATCGCCTTCATGTTTTATTGGAATTATAAATAATAAAACACCAATTAGAGAAGGAATAATGAATTTTAACTTATCTTTTAAGGAAACTTTAGTTTTATCATTATCAAATGGTTTTAAATTTGAAACTTCCATTTTTTCTCCTTTTATAACAAAAAAATTTTAATTATTAAACTACATTAATTCTAAATGCAAAGATATCAAAAATCAACATATTTTATGCATAAAAATTTAGAAAAACTTTATAATTTTTTATTTTTATACAGAATTATTCAAAAGTTTTAATTTTTATTCAATTTTATGGACATGTATAATTTTAATAGGTAAATTTGTATATAAATATAAAGGAAATTTTTATGGTAAATACTAATAAAGATAATTATAATATATAAATAACAAATTAAGATTTAGGAGATGATCTGTTTGAACTATAGAGAGCAAATGAAAAGGTGTAATAGAATAGTAATTAAAGTAGGAACATCAACACTTACTTATGATAATGGTAATATAAACTTAACAAGAATAGAAAAGTTAACAAGGGTATTATCTGATTTAATGAATTCAGGAAAAGAAGTTGTTCTTGTTTCATCTGGAGCAGTTGGTGTTGGAGTTAATAAGATTAAATTAAAAGAAAAACCAAAGAGTATAAAAGAAAAACAAGCAGCTGCTGCTGTAGGACAATGTGAACTTATGCATATATATAGTAAATTCTTTGGAGAATATAGCCATATTGTTGGGCAAGTTTTATTAACAAGAGATGTTGTTGAAGATGATCATATAAGAGAAAATGTTGTAAATACATTTGAAACTTTATTAGAAAATAAAATTATACCAATAGTTAATGAAAATGATACTGTTGCTATAGACGAAATTGAAAATATAGTTAGATTTGGTGATAATGATAACTTATCAGCAATAGTTGCTGAATTAGTTAGTGCTGATTTATTAATTATATTATCTGATATAGATGGTTTTTATGACTCAGATCCAAGAAAAAATCCAAATTCAAAATTAATAAAAACAGTAGAAGAAATTACACCAGAATTAGAAGCTTGTGCTGGTGGTGCAGGAAGTAATCTTGGAACTGGAGGAATGGCAACAAAATTAACTGCAGCTAAAAGAGCTATATCAGCAAATTGCAACATGATATTAGCAAATGGGGAAAATCCATCACTATTAATAGATATAGTAGAAGGAAAAGAAGTTGGAACATTGTTTATGAAAAAAAATAAATAGAAGGGAGTTTTATAATAATGAATGAATTAATAAATAAGGGTAAAAAAGCAAAAGAAGTTTCTTTTATATTATCAAATTTAAGCACATTAGAAAAAAATAAAGGATTAAATGCAATGGCTAATTCTTTAGTTAATAATAAAGAAGAAATACTTAAGGCTAATAAAATTGATTTACAAGCATCAATGGAAAAGGGTACATCTAAATCTATGTTAGATAGATTAGCATTAACTGAGGAAAGAATAGAAGGCATGTCAAATGGTTTAAGACAAGTTGTAGCATTACCAGATCCAATAGGAGAGGTATTAGGAATGTGGACAAGACCAAATGGACTTCAAATTGGACAAAAGAGAGTTCCTTTAGGTGTTATAGGAATAATATATGAAGCAAGACCTAACGTAACAAGTGATGCAGCAGGACTTTGTTTTAAAGCGGGTAATGCAGTTATTTTAAGAGGTGGAAGTGAAGCTATTAATTCTAATAAAGCAATAGTTAAAGTATTAAGAGAAGGACTTAAATCAGTAGGGCTTCCAGAAGATTCAATTCAATTAATTGAAGATACAAGTAGGGAAGTTGCAACTGAAATGATGAAATTAAATGACTACATTGATGTGTTAATTCCAAGAGGTGGAGCAGGACTTATTCAAGCTGTAGTTAAAAATGCAACAGTTCCTGTAATTGAGACAGGAACAGGAAATTGTCATATATATGTTGATGAATATGCAGATTTTGAAATGGCTAAAAATATAGTTATAAATGCTAAAACATCAAGACCTTCAGTATGTAATGCAGCAGAAAAGTTATTAGTTCATGAAAAAATAGCTAAAGATTTTATGCCTATAATATTAAAAGCATTAAGAGACAAGGATGTAGAAATAAGAGGAGATAAATCTTCTATTGCTTATGATTCATCAATAAAAAAGGCAAATAAAGAAGAATGGTATAATGAATATTTAGATTATATAATAGGTGTAAAAGTTGTAAATGATATTGATGAAGCAATTGATATTATTAATCATTATGGTTCTGGACATTCAGAAGCTATAATTACTAAAGATTATGATAATTCTCAAAAGTTCTTACAAAAAGTAGATGCAGCAGCTGTTTATGTAAATGCATCAACTAGATTTACAGATGGAGAAGAGTTTGGATTTGGTGCTGAAATAGGAATTAGTACTCAAAAGCTTCATGCAAGAGGACCAATGGGGCTTAAAGAACTAACTACTATTAAATATATTATTTATGGAAATGGTCAAATAAGATAAGTGAAAGCCCAAATTTTAATTTGGTTGCTTGAACTTACTCCTATGAGCAAAGTAAATATAGCGTTTCAGATAATAATTATATAAGGAGGAATATATAGTCAATTAAAATATTGATGAATGTGTTTAAAAGTATTAATATGTGCCCAAGGAGTGATATTAATGAACAGTAAACACATAACAAGTTACAAACCAAAAGATTTTGCTGAATTACTTGGAGTGAGTGTAAAAACCTTTCAACGTTGGGATAGAGAAAACATATTAAAGGTAAAAAGAACACTAACAGACAGAAGATATTTTACTTACGAACAGTATTTAGAGTTTAAAGGCATCAATGGTTCTGATAATGATAGAAAGACAGTTATTTATACTAGAGTTTC
>UQFE01000027.1 GCA_900540255.1 uncultured Clostridium sp.
GATTGTGTTATATCAAAATGTTGTTAACAACATTTTGATATAACACAATCATATATAAAAAAATATAATATATTTAAACTAAGAATTACTAAAAAATTAAATATTTTAGGAGGACAAGGATTTTTACATAGAACAATGGGTGTTATAAATACATATAGTTATTAATATAATAATATAAATATTAATTAAGGTAGGTTATAATGGCTAGGACATATGCATATTCAGCAGACTTTGATAAAGAAGTAGAAAGTCTATTTAAAGATGCTAAGTTATTAGGGGAAGGTCATAATGGAATTGTTTATGAGGTACCAGGAAATAAAGCAATAAAAATATTTACGAATAAAAAGGTTTGTAAAAGTGAGGCTGAAATATTATACAAAGTTAAAAAATCAAAGTATTTTCCTAACATATATATAAAAGGAGACTTTTATATATTAAGAGAAATGGTACATGGTAAAAGGTTAGATCATTATATTGAGGAAAATGGATTAAGTCAGCAATTAATTTATAACATATATATATTGATAAAAGAATTTAAATACTTAAAATTTACAAAACTTGATGCTAGGTGTAGAGATATATATGTAAATAAAGATGAAAGAGTAAAAGTGATAGACCCAAAACAATGCTATAAAAGAAAAGTGGATTATCCAAGACATTTAATGAAAGGTCTTGATGGAAAAGATGTATTAGAAGAGTTTTTAAGGGGAATTTATATCATAGATAGAAGAAAAGCTGAGGAATGGAAAAAAAAAATAAACTTATATTATTTAAATGAGTATTAAATTTGTAATTTAAGGGAAGTTAGTATAGCTTCCCTAATTTTATGATGAAAATATAAAAATATATAATTATAATTTAATGAATATTATTTATTTTCAATGTAAAAAATAAATAAGTAGATATTTTAGGAACAAATAAAAATTTCATTTATTTCTAAAAATAAGGAGGAGTAAGAATGAAAAATTTTGTTGAAATTGTAGATGTTGTTGCAAGACAAATATTAGATTCAAGATGTTTTCCAACAGTTGAAGTTGAAGTTTATCTAGAAGATGGAACAATGGGCAGAGCAGCAGTTCCATCAGGAGCATCAACTGGGATTTATGAAGCAGTTGAATTAAGAGATGGAAAAAAAGATTATTACATTGGAAAAGGTGTCTTAAAGGCTGTTGAAAATGTAAATGATACAATAGCTGAAGAACTAATAGGTTGTAATGTTTTTGATCAAACATATATTGATTAGAATGGCTACGCACACTCGCGACTTTAGTCATGAGTTAGTAGCCAAAATAGTCAGCATATAGATAAATCTATATGTAGAGATAGGGTGATACCTATCCAATACTACTTGAATTGCTGGAAACTCGTAAAGCTAATTAAACCACAACGTAAACATGAAACAAGGTTAGGCGTGAAGGTTACGAAAGTAGAAAAAATTAGTTAGATGGCATAAGGTTAAATCCTAAGTGTTTATAGAATCGATAATCAGCAGGTAAGCCTCGAATAGAGGAAACTTCAACGACTATCCCTCCTGAGGGGAGTACATTACAAGCTATTGGTAATGGAAGTGGGTAGACCTAAACAGATAATGCTGTAGGATAAGATATAGTCTGTGCTTATATGAAAATATAAGAAGTTCATAAGAGAACTGCATAGAAAGTAGCGTTTCTATGTGAACGACAACCTCAAAAACGATTAAAGTTAAGAACTTACGGTTCTTACATATGTTATTTAAAAATATAATATTAATCCTTAAAAATACGTGATTATATTCAATACATATGTTAATATAATTATGGGTGATAAAAATGGAAGTAACTTATGGTAGAGGATATGTATATTCTATACAATACCATATAGTATGGTAAGAATTTTGTATTATTAGCAATGGAGAAACCATTGAAAATCCAAAATGTTTGAAAAAGTCATTAAATAAACTTGCTAAATTGCAAAGAGAATTATCTCGAAAATCAAAAGGTAGTTCAAATAGAAATAAAGCGAGGTTAAAAGTGGCAAGGCTTCAAGAACGTATATCTAATCAAAGAAAAGATTTTTTGCAAAAGGTATCTACTAAATTAATAAGGGAAAATGATATTATTTGTATTGAAAATTTGCAAGTAAAGAATATGATTAAAAATAAAAAACTTGCTCAATCAATATCAGATGTATCATGGTCAGAATTTACAAGGCAATTAGAATATAAGTCTAACTGGTATGGTAGAAAAGTAATTAAAGTAGATAAATTCTTTGCAAGTTCACAATTGTGTAGTAAATGTGGATATAAAAATGAAGAAGTAAAAGATTTGAGTATTAGAGAATGGATTTGTCCAGAATGTGGTGCTAATCACAATAGAGATATAAATGCAGCGATTAACATATTGAATGAAGGATTAAGAAATATGACTATATAAATAGATAATATATATAAGAACCGTAGGAACTACGGGGATAGCTTGGTTATGCTTAGCACACTAGTGCTATCGACCAAGAACCCTGCGACTTTAGTCGTGGGAGGTTCAGAAAATGTTAATAGAGCTGGATGGAAGCAATAATAAAGGAAAATTAGGAGCTAATGCTATTTTAGGTGTTTCATTAGCAGTAGCACAAGCAGCAGCTAATTATTTAGGATTACCTTTATATCAATATGTTGGAGGAGTAAATGCTAAAGTTCTTCCAGTTCCAATGATGAATATTATTAATGGTGGATCACATGCAGATAACTCAGTTGATCTTCAAGAGTTTATGGTTATGCCAGTGGGTTTTGATAACTTTGATAAGGCTGTTCAAGCTTGTGCAGAAGTTTATCATGCATTAAAGAAAACATTAAATGATAAAGGTTATTCTACTGGAGTTGGAGATGAAGGTGGATTTGCACCTAACTTAAAGAGTAATGCAGAGGCTATTGATGTTATATTAGAAGCAATTAAAAAGGCTGGATATGAACCAGGTAAAGATATATTTATAGCTATAGATGCTGCTTCATCTGAATATTACAAAGATGGTAAGTATGTATTAGAACATGAGGGAAAGACATTAACAGCATCAGAAATGGTTGATTTCTTTGAAGATTGGGTAAATAAATATCCTATTATTTCCATTGAAGATGGAATGGCTGAAGAGGATTGGGAAGGATGGAAGCTTCTAACTGATAGATTAGGAAAGAAAGTTCAATTAGTTGGTGATGATTTATTTGTTACTAACACTCAAAGATTAGAAGAAGGTATTAAAAAAGGTGTTGGTAACTCAATTTTAATTAAATTAAATCAAATTGGTACTTTAACAGAAACATTAAATGCTATAGAAATGGCTAATAGAGCAGGTTATACTGCAGTTATTTCTCATAGAAGTGGAGAAACAGAAGATACTACTATAGCTGATTTAGTTGTAGCTGTTAATGCAGGTCAAATTAAAACAGGAGCACCTGCAAGATCAGAAAGAGTTGCTAAATATAATCAATTAATTAGAATTTCTGAAGAACTTGATGATGTAGCAGAATATAGAGGGAAAAAAGCTTTCTTTAATATAAAAGAATAATTAATATAAAAGAATAAAAAGTCAAAAAGTCGTACTTATAAAATTAAACTAACTTAAGGTTATTGAGCAAAAGGAAGTTTATAAAAAAGTACGACTTTTATTATTATAAACAAGATTTATAATAATTTATTTACTTTTATTCAGATTTATTAGATGTTTTTAAGCAATATATATAAACATTAAAAAAATAAATATATAATTTATAATATATAAACATTTTAATTTAAATGTTAAAGCAAAAGAAGTTTTTAAAAATGAATTTAATTTAGGCAATAAATTTAGGAAATGAATTTAAGGTGAGAATGGGTAAAAAATGGAGTTTAAGATAACAGAGGATATGATTAAAAATTCAATAGTTAGTAAAGGAGATATTTCAAGAATTGTACAAGTTATGAATAAAGCTAAAAATGGACAAGATATATGTGTAGCATTTTTAGGTGGCTCAATAACTCAAGGATGTAATGCAACAAAATTTGAAGAGTGTTATGCAAGTAGAACTTATAAATGGTTTAAAGATACATTTAATAATGTAAATGTTGAATATGTAAATGCAGGTGTTGGTGCAACTGGATCTATAATAGGTGTTCATAGAGTTGAAGAACAAGTATTAAGTAAAAATCCAGATATTGTTTTTATTGATTTTGCTGTAAACGATAAAAATACTATTTATGATAAAATTGCTTATGAAAGCTTAATAAGAAGAATTTTATCAACTCAAAATCCACCAGCAATAATTGAAGTTTTTATGACTAATTTTGATGGAAGTAATGTACAAGAGCAGCAAATAGAAATTGGTAGGAAATATAAAATTCCAATGATAAGCTTTAGAGATACAGTTTATATTGAAATTATAAGTAATAAATTAAAATGGGAAGAAGTAGGAAGTGATGAAGTTCATCCTAATGATTATGGACATTTTATAATATCAGAATTATTAATAAGCTTTATGCAAAATATATACCAAAATTTAAATGAAGTAAATTCAGAAGAAATCCAACTTGGAACACCTTTATTTGGGGATGAGTATATAAATGGGAAAATATTAAACAGCACTAATTTAAACTGTGAAACTACAAGTACATTTAAAGTAGATGAAGAAGGATTCCAAGTGTTTAAAAATGGATGGCAGTTTAATGATTCAGAAGGAAAAAAAGCTATATTAAAAACTAATATAGAGGGTAAAAATATATTTTTATTATTTAAAAAGTCTGTAAAAAATAATGCAGGAAAAATAGAAGTTAAAATTAACGGAAAAGAGAGCAAAATTATAGATACTTATTTTGAAAATGGCTGGGGAGATTATTCAGCAACTGAAGTTTTAGTTGAAAATTCATTAAAGAAAAATCATGATATTGAAATAAGAGTAATTAATGAAGATAAACCAGTAGAAGTAAATATAATGGGATTTTTAGTGTCATAGGGGGAATATCATGTATTTAAATGAATTAAATAAAGAAAAATATATATTAATAGAAGCTGATAATCCTAATTATCAATATAGTGGGAGAGTTGATTTTGAAAATTCTAAAGCTCCAACAATTATTTATGCAGGAAGTATGATTAAAACAAAGTTTACAGGAAAATCTTTAAAAATAGCAATTAAAAATATTCATGCATGTTACGAAAATGCTATTGGATTTATTATAGATGGGAATATTACAGGAAAAGTAATAATAGAAGAGCATAATAAAAATATTGTATTAGATGTTGCAGAAGGGTTAAGTGAAGGTGTTCATGATTTAATCTTATTTAAAAGATCTGATGCAGCTCATTATTTTGATTTTTATGGTGTTATATTAGAAAAAGGATGTAATTTAGATACTCCAGAACCAAAAAGTAATAGAAGAATTGAATGTTTTGGAGATTCAGTATCAGCTGGTGAAGTTTCAGAAGCTATAGAATATGTTGGAAAGGTAGATCCAGAAGGGCATGAAGGTATATATTCAAATTCATGGTACTCATATTCTATGATTACAGCAAGAAAGCTAGGTGCAGAAATTAACAATAATGCACAAGGGGGAATAGCTGTATTAGATGGAACAGGATATTTTAATCCAAGCTTAGGCTATATAGGATTAGAATCTACTTATGATAAATTAAGATATAGTAGAGAACTTGGTAAATGTAATGAATGGGATTTTAGTAGATATACTCCACATGTAGTGATTATGGCATTGGGACAAAATGATTCTCATCCAGTTGATTATATAAATGATGATATAGAAAAAAGAGAATATTGGAAAAATAAATATAAAGAAATTATTCTTGATTTAAGAAGTAAGTATCCTAATGCATTATTTATTATTATTACTACCTTATTATGTCACAATGAAGGTTGGGATATTGCACTTGATGAAATGACTAAGGATATTAATGATGATAAAATTGTAAGATTTAAGTTTAAAAGAAATGGAATTGGAACACCAGGTCATTTAAGAATACCGGAAGCTGAAGAAATGGCAGAAGAACTTACTAAATTTATAGAAAGTTTTGGAGAGAAAATTTGGAATTAATTATATAATTAATTTAATTTTTAAGTTTTTATTTAAAATTAAAACTTTTTTACAGATATATATACAAAAACAAAGGTAAAGGGTAAAATCTATAGAAATTAAAGCTAGAACATAGTAAATTAAGTATGTAATTGTTAACAAGATTTTTCAAAAGAAATATTTTTGTTAAACAAATTATTAATTAAAGATACTTTATAATGAATAGTTTACTATTTAGTAAGGTAAAAGAAAATGTAAGCATTAAGTATTACATTTAAATAAGTAATTAAGTTATATTTCAATATATTAAATGGAGGGTATTATGGAAAAAGTTAAGATTTACGGTGATGCAGTAAAAAACATCCCATGGCAAGAAAAACCAGAAGGATTTGAGGGAGTTGTTTGGAGACATAACAACAATCCTATAATTGATTGGAATCCAACAAAGAAGAGTGCAAGAATATTTAATAGTGCAGTACTTCCTTATGAAGATGGATTTATAGGTGTATTTAGAGCTGACCATAAAAATGGAAGACCACAATTACATTTAGGAAGAAGTACAGATGCTTTAAATTGGGATATAGAAGATGAAGAAATTCATTGGGTAGATGAACAAGGAAATGATTATCAACCAAGTTATGCTTATGACCCAAGATTAGTTAAGATAGATGATACTTATTATATAGTTTGGTGCTGTGATTTTGGTGGAGCAGCACTAGGATTAGGAATGACAAAGGACTTCAAGACATTTGTAAGACTTGAAAATCCATTTATTCCATTTAACAGAAATGGTGTTTTATTCCCAAGAAAGGTTAATGATAAATTCTTATTATTAAGCAGACCAAGTGATAGTGGACATACTCCATTTGGTGATATATTCTTAAGTGAAAGTCCAGACTTAGTTCACTGGGGAAGACACAGAAGAGTTATGACAAAAGGTGGCCAAGGTTGGTGGCAAGGAACTAAAATAGGTAGTGGTGCTACACCAATTGAAACATCAGAAGGATGGTTAATGTTCTATCATGGTGTTTCTGGAACTTGTAATGGATTTGTATACAGCATGGGTGCTGCTATATTAGATAAAGATAATCCATCAAAAGTATTATATAGAACTAGAGATTACTTATTAACTCCTGAAAAAGAATATGAAATAACAGGATTTGTTCCAAATGTAGCATTCCCATGTGCAACACTTCAAGATCCTGAAACAGGAAGAATAGCAATATACTATGGAGCAGCAGATACTTATGTTGCAGTAGCATATGCTCAAGTTGATGAATTAGTTAAATATATAAAAGAAAATTCAGAACTAGTTGATGGTGACGACGTAGAATACAGATAGAATAAAGTGGTAAGTGACAAGTGGCAAGTGATAAGTGGCAAGTTAATGAGGAAACTCCTTGGGGAGTTTCTGAAAATATATTTTTTTGAATTCAGCGTTAGCTGAATTTATACCTAAACTTGAAACTTGTCACTTGTCATTTGCCACTAAAATAATTTTACTTAAACAATACATTTTTTCATAAAATTTCCTCAAAAAGGCTGATGCGTTTATGCACAGCCTTTTTAATTGGTGGTATTTGTAAATATTCTTGATAAGTATTATATATTATGTTATGATAAAGTTATATGAATATGCACGAAAGTATAATATAGGAGGTAATAGCAATGAAAACTTTTTTATTTGTTTTAGAAGCAATTTTAGGGTTAATAGTTGTTGGTTCAATATTAATGCAAAAAAGTAAAGCTGATGCTTTAAGTGGATTAATTCAAGGTAGTAAAAGTGAAACTTTTTTTACGAAAAATAAATCAAAGACAAAAGAGGCTATGTTAGCTAAGGTTACTATAGTTTCAATGCTTTTATTTGCTGTTAACACAATAGCTTTAAACTTAATTTAAGATATTTAGGGAGTGTATCTATATTAGTGGTACATTCCCTTTATTAATTTACTTTAAGTTAGGATACCCTATAAATATAGTGTTTATAATATTTTAGAAAATAAAATCTAATTTAAATAAGTAAAGAATTTAGAAATAAATATAAATTAAGTCTTGGTAGTTAAAACAAAAGTAATTGAATAAAGTATAATAAGCGAGATTTAGTAAGCCTTATATTGAATAAAAAATCAAACATGTGGTAGTATAATAAATAGTGTGTATAAGAAAAAAATGGAGAAAATTATATGTTAATGGAGGAAATTACATGGGAATAAAGGAAACCCTACTTAGCTTCATGAAAGAAGAAGCATATAGACCTATGGATATTCAAGAATTAGTTTCAGTTTTTGATATTAGTCCAGATGAATATAAGGTTTTTAAAAAGACATTAAAAATAATGGAATTAGAAGGGTCTATAGTTAGAACAAATAAAGATAAATTTGCTGTGCCAGAAAGATTAGGATTAATAAAGGGAAGAATTCAATCACATAAAAAGGGATTTGGATTTTTAATTCCTGAAGAAGATGGGGAAAGAGATGTCTTTATACCAAGTTCATTTATTAATGGTGCAATGAATAATGATAGAGTTATTGTTCAAATAACTAGAGATGATGTTAATGGTAAAAAGAGAGAAGGAGAAGTAATAGAAATTCTTGAAAGAGCTAATACTAAAATAATTGGTGTTTATGAAGATAGTAGAAATTTTGGATTTGTGGTTCCTGAAGATACTAGATTAAATCAAGATATTTTTATTTCTAAGAAAGATAAAAATGGGGCAAATCATGGGGATATAGTTATTGCTGAAGTAACTAAATGGCCAGATAAGAGAAGAAGTCCAGAAGGTGTAATTAAAGAAGTATTAGGAAAAAAGGGCGAAAAAGGATTAGATATTTTAACAATAATTAAAAAACATGGTCTTCCAGAAGAATTTCCAGCTAAGGTATTAGCATATGCAGAGGGAATACCTGAAGAAATAGATGAAAAGGAAATTAAGAGAAGAAAAGACATTAGAAATATTAGAATGGTTACAATAGATGGAGAAGATGCAAAGGACCTTGATGATGCTGTATCTATTGAAAAATTAGAAAATGGAAAATATAAATTAGGTGTTCATATTGCTGATGTTTCACATTATGTTAAAGAAAAGAATCTTTTAGATAAAGAAGCATTAAAAAGAGCAACTTCTGTTTATCTAATAGATAGAGTTATTCCTATGCTTCCTAAAAAGTTATCTAATGGAATATGTTCTCTTAACCCTAAAGTTGATAGATTAGCTTTAAGTTGTTTTATGATTATTGATAATAAAGGTAAGGTTTGTGATCATGAAATAGCAGAAACTGTTATAAGAACTTCTGAAAGAATGACATATACTGATGTTACTAAAATATTAAGAGATAATGATGAAGAACTTATAAAAAAATATGATTATCTTGTTGATGATTTTAAAACAATGGAAGAGCTTTGTTTAATTCTTAGAGAAAAGAGAATGAAAAGAGGCGCTATAGATTTTGATTTTGAAGAATCAAAGATAATATTAAATAATAATGGTAAACCTATTGATATAAAGCCATATGAAAGAGAAATAGCAAATAGAATAATTGAAGAATTTATGCTTGTTTGTAATGAAACTATAGCAGAGCATATGTTTTGGACTAATTTACCTTTTGTATATAGAGTTCATGAAAATCCAGATGAAGAAAAACTAGAAAAGTTTAGAGAATTTATATATAATTTAGGGTATACAATGAAAGTTTCTCAAGACATTCATCCAAGAATTCTTCAAGAAGTATTAGAAAAGGTAAAAGGAAAAAAAGAAGAAACTGTAGTAAGTACACTTTTATTAAGAAGTATGATGAAAGCAAAATATACTCCAGAATGTTCAAGTCACTTTGGATTAGCAGCAACTTATTATTGTCATTTTACATCTCCAATAAGAAGATATCCTGATTTACAAATTCATAGAATAATAAAGGAATATTTAAATGGTAAAATTGATGAAAAGAGAATAACTAAATTAACACCAATAGTAGATATAGCAGCTAAGCAATCATCAGAAATGGAAAGATTAGCAGAAGAAGCAGAAAGAGAAGTAGATGACTTAAAGAAAGCTGAATATATGATGGATAGAATTGGTGAAGAATTTGAAGGAATTATATCTTCAGTTACATCATTTGGTATATTTGTTGAGCTGCCTAATACAGTAGAAGGTCTTGTTCATATTAATGATTTAGATGATGATTATTATATTTATGATGAGCAGCATTTAATGTTATTAGGACAAAGAAATAAAAAGGTTTATAGACTGGGAGATTCAGTGAAAGTTAAGTGTTCTAGAGTTGATATTGATAATAGAGAAGTTTTCTTTGATATTGTAGAGAGTGAGCAAGATTTAAAGGAAATTGTTCCAAGTGAAGAAACAGCATCAATAATTGCAGAAATTAAGAAGGAGTTTGGAACAAAGCAAGAAGATAATTAATAAAGTGGGTGGGAAAATGGCAAGAGTTAAAAATAGTAATTCTTTAGCTGAAAATAGAAAAGCTCGTCATGATTATTTTGTTGAAGAAACAATGGAGGCGGGAATCGAATTAGTTGGTACAGAAGTAAAATCTATAAGGGGTGGAAAATGTAACCTTAAGGATTGCTATGCTGATGTTAGAAATGGTGAAATATTTATTTTAAATATGCACATTAGTCCATATGAACAAGGTAATATATTTAATGTTGATCCACTAAGAGAAAGAAAGTTATTACTTCATAAAGAGCAAATAGGAAGATTAGCTGGATTAGTTTCAAGAGATGGATATACATTAGTTCCATTATCTTTATATCTTAAAAATGGAAGAGTTAAAGTAGCTCTTGGAATTTGTAAAGGTAAGAAAAACTATGATAAGAGAGATTCAATGCTTGAAAAAGCAGCAAAGAGAGATATAGAGCGTCAAATGAAATTAAATAATAGATATTAATAATATATAATTTAATGTAATATAGTTTTTTATAAATAAAATATTACTGGAAATTTTGATTTCCAGTAATATTTTTTTAATATGATAATTTTATATTTTTTTCTTTCCAACCTAAATCAAAAGGCATATTAGAAATATTAAAGGAGTTACTATCTATTAAAGGATAACCATTTGAATCATAACCAGATATTATTGCCTTATGATCAGTAAATAGTGATTTATCAAATCTTATAATATCATTTTTATTAAATTGTTCTGAAACTTTATAATTAGGATTAATTTTTTTTGTATAAGGTAATGAAGTTTCAGTTAAATAAAAATTATAATCATTTAATTCATCATTAAATACATCACTATAATAATCCTTATCAATAATAAAACATTCCTCTCCTAAGTCATTTATATAACTATAAAGTGTTAAAATATGTGGAATTGTAAATGAAAACTTATTTGAAGCAAATTGCTTATTATGAATATAATTAAAGTTATAGTATTCATCTAAATTTACTATTATTTTATTATTATTTTTAGTTACTTTATTTATAATAACTAATGAATTAATGCTTGTAAAAATTATAGAACGTTCTAAAGACCAATCCCTTAAATAAGCTATCCTTTTAAATTCATAATCTAATGAATATTTAGCATTAGCATCAGAAGTACCATAATAATTATATAATTTATATACATTTCCATTTAAAAAACTATTATTACGCTCATTAAAAGCTGAGCTAATGAATTTAGTAAGCTTTTCTTCATAAACACTAATATTTTCATTTAAGGTTGTATTAGAATTAATATTAAAAATATTAGCACTAGCTGAAACAGCACTTAAAATATTATTTTTAGAAACATAATGACTAGGAGGCACTTTTCCTATGCAATAAAAAAAGTGTGCAAATAGTGCTATTACTAAAAAACAATAAATTATTAATGAAAGTATATTTTTAGTTTTACTATTTTTATTTAATGGAAACATAAAATCACCCTTTTAAGTAAGATATATTAGATTAAATATAAAAATAAAAAATATGAAATTTATTTTAAAATTAAAAGATAATGGTCTAATTACTAAAATTAACTATTTATAGTATTATCAAATTTATAAATAATTATTTATTATAATATATAAAAATAATTAGTATAAATTCTCAAAGAATGATAAATGTTAATAAAATTTAAAATTTAAAGGAAGTTGTTGAAAAATAGAGAAATATATATAATAATAATGTTAACGATTAATAAAAAATTATAAAAATATTTTAGTTATTGATTAAAATAAAGTAATTTTTTATTTATTTTAGGGGGATAAAAGATGTTAAAAAGAAAATTATCAACATTAATATTAGCTACTACAATAGCGAATATGACAGCAGCACCTATTAATGTGTTTGCAGAAACATTATCTAAAAACAATACTGTGCAAACTAATGAATTATCAGAAAAAAATGAAACAAAAAAAGCTATTGTTAGCAAATTCAGTTTACATGGAAGTGAATTATTACAAAGTTATAATAAAGTTTATAAAATGGATAATTCTAATATTGAATCTATAACTAATAATGGTGGAAGATATGTAAATAGCACTATAGACAAAGCTATAGATGAAAACTTTAAAACTCATTGGGAAACAGGAAAACCTAATAACTCAAATTTTACTAATGAAGTTGTAATTAGTTTAAAAGAAAAAGCTATTTTAAATAGAATTGTTTATGCAGCAAGACCTGATGCAGGTGGAAAGGGATTTGCAGAAGAGTTTGAAATATATGGTTCTAAAGATGATAGCAATAATTTTGAATTAGTAGCTACTGGTGAATATAAAAATTCAACAACAGATGTTGTTGAAATAAAATTTAATCCTACGGAATTCAAAAAAATAAAGTTTGTATTTAAAAAAGCTAATAGGGATTGGGCAAGTGCATCAGAATTTGTGTTCTATAAGGAAGATAAAGTGTCTGAAACTGTAAATAATATTTTTACAGATGGTACAATGACAAAATTAAAAGATCAATATAATAATGAAGAAGCAATAAATAAGCTAGAAGAAGAAGTTAACAATCATCCTTTAAAGGATAAATTATCATATGCTATAGAATTAGCAAAAGAAATTTTAAATGGTAATAAAGATTATTCAGATAGAACATTTACACTGACACAATATGGTGATACACATGCAAAAGCAAGAAATCAATTAAAAATGTCTACTTTTGGTACAGACTTACAATCTACAGGTATAGTGGCAAAACCAGGACAAGTATTTAGAGTTTTTGTTGATGCAGAAGATGGGGCACCACTTCCAAAAATTGCATTTACTCAGCAAGAAGGTAGATTTGGTTACTGGAAACAAGAGTATCAATTACAAAAGGGTATGAATGTTATAACAGTACCTGAAATATATAGTGACTCATGGAGTATGAAATCTACAAAGGGTGGAGCAGTATATTTAATAAACAAATATACACCTGAACAACAAGGAAAAGCCCCAGTTGTACGTATAGAAGGTGGAGAATTCTTCCCATCATTCAAACCAGGAGATGATAAAGAAAAATTCTTAAAATTATTAAAAGAATATAAAGAAAAGCTAGATAGAGATCCTGAAAATACAGTTGATATATATGAATTCAGTACAAAAAGAGTATTATACACAGGAACTGCAAAAGCAGCATATCAAGTATATGTAAATGAAAACGTAGATGTTGAAGAAAGTGTAGATGTTTGGAATAAGAAATTCCAAGAAGCATTTGATTTTGCTGGATTAAAAGATGATACAAGCGATCCAGATAATGATTCTACAAATGTTAGAACAGCAGTAAGGTTAATGCAACCTTATGGTGCAGCTTATGCATATACTGATCATATAGGTATTCAAAGACATATACAAGAAATTGTATTAAGAACTGATGAAAGTAGTATAAACAGTATACTTTGGGGAATGCTTCATGAAGCCGGACACCAAATGGATATAGATGCAAGAGAGTGGGCCGAAGTTACTAATAATATGTGGGCAAACAATGCTTATATAAAAAATGGATTAAATGATAGAGTACAATACGATAAATTATATAAGTATTTAGCACCAGAGAAATCATTAAAAACGTATGAAGGATTAGATTATTCTGAAAAATTAGGAATGTTCTGGCAGTTACAAATAAAGAAAAATACTTATTGGGCAGAGTTAGAAGCATTATATAGAAAGAGAAAACCTAATCCTAGCACTACACAAGAAAAGCAAGATTTATTTGCTGAATATTCATCAGAAGTTATAGGTATGAATCTAAGTAATTATTTTGACAAATATGGATTTAAATTATCAGATGAATGTAAAAATAGATTAAAAGAGAAATATTCAAATGTAGGACAAAAAATATGGTATTTAAATACTAGTGCTATGAATTATGAAGGAAATGGATTTGAAAACAAAGATACTTCTTTAGAAGTTTCATTATCAAAATCAAATTCTGGAACAAAACTAAGCATGAGTATTGCTAGTGAAGCAAAAGATGACTTACTTGGTTATGAAATAGTGAAAGATGGAAAAGTGATAGGGTTTACTACATCTGGAACTTATACAGATTCAGAGGCAACTAATACAAATGAAAATATAAATTATGAAGTAATACCTTATGCAAAAAATTTATCAACAGGTGATAAAGTACAAATAAATTCATTAACACCAAGCATAAGTATTCAACAAGAAACTATAACATTAAATTTAAATGAAGAATTTAATGCTATGGATTATGTTAAAGGATTTACTCACTCAGGAAGTGACATAACATCAAAAGTTAAATTTGAAAGTAATGTAGATACTACTAAGCATGGAAACTATCAAGTTAAATATACAGTAGAAGATAATGGTGTAACTTTTAATAAAATATTAAATGTAAAAGTAGTAAGTGACTATGATTATTTATCAGATTTTGAGTGGAAATCTGTATCAACAGCATGGGGGACTCCAAGAAGAAACTCTAATATACAAGGTAGAGTAAATGGAAATATAAAAACATTTGAAAAAGGTTTTGGAATACATGCTAATGGTAAGATAACTTATGATTTATCAGATAAAGAATATGATACATTTGAGGCATTACTTGGAGTTGATCAATCATCAATACAACCAAACAATAATTCAAGTATCAAATTTAAAATAATAGCAGATGGTAAAGTTTTAGCATCTACAGATGTTTTAGGATATTATGACAACATGGCTTATGTAAATGTTCCTGTATCAGGTGTTAAAGAGCTTGTAATTGAAGTTTCTGATGCTGAAAATGGAAATACAGCAGACCATGGACTAATAGCTAATCCAAAATTAACTACAAATAATGCTAAACCAAAAATTATAGCAGAAAATAAAAACTTAAAACTTGGACAAGATTTCAATCCAAGAGAAGGGGTTGAAGCAATTGATGTGGAAGATGGAAATTTAACATCAAAAATTGAAATTGAATCAAATAGTTTTGAAAAAGATAAAATAGGAAAATTTGAAGTTGTATATAAAGTAACTGATAAAGATAACAATGTAACACGTAAAAAAATATATGTTACAGTATCTGAAGATTATACAGTTACAAAATCTAAGTATGGGCAGTTCTCAAATTTAGATGGATATAACGAAGAGTTTAAATTACCTATAGTATCTGCACAAAATAATGCAGGAAATTACGGAAACAGTGTAATAGGCAATGCAATAGATGGAAAAATAAATACTCATTGGGAGACAAACTCTCCAAATAATAGTTCATTTAAAAATGAAGTAACATTTGATTTAGGTGAAGTTCAAGAAATAAGCAAGATGGCATATGCATCAAGACGTGACGGAAATAACAAAGGTTTTGCTACTGAATTTGAAATATATGTATCAGAAAGTGAATCAGGAGATGATTTCTATTTAGCAGGACAAGGGGCATATTCTGGAGCAATAAGCGATACTGTTGAATTTAATATGAGCAAAGTAAATGCAAGAAGAGTGAAATTTAAATTTGTAAAAGCAAGTGGAGAATGGGCAAGCTTCGGTGAAGTGGCATTTTATAAAGAAGATAAATTAGCAGATAAAATGGCTGGTTTATTTACAGATGAAAACAAAACAGAAGTAGCACAAAGCTATAATACTTTAGAAAAATTAGAAGCTTTAAGAGAAGAAGTTAAAAATCATCCAGCATATGAATTATTCAAAGTTGAATTGGATAACGCTGAAAAAATAATAAAAGCTAAATTCCCAACTTTAACATTTGAAGAATTTACAATGATTGAGAAAAATACTGAATTAAATTTAATGGATGGAGTAGTTGCAAGTGATCAAGAAGATGGCAACATAACTTCAAATATAGTAGTAAATGATGGTGGATTTTCACCAAACAAAGTAGGAACATACAAAGTAACATACACAGTAACTGATAGTGATTCAAATATAACTACAAAGGAAAGAACAATAGTAGTTTATGGTCAAAGCAAATATTTATCAGATATGAATTGGGAGTCAGCTACAACTGGATGGAGAAGTGTTGTTAAAGATATGGCAGTTGGCTCAACTAGTAAGATTAAACTTAACGTAGATGGAACTGTTAAAACTTTTGATAAAGGTATTGGTGCTGCAACAAATGCTAAAATAGTATATAATTTAGATGGAAATTACAACTATTTTACAACATATGTGGGAACAGATAAAAACTATAACTTAGGAAGTACAACAATAAGATTTAGAATACTTGCTGATGGAAAAGAAGTTTATACTTCTGATGTAATAAAAACAAATACTCCTGCAGAATATGTAAGATTAGATGTTACAGGAGTTAAAGAACTTACTTTAATTGCTGATGATGTAGATGGAAACTTAGTAGGAGATTTTGCATCTTGGGCAGATACTAAATTATATAAAAATTATTCAAAACCAGTAATAGAAGGTAAAGATTTAGCAGTATTTAATGTAAATGAGGAAGTAGATTTACTTCAAGGAATAACAGCAACTGATTATGAAGATGGAAACTTAACTTCTAAAATAAATGTAAAAACAGATTATGAAAAAGGAAAAGTTGGAATATTTGATGTTGTATATTCAGTAACAGACAGTGATAACTTAACAACTGAATTTACAAGAAAAGTAGCAATTACAGATCAAGAAACTTATGTATCTGATTTAGAATGGAAATCAGCAACAATAGGTTCAGGGGCTATAGGTAAAGATAAATCAGTAAGACAACAACCTATAAAACTTTTAAATGAAAATGGAACTTATGATACTTTTAAAAAGGGTATAGGAACTCATTCTTATTCAGAAATAGTATATGATTCAACAGGATATGATATATTTGATACTTGGGTAGGTCTTGATGAATTTGTATCAAATCAAAGTGCATCAAGTGTTATATTTAAGGTTTATGTAGATGGTAAATTAAAAGCAGAAACTGATGTTATGAAATCAAATTCACCAAAACAACGTTTAATGGTAGATGTTAGAAACTCTAATGAAGTTAAATTAGTAGTAGATTCAGCAACTAATGGTAGTACTTGGGATCATGCAGACTGGGCAGAGGCAAGATTTAGAAATATAGCAAAATTTAATACAGCTAAATTAGAAGAAGTTTTAACAAAAGCTGAAAATATAAATTTAAATAATTATACTCAAGAATCTATTGAAAGATTAGAAAATGCAATAAATGTTGCTAAAGAAGCTTTAAGTTCAGCTAATCAAGAAACAATAGACAAAGCTATTGAAAAATTAAAAGAAGCTATGGATTCATTAGTAGAAGTTAATTTAAATGAAACAGTGCAAATAAAAGATGAATTTTTAAAAGCTAGTATACAAAAAGAACTTGGAATATCAGGTGAAATAACAGTTGGACAAATGAGAAAGCTAACTTCACTAAAAGTATCACAAGTAGAAAGTTTAGAAGGGTTACAACATGCTATAAACTTAGAATCATTAGATATAGACTATAATGAAATAAGAGATTTATCACCACTTAAAAATCTTAAAAAATTAAAAGATTTAAAAGCAAATGTTTTAGGTGGATTAATGTCAGGGAGTATTTATTCAAAAGATAATAAAGCAACTGTAAACTTAGATGTTATAAATAGAAATGGTGAAAAATTATTACCAAAATCAGTAATAGTGAAGCATAATAAAACACATGAATATACTACTTTAGATATAAAAGATTGTGTAGATGAAAATGGAGTTGTAACAATAGATACTACAAATTTTGACTCATATATATATACAATTACTTTAGTATATGAAGATGAAGTTGATAATTATACATCACAATTTATGTTTATGCTTGATAATATAAAATAAACTATAAATTAGTATAATAAAAAATGGGGATTCAAATTTGAATCCTCATTTTTACATATAATATTGTGATTAAAAATAAAAATTAAAGTTTAAAAATATAATAAAGTAATTAATGATTTTATAGAAAAATAAAGTAAATATGAAAAGTAAAATAAAGTTTATTAATATAAAGAAAAATATGGACTAGAAAAGTATAAATGATATAATATTTTTAGAAATATAAAATTATGTAAATTTAATATTAAGTATGAAATATATTTTTTAGCACACAAGGGAACATTCCCACAATTGAATTTTAGGAGGAAAAGAAAATGAAAAAGGTAATTTCAATAGGAGAAGCTTTAATTGATTTTATTCCACATGAAAAGGGAGTTGCATTAAAGGATGTGAGCAACTTTTTTAGAGTTGCAGGTGGAGCACCACTTAATGTTGCAGCAGCAGTTGCAAAATTAGGTGGTAAAGCACAAATGCTTACTAAACTTGGTGTTGATGGGTTTGGAGATCATATATTAGAAGAAGTTTCACCATTAGGTGTTGATGTTTCAAAGGTATTAAGAACTAAAGAAGCAAATACAGCATTAGCATTTGTATCATTAAAGGAAGATGGGGAAAGAGATTTTTCATTTTATAGAAATCCAAGTGCAGATATGTTATTAAATGCAGCAGAAATTGAAGAAGAAGATTTTACAGAAGGAGGAATATTACATTTTTGTTCAGTTAGCTTAATAGATGCTCCAATTAAAGAAGCTCATAAAAAGGCTATAGAATTTGCCAAAAAACATAATTGTTTAATTAGCTTTGATCCAAATGTAAGATTACCATTATGGGAAAGTCCAGAAGCTTGCAGAAAAGCAATTTTAGAATTTTTACCATTAGCTAATATAGTAAAAATAAGTGATGAAGAATTAGAATTTATTACTGGAATTTCAGATGAACCAAAGGCTTTAGAGTTTTTATTACAAGGTGATGTTGAAGTTATAATTTATACAAAGGGAACTAATGGAGCAGAATTTATAACTAAGGAAAGAAAGGTATTTTCACCATCATTTAGAGTTCAAGCTCAAGATACAACAGGAGCTGGAGATTCATTTATAGGTTCGTTTTTATACCAAGTTGCTGAAGATGACAATACTTTAGAAAGCTTAGTTAATTTATCAGAAGAAAAAATAAAAGAAATATTAACTTTCTCAAATGCAACAGCTGCTTTAACAGTATGCAAAAGAGGAGCTATTGGTGCATTACCAACTAAAGAGGAAGTTTTAGCTTTAGCACAAGGGAGATAACGATGTTGAGAAGTGATTTTGACAAACAAATAAAAGAGTGCATGGCTAAACATTTAGAGCAAGTTAATAATGATAAATGGAGAAGTAAATATCATATAATACCTCCAATTGGATGGATAAATGATCCAAATGGATTATGTGAATTTAATGGAGAATATCACTGTTATTATCAATACTCACCATTAACACCAATGGGAGGATTAAAGTTTTGGGGACATTCAATATCCAAAGATTTAGTTAATTGGGAAGATAAAGGAGTAGCTCTTTATCCAGATATAAATGAAGATAAAGATGGAGTATATTCGGGATCAGCTTTTGTTAAGTATGATACAATATATTTCTTCTACACAGGGAATGTAAAACATGCTGGAGACCATGATTATATATTAACTGGAAGAGAACAAAATGTTATATTGGTTACTAGCAAAGATGGAATAAATTTTTCAGAGAAGAAAGTAGTTTTAAGAAATACGGATTTCCCAAAAGATATGTCCTTACATGTTAGAGATCCAAAGGTATGGGAAGAAAATGGGATTTATTACATGGTTTTAGGTGCTAGAACTATTGATGATAAGGGGTGTATTTTAGTATATAAATCAACTGATCTTTATAATTGGGAATTCCATTCAGTACCAGCAGGGAAAAATGAAGATATGGGATATATGTGGGAATGTCCAGATATATTTAAGTTAGAAAATAAAGATATACTAATGTTTTCACCACAAGGGATGGAAGCAGAAGGATATAAATATAATAATGTATATCAATGTGGATATGCAGTAGGAAGTTTTGAAGATGATAAAAAGAAACTTAATCTTGGTGAGTTTGTTGAAATAGATAGAGGATTTGATTTTTATGCACCACAAACTTTTGAAGATTCTAAAGGAAGAAGAATTGTTATAGGGTGGATGGGGGTTCCTGATGCAATAGAACATAGAAATCCAACTATAGATAACTTCTGGCAACATCAATTAACAATTCCTAGAGAATTAGTTTTAAAGAATAATAAAATATATCAAATTCCTATTGCTGAATTAGAAGCATTAAGAAAAGGAAATTCCTTTAAGAAGGAAATTTCTTTAAATGAGGTAGCTATTTTAGATATATTTGAAAGCAATACTTTTGAATTAAATTTTAATTTTAAAGAGTGTGATGAATTTAAGATTGAATTAAGAGAAGATTGTAATCTTTCATTTAGTAATGGGGTATTTAAGTTACAACTAGGAAAATCAGGGTATGGAAGAAATATGAGAGCTGTTGAAATTAATAATGTTAAATCATTAAGAGTATTTTCTGATAATTCTTCTTTAGAAGTGTTTTTAAATGAGGGAGAAGAAGTATTCACTACTAGAATTTATAATGATAAAATTGATTCTAAATTAAAGTTAAGTGGAAGTGGTACAGTTGAGGTTGAAAAGTGGGCGTTTTAAATTAATTTAAAATTTTATACTTAATATAGCTGATATAATGTTTAATGTTAAAACAATATTTTTTTATTAAGCCTTTACTACCAATAATTGTTTATTTGTTGTTTATTTTGGAAAAAGTGTAATATTATTAAATAATAAAAACGGTAAGACTTATAAGTTTATAGGTCTTACCATTTTACATTTACAAGATAACTGAGTAATTCATATTTTACTTAATAGTTTAATAAAAAATATTAAAATTTATATTAAATTAATATTTTTTTGAAATTTAGTTAAATAAAATTAATGATATTGGAAAAAACGGCTTAAATATGATATATTTTATGTAGGATTTTGTATAAAAAGGAGGATAAGAATGAATCGAAGAAAAATATCAGCTATGTTAGCAGTAGCTTTGATTACTACTCAAGTGCAAGGTGTTACATTTGCAGATACTAAAAATGGCAATCAAGAAAATAATAAAGTAAATGAAGTTGTTGTTGGAAATAGCAATGAAAGTAATTCTGATTCAGCGACTGAAAAGTCAGAAGATAATCAAGAGGGGAACTTAGAAAAAGATAACAAATCAGAAGAAAGTAATGGGGCAGCTACTGAAGATAAAGAACAAGCTGAAAAAGAGAATACTGAAACTGAAAAAGAAGAAAATAATAATGGTGAAGAAAAAAATGATACGCCATCAGAAAAAGAAGATAAATCTAATGAAACACAAACTTCAACACCATATAAGGTAACAGGAAAGTTAGAATTAGATGTTAATTTTGCTAGTCCTATAAAAGTAGCAGATTCAAGCAAAACAAATTTTACTGTAAAATTAACTAAAGAGGATGGACAAAGTCATACTGTTAAATTAGGTTCTGATGTTAAAAGTAGAAAGTTAAAAGATACTGAAATAGCGTACACTTTAGAAGCATTAGATTATAGAAGAAATAAATTAAGTGAAGGTGCAACAGAATTAAATTTCTATCACTTAACTTTTGAAAATCTTGAATTAGGAACATATTCAGTTGAGATATCTGGAGGTGGATATCAAACTGTAAAGATGGATAACGTAGAAATTAAAAAGTCTTCAAAGAGAATTTTAGTAGGTACAGATGAAAAAAATATAGAATCAGAAGATGGAACTACTGAACATTATCCAGCTGCTTTAATAGGTGGTGATTTTGATTCTGATAATAAAGTTGATAAAAAAGATTATGAAGATTTAAAAAATGCTATAAAGAATAAATCAACAGATACAAAGTTTGACTTAAATAGAGATGGTAAAGTTGATATAACAGATTTAAGTTATGTACATAAAAATATGGATAAGGTTAAGAGTAATCCAGTTGTAGTTAATACAACACCAATAATAAATCCAGAAAATGTTGATATAAATTTAAATACAGAAAAGTTAACTGTAACTGGAGATATTAAAAACATACTAAAAGATAGTGATGATGTAGTATCTTTAAAAGCTAAAGGTGAAATAAGTGAAGAAAATCCTATAGAAATTCCTATGAGTTTAACAGGAAAATCAAGAGCTGCTAGTTCAGAAGAAGAATCAGCATCAATTGAAGAAGTTGTTATACAAGCACCAAGTGAAAATGCACCATCTAGTGGTGAAGTTGTTATACCAGGTGCAGGAGAAGATGGACAAGACTTAACAGTTAAATTTAATGATTCGAATGTAACTAAATCAGCAGCAAGAACTGCTGATGGTACACAAATGGACACTATAAAAATAAATTTAGGAAAGCAAGTTGCAGTAAGTCAAGTTAATATAAGAGTTACTGGAAGTAGAAGTAATAAGAATTTAACTGAAATAGCAAAAGTTGAATTTTTAAATAATGTATATAAAGAAGTTCCAAAACCTAAAATGAATATACCTGTTATAAATAATTTTACAAGTTCAACTGCTGTTGGAAATGAGGCTATGACAATAGGCTGGAACCATGAAACAAATGTATCAGGTTATGAATTAAAGGTTGAAGAATTAGATAATAACAATAATGTAGTTGATACAAGTACTTATAAAACAAGTCAAAATTCTTTAAAAATAGAAAAAGTAAAACCTTATGGAATTTACAGAATTAGTATCCAATCAATTTCAGGAGAATGGAAGAGTGGTTACAAAGATGAGCAAGAGGGTTATAGCACAGCTACAACAGGTGATACTAATAAAACAAACAATTCAAATGATAAAGATGGTAAGCCAGATAATGTTGATGCAAATTATAATCCACAAGCTTGGGATTCTAAATCAGGAAAGTTAAATGATAAAGCAGATGGAGACAATGGAAGCAGCTTTGGAGCTGATTCTATAATAGAAGTTCAAGTAATACCAGAAACAGCACCAGAAGGTCCAGAAGGAATTTCAGTAAAAGGTGGATATAAACAACTTACAGTTTCATGGAAAGCTCATGCAAAAGCAAAAGATTATGAGTTATATTACAGAGAAGTTGGAACTCAAAAATGGTTAAAAGCAAATGATAATGGGGATAAAAAATATGAAGACTCAAATTTAGAAGATGATATTCCAACAGGAGTAACTAATTTAGCAGCAGGAGAAGCTGATAGTAATGACTTTATAAGAGCTACGTCATATACAATAACAAATTTAAAAGATACAACAAGTTATGAAATTATGATGACAGCAACAAACCACCATGGAACAGGTGGATTATCTCAACGTTACCTTGGAACTACAGCTAAATTAGTACCACCAGTAACGCCTAACTATAAGCTTATAAATACACCAAATGGAGTGGGAAGTTTAACTAATAACATAGAAAAAGTTGAATTTACTCAAGGTGGAACTACAGATAATCCAATTTCTGTTTTAGATAATGATTATACTACAGCATGGACTTGGCATAACTGGGATACATCTGCTTATGGAAAATGTGGTCCTAAGATAACATTTAAAGAAGAACATACAATAGATACTATAAAATTAATAACAAGATTAGACTTAGATTCATGGCCATATACAGGTAATATAGGATTTGTAAATTCACAAGGAAATTGGGAATATAGAGATGCTTCATTAAGCACAAGTGGAAGAGTAGTAACATTAAAATTATCAGAGCCTATAACAACTAAGCAAATACAGCCAAATATATCTGTATATCCAGGTTCAGGTTCAGGTAAAGTAAATATATCTGAAATTAAGTTATATGAATATGATAGCTTAGAAAAAGATGTAGATAACTTATTTGCTGATGATTTAAAATTATCATTAAATAGTGATGTAACTAGAGAAAAGGTAGAAGAACTTGTTAAGAGAGTAAATACAATAGATCCAGTAAACTTAGAATATCATCCAAATAAAGATGAAATACTAAAGAATTTACAAAGAGCTCAAGACTTATTAAATGATATTTCTTTACAAGATGAAATAATAACTTTAGATTCAAGCATACATAGTATAGGGGCTCAAAATACTATAGGACAAACTAATGATTACCAAGCTCTTGGTATAGCAGTAAAACCAGGAGATAAGGTTAATATTTACATAGCAAGTCCAAATAGAAGCGATACTAAATTTAATTTAGTATTAACACAATTTAATGCAGAAAGTGGAACTGCTTATAAGGTCATAAAAGAATTAAAAGTAGGTAAAAATGAAATTGAAATACCTGAAACTGGTTTTGATATGAACTATGAAAAAGGTGGAAACTTATATATAGGTCTTAAGAGTGGATTTGCAGAAAGTAATACATTTAAGGTAAGAGTAAGTGGTGGAACAAAAATACCACACTTAAATGTAAATAATATTATAGATGATGCATCTAAAGAAGCTGAAGTTAAAGAAGCTATAAGACAATACATTAAAGACTTAAAGAGTTATGTAAGCACTTTAAAAAATAGATATCCAAGCACAGCTAGTATAGAAGATAATGTTAATAATATTTACACTTATGATCCAGAAACTTCTATCTTAAATGCTACAGATATAGAAGGTGAAAGAATAATGCTTTCTTTTGCAGCTGATAAGGTACTTAGCTCAATAGAAAATGGATTATCAGGAAATGAAGAAGCTCAAGTAAATAGACTTTATGATACATTACTTGCTTGGGAACAAATAATGAAAATTTCTTATTCACAACAAGGTTTACTTGAAGCACCAATAGACTTTGATGGTGATGGAAAAATAACAAATACTGCTTTACAAGTATTAGGTGGAAAGAGCGAAAATCAATTCTATAATGAAAATAGAGCACCTAAAAACCGTATGAATATTAAATATCAAAGAATGTTTACTGGAGCATTTATGTATGCATCATCACATCACGTTGGTATAGGATATGGTTCTATTGAAGGTGCAATGAATGGTACTCCTTTCAAATTTGATTCAAATGGAAACTTAACAAATTCAAAAGATGGAAGCTTATTTGGATGGGGAATAGCTCATGAAATTGGACACGTTCATGATAGACCAGGACTAACATATGCTGAAACAACTAATAATATATTAGCACTTATAACTCAAACATTTAATGATATAAATACATCTAGATTAGAAGGTGGAACATATACAAAGATATATGATAAAGTAACTTCTAATAGTGTAGGTTTAGCAAGTGATGGTGGAACTAGATTAGGAATGTTCTGGCAATTACACTTAGCATATGATAATGACTATACTTATAAAATGTTAAATCTTAACTCAGATAATAACTTAGATAATGATACATTCTATGCTAAATTATATAGAGAAACAAGATTAAAAGGTGTAGCTCCAAATGAAAATGGACATGATTCTACAGCTCAAACATTTATAATGAGAGCATCAGATGCAGTAAAGAAGGATTTAAGAGGATTCTTTGAAAAATGGGGATTAGTAGCTAGTCCTAAGACTAATGAATACTTAAATTCAAAGAATTATCCAAAAGAAGATAAGGCTATTTACTATTTAAATGATGATGCTAGAAGAATTAGATTAAAAGCTGGAAGTAATACAGAATCAATAACTATGGCTTCAGATACTGCAGTAAAGGCAAGCTTTGGAGTTGATGCAAATGGAACTCAATTAATTAATAAATCTTACTTAAATCAAAAAGAAGTTCCATTAACATTAAGTGTTACAAAAGATGCAGATAAAGTTTTAGGATATGAAATAATAAGAAAAGAAGCAACAACAACAGGAACTAAGGAAGTAGTAGTTGGATTCGTTGAAAGAGATAAAAATGGAGAAAATGGATTAACTAAGTACACTGATGTTATTGATGCTATAAATAATAGAGCTTTTGAATATAAAGTAAGAGCTTATGACTACAACTTAAATGTTACACAAGAAACTACAATTGGTAACATAAAGGTAAATCATGATGGAAGTATATCAGAAGCTAATTGGGTATTTGATACTAATACAAGAAGTGAACATGATATATCTGATGAACATTCAGGACATGGTCAAGCTCAAAATGGAGAAATTAAAAAGATAAGTGATAATGATCCAACAACTATTTATACAGCTAAAAAAGCAACTAATAACAATGGTACAGTTGTTTCAGGAGATCCATATGTAACTATTGATTTAGGAAATGCTAAATCTGTTGTAGGATTAAAATATAATCCAGGACAAGCACCTACAAAGAAATTCTCATTAAGAAGCTTATTTAGTAAAAATTCAGGTACTGATTATTCACCAATAAGAAGTTATGAGGTTTGGGTAAGTAAAGATGGAAAGAGTTGGTCAAAAGCTCATTCAGGAGAATTTGATACAACTAAAGAAAATACAATTTACTTTAATGAAAATGGAAGCAATTCAAATACTCAATTATGGGCATATGATGCACAATATGTTAAGTTAGTAGCCAAGGGAGCTAATGCTATATCTATAGGAGAAATAGATATATTAGGTCCAACAGGAGATAATATAGAAATTGGTATAGATAATGGAAATAAAGTTTATGAGCATGGTGTAGGTAAGTTAGCAACTGAGTATACTTATGCACCAGGAAAGACTATACCAGCAGGTTCTATAATAGTTACAGGTGAATATAAAGGTGACCCAGCATTTAATGTACCTTTAGTAATTAATGAAAAAGATGAAAACTTTGCTTTAAATGCTCAAGCAATTTTATTAGCAACACTACCAGAAAATTCACAACTTGGAGAAGTTGCTAAGGGAACTTGGTTATATTGGATAACTCCAGAGCAACAGGAAGATAAAGAAAATATTAAGGGAACTAAGATAAAAGCTGAACTTTACAGATACAATAAGCTAGATAGCAATAATGCACCTGTAGGTCAAAGATTAGTAAGTGATACATTCTTATATGATTTACCAACAAACTTACCATCAATAGAATTAAATAATTCAACAGCAAGAGCAATAGCAAATGAATATGATGAAGTTATAGAAATAAGTAATGATATGATTCAAAATGTATTTAACAACAGATAGTAAACTAAGATAATAATATTTTTAATTGAAAGGGGTTATCTCTTTTATGATAGCCCCTATAAAGTACGGAAGGAGATAAGTTATGAAAAATAATAAGCTGAAGCCAACTGTAAAAACAGCTTTGGTATATACATTAGCAGCAACTTCAACAGCTGCAATAGCTTATGCAACACCTAAAATTATAGAAAATAAATCTAAAAATACAGAAAATAAATTTGTATTAGATGTAAAAAAAGTAGATTCAGATACAGTTAAAGTATCATTAGATAATATAGAAGATATTCCAAAAGCTCTTCAATTTAGCTTAAAGTTAGATGGAATAGTTTTAAAAGAGCAAGATGGAAAGCCAGTAATAAAGGATTTAATAAATCCAGCAAAGTCAGATAAGATAATAACAGATTATACTTATAATAAAGAAAATAATACAATAGATGTTTTAATAACAGCACAAGACTCTATACCAAAGACTGGTAATGAAATTGATGTTTTTGAGTTAGATATACAAGCTTCTAATGATAATTCATCAAGAAAATATAAAATAAAAAATGAAGAAAAATCTGAATATAAATATGTAAGTAACACAAATAAAGAATATGTAAGAAGTGTAAGTGTTAAAAATGAAGAATTAACATTAAATACAAATCCTACTGTAAAGATGAAAGAAGGTAAGTCTTACATAGAAATTACTGAAGGAGAAACAATTCAATTAACAGAAGAAGTTTTAAAAGAAAAAGGTTTAGAAATAAAAGATGATGAAAATGATAAAATAACTTTAGAAGTTAAAGATGCAAGTGATAAAAAAATAACATCATTTAAAGGAACTGAAGAAGGAATATATGATTTATATATTACAGCAAAAGATGATTTTGGTGGAGAATCAGAAACTTTAAATGTACAATTAAAAGTTAATGCATCAACTGTAGGGCCTACTATTACCAAAAATGGACAAAAACTTGAAAATGTTACTATAAATGCAGGTCAAGCATTTAATTTAATGGATAGCGTTAAAGCTGTAGATGTTAATGGAAATACAGTAAATGTTAGTGTTTCATCAGATAAAGAACTTAATTTAGATACAGAACAAGACACTACATATAAGATAACATATAGTGCTACTGATAGTCGTGGTAGAAAAACTGAAGAATCTATAAACTTAACAGTAAAAGGTAATAAAGCACCAGTAATTGAAGGTGTTAAGAACCATACTTTAAAAGTTGGAGATAGTTTTGATCCAAAGGCTGGAGTTACTGTAATAGATGAAGATAAAAATATAGAATTAGTAGTTGAAAGTAATGTTAACACAAATATACCAGGTGTTTACAAGGTTATATATAAGGCTACAGATAGTGGAAATAAAACAACTATAGTTGAAAGTTCAGTTGTTGTAAATCCAAAAATGACTACACTTAATAAAATTCCAGTAATAAATGCTCAAGATAGAATAGTTCAATTAGGAGAAGAGTTTGATCCTTTAGAAGGAGTAACAGCAACTGATGAAGAAGATGGTGATCTTACTAAGAGCATAAAGGTTATTAGAAATGATGTTGATACAAAAGTTGCAGGAGATTATACAGTTGTATTTAGTGTAACAGATAAACAAGGTGCAACAGCAATACATGAAATGCTAGTAGTTGTAAATCAACCGCCAGTAATACATGCAGAAGATAGAGTTATAACTGTTGGAGATGAGTTTAAAGCATTAGAAGGAGTAACAGCAACTGATGATGAACAAGGTGATATAAGAGAAATAGAAGTTGTAGAAAATAATGTTAAAACAGATACTCCAGGAGAATATACAGTTACATATAAAGTAGTAGATAAACTTGGTGGAGTAGCTACAAAAACAATAAAAGTAACTGTAAAAGAAAAAGTTACTTTAGTAGAAAATGTAGTTATAAACAATAGAGTTAACAATTTATATATAGGAAGCAACCAAGTATTAAGTGCAACTATAACAAATGAAAATGCAGATAAAAAAGATGTAGTATGGACAACTAGTGATGAAAAGATAGCATCAATAGAAGCAGATGGAAATACTGTTAAAGTAATAGCCAAAGCAAAAGGACAAGTAACTATAACAGCAAAAGCTACAGATGGAAGTGAAAAAAGTGATAGTATTACTATAAAAATACAAGATTATAAAGACCATGTAGTAGATTTAGCAAAAGATATTATAGATACTAACGTTGTAACTCCAGTAAATGGTTCAGGTCAAAAAGACTCTCCAGTACAAATGGAAGTAAAAGATGTAAATGTAAAAGAATTTAATGTATTCTTAAAGAAGGTTAAGAAATTAAATCCAGAAATACAAAGAGAATATACTGATGGAGAATTTACAGTATATCAAATAAAAATTCAAAATAATTCATTAATGTCTAAGTTTATAAGAACTCTTAAAAATGAAGAAACAAATGAAGCTTATATAAACATAAAAATAAAAAATTCAGTAGCAAATAGTGAAGAATTAAAATCAGAGCTTAAAAAAGTATTAACTGAAAAAGATGAAGAATTAGTAAAACCAAGTATTCCTGGTGGAATTATAAATGCAATTCCAAAAATTGAAGCTAAAGATAGACTTATAAATGTTGGACAAAAGTTTGAACCTTTAGAAGGGGTAACAGCAACTGATAAGGAAGATGGTACTATAACTAAAATAGATGTTATAGAAAATACTGTTAATGAAAATGTTGCTGGAACATATAAGGTTACATATAAGGTAACAGATAGTAAAGGTGCAGAAGCTAGAAAAACAATAACAGTAATTGTAAATGCATTACCTGTAATAAATGCAGAAGATAAAGTTATAAAAGTTGGAGAAGACTTTAATCCATTAATTGGTGTAACAGCAACTGATAAAGAAGATGGAGCTATAACTAAAATAGATGTTTTAGAAAATACAGTTAATGTAAATGTTCCAGGAGAATATAAAGTTACATATAAAGTAACAGATAGTAAAGGTGCAGAATCTACTAAAACAATAAATGTAACTGTAAAGAAAGAAACTATATTAGCACAAAGTGTAACTATAAATAATAAAATTAATAGCTTATATGTAGGAAGTAATAAAACATTTACTGCAACTGTAAATGAAGAAGCTGATAAAAAAGATGTAGAGTGGTCAGTAAGTGATGAAAATATAGCATCAATAGAGGTTAATGGAAATAGCGTTAAAGTAATAGCAAAAGCAAAGGGACAAGTAACTATAACAGCAAAAACTACAGATGGAAGTAATAAAGTTGATACTTTCACTATAAATGTAGAAGAGTATAAAGATAATGTAGTAGATTTTATTACTGATATTATAGACACTGAAGTTGTTTCAGCTATAGCAGGTTCAGGTCAAAAAGACTCTCCATTAAAAATGGAAGTACAAGAAGTAAGCTTAGAAAAATTTGCTGGTTTCTTAAATAACATTAAGGAATTAGATGCAACTGTAGAAGATAAATATACAGATGGAAACTTTATTGTTTATAAAATAAAGGTTAAAGATACATCATTCATTTCTAAAGTTGTAAAAACTATTAAAAATGAAGCTAATGATGAAGCTTACATAGAAATAAGAATATCAAAAGACTTAGAAGAAGCAAGTTTATTTGAAGCAAAATTAGAAGAAGTTATACCTAAAAATGAAGATACAAGCAAGCCAGGTGATGAAGAAAATAAACCAGGAGATGAAAATAAACCTGGAAATGAAAATACTCCAAGTGATGAGAATAAACCTGGAAATGAAAATAAACCTGGAAATGAAGATTCTTCAGTAGGTGAAAATAAACCAAGTGTAGAAAATAACTCTGAAAATCAAGAAACTTCAAATGATAAAGTTACTACAGAAAACTCTAAAAATGATAATTTACCTAAGACAGGAAAAAGAAATGTATTAGCATATATAGGATCAGTTACTATAGCAGCAGGTGCATTATTAGTAGGTAAGAAAAAGAAAAAATAAAATTATAAAAGCAAAATAAATTTATAGATTATCATAAATTTGTTTAAAGCATATAATAAAATATATTAAAGATGGTAAGGCTTATGAAAGCATAGGTCTTATCATTTTTTTAGTAATAAAAATAGTAAAGTTGACAGTTAAAAATATATGATTTATAATAAAATCATGATGTTAATCATCAATTGAAAATTAAATAGGTAAAGCGTTTATAACCTATTAACCTAACATGGGGGCGTTTTGGCTTCGACGGGGGTGTGATGGGTTTGATAAGCGGGCCGAGTAAAGCATGGACGACTCGTTAATAAGCTATGCATTAAATATAAACGCAGAAGACAATTTTGCATTAGCAGCTTAATATAGCTTGCTCATCAGTCCAGGATGCCTACGTCTTGGGTAGCTGGTGTCATTAAAGTAGGGAACGAAGTCTAGTAAAGCTTTGAGCTAGAGGGGTATTTATGAAGCTAGGGAATTAGGAGTTTGTTTGTGAGCGAACTAAGGACCGAATTTTTAGTCACATAACTACGCTCGTAGAAAGTCAGGCTGGTCTGCTTTCGGACAGGGGTTCGATTAAGAAAGATAGTCGCCTTAAGCAGTGATGTTTAAGTGATAACTTGGCTTTATCGGTGAAACCGTAACAGAAAATGCTGACGGCAATACCGAGAGGTATGTAAAGAAATTTAACAGCCTCGTATCGACTTATAGGTTCCTAAGGATAATCTATGGAATACTAGGATAGAAGATATAAACTATACTAAGCTTCTATAATATGCCAAGCTACTATTTAAAATAATAGTAGAAGATATAGTCAGTGCCATATAGAAATAATGGATGCACATGACCCCTCGCCTCCACCAAAAAAATCACTATAAGTTAATACTTATAGTGATTTTTTTATTTGACGAATTGTCAAGCTAAGTGCAACACTTAGCTTGTTCTTCGTTAAATGCTTCTA
>UQFE01000028.1 GCA_900540255.1 uncultured Clostridium sp.
TAGAAGCATTTAACGAAGAACAAGCTAAGTGTTGCACTTAGCTTGACAATTCGTCTTACAAAAAAAAATAAGAAAATCACTTTTTAGCGATTTCCTTATTTAAACATAATTTATTTTAATTTCAATCTTGCCTTTGCTCTTAATAGCGCTCTATTTGCTCTTTCTATATCGATACGCTCTTCTTTATTATTTAATCTTTCTTTTGCTCTCTTTAAAGCTTCTTCAGCACGATTTACATCAATTTCATCAGGAAAATTAAAAGAATCACAACAAAAATTAATTATATCATCCTTAATATATACAATTCCTGAAGATGTAAATAATCTTTTCTTTTCACCTGTACTTGTTGTATAACTACTTACTGTTGGAACAGTAGCAACTATAATTGGTGCATGATTTGCAAGAAATTCAATATTTCCATTGCTTTCTGATGTTGATAAGCTAATAACTTCCTCAGTTAATTTTTCACGTCCTGGAGCTACAATATTAAGTTTTGCTGTCTTCCCCATAAATTACATCTCCTGTTTCATATTCTTAGCTTTTTCTACAACTTCTTCTATAGTTCCAGCAAATAAGAATGCTGATTCTGGTAAATCATCATATTTACCTTCTAATATTTCTTTAAAGCCTCTTACAGTCTCCTTAACTGGAACATATCTTCCCTTCATACCTGTAAATTGCTCTGCTACTGTAAATGGTTGAGATAAGAATCTTTGAATTCTTCTAGCTCTTGCAACTACAGCCTTATCTTCATCTGATAATTCATCAACACCTAAAATAGCAATTATATCTTGTAATTCTGTGTATCTTTCAAGAATATTCTTTACTTCTGTTGCAACTTCATAATGTTCCTTACCAACTATTCTTGGATCAAGAATTCTTGAAGAAGATTCTAATGGATCAACAGCTGGGAATATTCCTAAAGATGAAATAGCTCTAGATAATACTGTTGTAGCATCTAAGTGCGTAAATGTAGTTGCTGGTGCTGGGTCAGTTAAATCATCCGCTGGAACATATACAGCTTGAACTGATGTTATTGAACCATTTTTTGTTGAAGTAATTCTTTCTTGAAGAGCTCCCATTTCTGTTGCTAATGTTGGCTGATATCCAACTGCTGAAGGTATTCTTCCTAATAAAGCTGAAACTTCTGAACCAGCTTGTGTAAATCTAAATATATTATCTATAAATAATAAAACATCTTGTCCTTGATCTCTAAAATATTCAGCCATTGTTAATCCTGTTAATGAAACTCTCATTCTCGCTCCTGGAGATTCATTCATTTGACCAAATACTAATGCAGTTTTATTAATAACACCTGAATCCATCATTTCATGGTAAAGATCATTTCCTTCTCTAGATCTTTCTCCTACTCCTGTAAATACAGAAATTCCACCGTGTTCTTTTGCTATATTATTAATTAATTCTTGAATTAATACAGTTTTCCCTACTCCGGCTCCTCCAAATAGACCAATCTTACCACCCTTTTGATATGGAGCAATTAAATCAATTACCTTTATTCCTGTTTCAAACATTTCTGGTTCTAAAGATTGCTCCTTAAAGCTTGGCGCTGGTCTATGTATAGGATATGTTTCATCAGCTTCTATAGTTCCTTTATTATCTATAGGTGTTCCTAAAACATTGAATAATCTTCCTAATACATTTTTACCTACTGGTACTGATATTGGCTTGCCTGTATCTACAGCCTTCATACCTCTTCTTAATCCATCAGTAGATTCCATTGCTATTGCTCTAACAATATCATCTCCAACATGTTGCTCAACTTCTACAACTAACTCTCTATCACCCATATCAATTTTAATTTCATTGTATATGTTTGGTAAAGAAGTTTCATCAAATTTTATATCAACTACAGGTCCAATTACTTGAACTACTTTTCCAATTTTATTTTCAGTCATACTTCTTCCTCCTTGCTACTTTTGAGCTTCGGCTCCCCCAACAATTTCTGAAATTTCTTGCGTTATTATACCTTGCCTAATTCTATTAAACTTTATATTAAGACTTTGCAATATATCATTTGCATTTTCTGTAGCACCATCCATTGCTGTCATTCTAGCACTATGTTCACTTGCCTTGGCATTTAACATACATGTTTTAAGTTGACTCTTTAAATACATATCAATTGCATTTTTAAATACAGCTTCTTTATCTGGTTCAATTATATATTTTCCATCTTCACAGCTTTCATTTTCTATAGGCAATATTTTAACACTTTTTACTTCTTGTTTAACTGGAGAAATAAATTCTGTATATACTATATTTACTTCAGAAACTTCTCCTTTTTCATATAAATATATAGCATCATTATATATCTTATTAACATCCTTAGTAGCAGGTATATCTGGTAAATCTACATATTCAGCATATGTACTTATTCCATATCTTGAAGCATATGAAATCCCTTTACTTCCAGCAATAACAACCTTAGCTCCACCACTTTTCTTAACTAAGTTATTTAAATACATAATTATATTATTATTATAACCTGAACATAATCCTGTGTCTGAAGTTAATACAATATATAGCTTATCTCCTTCGAAGCTTTTATAATAAATTGAGTCAAAATCTTCTGGCATACTAGCAGCAACTTCATTAATAACTTCTGTACACAAATTATTATATTGCTCATTAGCTACAAGCTCTTTTCTAGCTTTTCTGAGTTTAGAAGTAGCAACAAGCCCCATAGCTTTAGTTATTTTTCTAGTACTTTCAACTGACTTTATTCTTCTTTTAATTTCTATAAGTCCCGCTGCGCCCACTGTTTTACCTCCTAAAGAATTGCATAGCTATAAAAAGCTATGCATCTTTTAAAAATTCTTTCTTAAATTCAATTATACATTTTTCAATGTTTTCTTTTAAGTTATCACTTAATTGTTTTTCATCTATTATTTGCTTTAATACATCTCTATGATGTGTATCCATAAATTCTAAGAATTCATCTTCAAATCTTCTTATATCTTTTACTCTTATATCAGATAAGAAATCATTTAAAGTTGCATATAATATAACTATTTGTTTTTCAACATCCATAGGCTTGTATTGTTCTTGCTTTAATACTTCTAATATTCTTTTACCTTTTTCTAATCTTCTCTTAGAATCAGAATCTAAGTCAGATCCAAATTGAGCAAAGGCTGCAAGTTCTGTATATTGTGCAAGCTCTAATCTTAAAGTTCCTGAAACTTGTTTCATTGCTTTAATTTGAGCATTACCACCAACTCTTGATACTGAAATACCTGCATTTACTGCTGGTCTTTGTCCAGTATTAAATAACTCACTTTCTAAGAATATTTGACCATCAGTTATTGATATTACATTAGTTGGAATATATGCTGTTACATCTCCTGCTAATGTTTCTATTATTGGAAGTGCAGTTAATGATCCTCCACCATGCTCTTTAGATAACTTTGCAGCTCTTTCTAAAAGTCTTGAATGGATATAGAATACATCTCCTGGGTAAGCTTCTCTTCCTGGTGGTCTTCTAAGTAATAATGACATTGTTCTGTAAGCTACTGCATGCTTAGATAAATCATCATATATTATAAGAACATCTTTCCCCTTATGCATGAAATATTCACCCATACTACATCCTGCATATGGAGCTAAGTATTGAAGTGGTGCACTTTCTGATGCAGTTCCTGCAACAATTATTGAATAATCAAGTGCTCCCATTTCCTCTAATGTATTAACTATATGTGCAACTGTTGATTGTTTTTGTCCAATAGCTACATATATACATATTACATCTTTACCCTTTTGATTTAAAATAGTATCTACTGCAATTGCAGTTTTACCTGTTTGTCTATCACCAATTATAAGTTCTCTTTGTCCCTTTCCAATTGGAACCATAGAATCAATTGCCTTAATACCTGTTTGTAATGGCTCATTTACTGAAGATCTATCAATAATGCTTGGTGCTGGAACTTCTATTGGTCTAGTTCCTGAATAATTAATAGGTCCTTTACCATCTATTTCTTCACCAAGTGGATTTACGACTCTTCCTAAAATCCCTTCCCCCACAGGTACTTCAACTATTTTATTTGTTCTTTTAACTATGTCGCCTTCTTTAATTCCTTCTTCAGATCCTAATAAAACGCATCCAACGTTATCTTGCTCTAGATTTAAAGCCATTCCATATACATTGTTTGGAAACTCTAAAAGTTCACCTTGCATGCAATCATCTAATCCATAAACTCTGGCAATTCCATCACCAATTTGGATTATCGTACCTGAATCAGAAGTTTTTATTTGATTTTCATATCTTTGTATTTCTTTTTTTATGATAGATGTTATTTCTTCTGGTTTTATATTCATGCAATCACCTCTATTCCGTAGTAAGCATTAGCTTTTTCAAGTCTTCTAATCTTGTTTTTACAGTTCCATCTATGATGTCATTTCCTATTCTTACATAAATTCCACCTAAGATTTCTGGATCTATTATTTTTTTCAATATAATATCTTTGTTATACTTCTTTTCAAGCTTTTCTACTAAGGAATTATATTCATATTCTTCTAATGGAATTGTAGTTTTAACAATTCCTTGCAAAACATTTAATTTATCTAAATGGATTTTTTCCATTTCTTTTAATTTTTCTTTTAAGAATAATATTCTATCTTTTTCTATTAATATTAATAAAAACGATAAAAGTTCTTCATCTATTTTTCCTTTAAAAATATTAATAAAAACTCTCTTTTTTTGTTTCGTACTTATTTGAGGATGCTTAATTACTTCTTGAAACTCTTCATCCTTGTCAATAAGCTCGCATATTTCTCTTAAGTCACCCAGATATTCGTCAACTTTCCCATTTTTTTCAGCAACTTCATATAGTGCAAGGGCATATCTTCGGTCTAAATATTCATACATATTTAATTACCTACCTCTGAAATAAACTCGTCAATTAACTTCTTATTTTTTTCTTCATCAATATTCTTTTCAATTACTTTCTTAGAAAGTTCTAAAGCTAAATCTATTGCTTCTTTCTTTAAAGAATATTCTACTTTTTCTCTTTCTCTGTCAATTTCAACTCTAGCTCTTTCAATAATTAAATTTGCTTCTGATTTTGCATCTTCAACAATTTCATTATAAACTTTTTCAGCCTTTTTCTTATGAGCCTCTGTAATTGCTTTTCCTTCTTCTTTTGCTCTATTCAATGCTCTCTCATTTTCAATTGCAATCATTCTAGCTTTATCTGTAGCTTCCTCAGCACTATCAAGCCTATCATTTATATAATCTTCTCTTTCATCTATTATTGCTTTAACTTTACCAAAAAAGAAATGTTTTAGTATAGCTAAAAGAATAATAAAGTTAATAACTGAGGCTAATATTAATCCTAAATTTATTTCCATTTATTTCTTTCGCCTCCCCTTTGGAGTACTTAATATTTTTAATAATTAGCTTAATCCAACGAATATTAAAATGATTGAAACTAATAATCCATATATAGCTGTTGCTTCAGCAAAACCTGCTCCTATCATTAAAGCTGTTGTTATCTTACCACTTGCTTCTGGTTGTCTAGCTATACCTTCTACTGCCTTTCCTGTTGCATTTCCTATTCCTATAGCTGCTCCTATACCTACTAATACTGATATTGCAGCTGCTAATGCTCTTACTGAAATTTGATCCATAATAAATTCCTCCTAAACTTTGTTTTTTACTTTAGTCTTTTTGATTAATAAATAAATTTAATAACTAAATCATTAATTTAGATTTTTTGCTTAGTGCTCTACTGTTATCTTTATATTTATCATTGTTAACATTACAAAAATAACCATTTGAATACAACCATCAAATATATCAAAATATGCATGTAGTGGCACTGGTAGTCCAATTTGTGCAATCCAAGCAATCTTATCCAATGATTCATAAACTAATTCTACTAAGAATGATGCTGCCAAGATATTACCAAATAATCTTAATGATAATGATACTGGAAGCATAACTCTTTCAATTACATTTATTGGTAACATCATAAGCATTGGTTGTCCATAACCTAAGAAATAATGCCCAATTCCAATTTTTTTCATTGTATATCCTTGAATTACTACAAATGATATTAAACCTAATGCAAGTGTTACACTAAAGTTATTGGTAACAGGTGTTATACCAACTAAACCTAACAAATTCATAGTAACTATAAAAACTGCTAATGTTCCTATAAATGGTATCATATCTCCATACTGTTCACCCATATTTGCATTTACAACATTTTGAATTGTGGTATATATGTATTCTACTACCACTTGTTTTTTTCCAGTAGGCCTACGTTTTAAATCTTTTGTTGCCCACCATGCCAATATTCCTATTAATAATACAAGTACTAATTGAATTATAGCTTCTGGCTTAATATCAATTACCAGCTTTCCAATATTAAAAGAAAAAATAGGATGAGTTAATTCCATCTACTCACTTCCTTTCCGACTTCTTATCCAGCTAAAAATTATAATAGGGAAATGTGAAATAAATCCTCCCAAGTAAGTTAAGAGATAGAATAAATTTTTTGCAAACAACATTGCAAATAATGCTACGCACAATATCCTAATTATATAACTTAATGGAAATATAATTTTTGGAATAGTAGTTACTCCATTTAAATTCTTGTCCAAAATAATTCCACTTACTAAAAAATTAGCTATAGAAACCGCCAATCCAAATAAATATATAAGTGAAATATTTGTCCCAAAAAAACAATAAAGAATAATAGATATACATATCCCTAACACAATATCATATTTAACTGAATTCTTTAATAATAGCTTCACTTCAGTAGTCATCTATCATCCTCCTATTAATCGTATGTTATTATACGCCTCCCTTAAAATTAATGTAAATCTTATTTTACTCTATTTTTTATAGTTTTCAGCTATATTTTGCCTTTATAACTCAATACTTCTTTATTACTTACCTAAATTGCTATTTTTAAGCATTTTCTTTTTTTTTGACAAATAAAAAATTAAAATTTCTTTTTTTTAAATTTTCTTAATATTCCATCTTTCGCCTTTTTATATTTGTTAACGTTTCATAAATTATAATTTTTATTAATTTTTATAAAATTTATTATTATTTTAATTAATTTATTTTATTTTTTTATTATTCCCCAATTTTTATTATATATGTATTCAATGAAATACTATTAAATTATGAATAATTTACTTTTAATTTATTCATAATTTTTTTTTAAAATTTTTTTCATTTTATAATTAATCGCAATATTTTTCCATATTATTCTATTTATTATGCTAAAATTCAAAAGGGGATGTCGCACTAAAATTTTTATACACAATATATTGTTTAAAAAAATAAAAATTAATACAATATATTGTAGTATTTATTCTTAATACGACATCCCCTTTTCATTATAGTACTACTCTCTTTCAACAACCAATGCAGTTCCCATTCCTCCACCTATACAAAGAGTTGCTAGTCCTTTTTTAGCATCTCTTTTTTGCATTTCATGAAGTAATGTAACTAAAATTCTAGCTCCTGAAGCACCTACTGGATGACCAAGTGCAATTGCTCCCCCATTAACATTTACTTTATTCATATCAAAATTTAAATCTTTAGCAACTGCTAAACTTTGTGCTGCAAATGCTTCATTTGCTTCAATTAAATCCATATCTTCCACTGTTAATCCAGCACCTTCTAATGCCTTTTTAGTTGCGTGGAATGGCCCATATCCCATTATTGAAGGATCTAATCCCTTACTTCCATAAGAAAGTATCTTTGCCATTGGTTTTAATCCTAATTGAGCTGCTTTTTCTGCACTCATAACTACAAATGCTGCTGCTCCATCATTAATTCCAGATGCATTAGCAGCTGTAACTGTACCATCTTTAATGAATGCAGGCTTTAATTTTGCCATCTTTTCAATTGTTGAACCAAATCTAGGGAACTCATCTTGTGCAAATACCTTTGGTTCTCCCTTTCTTTGTGGTATAATAACAGGTACAATTTCATCTACAAATCTACCTTCTTTAATAGCCTTTTCAGCCTTTAATTGTGAATTTAATGAGAACTCATCTTGCATTTCTCTTGTTAATCCCCATTCTTTAGCAATATTTTCAGCAGTTACTCCCATATGATAGTTATTAAATGCATCCCATAAAGCATCCTTTATCATAGTATCAACTATTTTTCCATCACCCATTCTTTGTCCCCATCTTGCTCCTGGAACAGCATATGGTGCGGCAGACATATTTTCCATACCACCAGCAACCACTACATCACAATCTCCTGCCTTTATCATTTGAGCTGCTAATGCAACACATCTTAATCCTGATCCACAAACTTTATTTATTGTCATTGCAGGAACTTCTACTGGTAATCCAGCTTTTACAGCAGCTTGTCTAGCTACATTTTGACCTTGAGCCGCTTGTATAACATTCCCCATTACTACTTCTTCAACTAATTCTGGTTTTATTCCAGCTCTATTTACAGCTTCTTTAATTACTATTGCTCCTAATTCTGATGAAGGAACATCCTTTAATGATCCTCCAAATGATCCAATTGCAGTTCTTACTGCACTAACTATTACTACCTCTCTCATAAAAATCCTCCTATTAATTTACCCTAAAATCATAATAGTGCTAATTGCTTAAATTGTTAAACAATTAACACTATTATTATACCACTTTATTTTTTCCATTTTCAACTAATTTTAAAAATATTTTACTTTTTGTTTAAAGTTTTAATTATTTTAATAATCTTATTTTTTACTTATAGTTAATAAACTTATATTACCTTTAATATATTAAGAGATGTTTTTTTACTTACTATATAATTGCAAGCTAAACATCATCTATATTTAATGATAAGTTTATTTCTTTATAACTTGGAACTAACTGCCTTAATTCAACTCCTGCACACTTAAACATCATTTTAGATGCCTTTACTGAATCAGTATTAGCATATTTATCACTTAAATAAACTACTTCACTAATCCCTGATTGAATTATTGCCTTTGCACATTCATTACATGGAAAAAGTGCTACATATATTTTACATCCTGATAAATCCTTTCCCTTTGCATTTAGTATTGCGTTTAATTCTGCATGAACAACAAAAGGATATTTTGTATTTAACATTTCTCCTTCTTTTTCCCATGGAAATTCATCATCTGAACATCCCTTTGGTAAACCATTATATCCTATACTTTCTATTACATTATTTTTATTTACTATACAAGCTCCTACTTGTGTATTTGGGTCCTTACTTCTCTTTCCAGATAATAATGCTACTGACATAAAGTAATCATCCCAACATAAGTAACCTTCTCTTTTTGCCATTTTTATTACAACCTTTCATTTAATTTTTAATTAATAGCTTATGTATAAATTAATCATTATCTAAATTTAAAAAATGCGAAAACCTACTGGCTTCGCACTTTTTTATTTTTATTTAGTTCCAAAAAGTCTATCTCCAGCATCACCAAGACCTGGTACAATATACCCCTTTTCATTTAATTTTTCATCAATAGATGCTAAATATATATCAACATCTGGATGTTTCTCTTGTACAAGCTTAACTCCTTCTGGAGAAGAAATTAAACACATTAATCTAATCTTTTTAGCTCCTCTTTTCTTTAATAAAGAAATAGCATCAGCTGCAGAACCACCCGTTGCTAACATTGGGTCTACTACAATTATATCTCTTTCAGCTATATCTTGAGGTAACTTACAGAAATATTCTACTGGTTGAAGTGTTTCTTCATCTCTATATAATCCAATATGCCCTACCTTAGCTGCTGGTATTAAGTTTAATATTCCATCAACCATTCCAAGACCAGCTCTTAATATTGGTACTATAGCAATCTTCTTACCTGCTAACATTTGGCACTTTGTTTTACAAATTGGAGTTTCTACTTCAACTTCCTCTGTTTCTAAATCTCTTGTAACTTCATAAGCCATTAGCATAGAAACTTCTTCTACTAATTCTCTAAAATATTTTGATCCAGTATCCTTACTTCTAATATATGCTAACTTATGTAATATTAAAGGATGTTTAATTTCTGTTACTTTACTCATTGTTAATTTCCTCCTAGTTAAACCTTAAATATATTTAATTACTTAGAATATTTCTTTTCAATTTCTGTTATCTTATTTATTCTTCTTATATGCCTATCGCCTTCAAATTCTGCTCCTAAAAATGCTTTTACTATATCTATAGCAAGACCTTTTCCTACAACTCTTTCTCCCAAAGTTAATATATTAGCATCATTATGTTCTCTAGTTGCATGAGCACTAAATGTGTCTGAGCAAAGTGCTGCTCTTATTCCCGGAACCTTATTTGCTGCTATTCCTATTCCTATTCCTGTTCCACAAATTAATATACCAAAATCAAATTCTTTAGCTACTACAGCCTCTGCAACTGGCAATGCAATATCTGCATAATCACAAGCTTCTTCTGAATATGTTCCAAAGTCTTTAAATTTAATATTTTGAGATTTTAAATACTCTGCTATTTCTGCTTTTAAATTTAATCCACCATGGTCACAACCTAATGCAATTTTCATAAAATCCACCTTTCTATAATTGTCTATTTTATAAAAAAAGAAGAACAGGTTCCCCCATCCTCCTTGATTATACTTCTAAAATATCATATCCTGCAGCTTTATTTAATCTATTCATAATTGCAAGCCCAACACCATTTTCTTCAAATCCTTGACATAAAATATATTGAACTCCTAAATCATCACATTTTCTTAATGCCTCAAAAAGATTTTTTGCAATTTCCTTTAAATCATTTTCACTACCTAGTGATATAACTTTTCCATTATTAAATTTATTTAAATTTTCATTTGTAGTTAATATTGCTACATCATTACCTTTTTCTATATAATTCTCTACTATTTCATTAATTATTTCAATAGTTTTTTCATTTTTCCCCTTAATTATTTTTAAATGAGCATTTGGAGCATAATGCTTATACTTCATTCCAGGAGCTTTTGGTTTAAAATCATCATTAGGTTTTGATTTTAATGCTTTATCTAATTCTATTTCTGGATTTATTTCCTTAAGCATTTCCAATGTAATTCCACCTGGTCTTAAAACTAATGGTGGATTTACTGTACAATCAACAATAGTAGATTCAACTCCTATATCGCTACTTTCTCCTCCAATTATATAATCAACTCTTCCATTTAAATCTTCTACACATCTTTCAACCTCAGTTGGACTTGGTCTTCCAGATATATTAGCTGATGGAGCTGCAATTGGCCTTTCTGCTAACTCTATAAGCTTAAGTGCAATTTCTGAATTAGGCATTCTAATCCCAATGGTGTTAAGATTTGCACTTGTTACATTTGGAATTATATCTTTTTTTTCTAAAATAACAGTTAATGGACCCGGCCAAAATTTATCAATAATTTTTTGTGCTACCTCTGGAACATCCTTAACTAACCCTGAGATTTCTTTTGTACTAACGTGAATAATAAGAGGATTATCCTGTGGTCTTCCCTTAGCTATAAAGATTTTCTTTACAGCTTCATCATCTAATGCATTAGCTCCTAATCCATATACAGTTTCTGTAGGAAAAGCTACTGTACCACCATTTCTAATAACTTTTCCTGCTTCCTCTATAAATCTAATATCTGTATTTATATCCTTTATTATGGCAACCTTTGTTTCCATAAAAATTTAACCTTCTTTCTCTAAATTTCTTTCTGTCCTCTAGCAATCTTAATACTTTCTATAGCTGAAGATGTATATATTGCATTAACACAATTCTTATATATATTATCTAATAATATATACTTATTTAATTCTCCACAATTAATAACTTGAAAATAATATGCAGCATCATTGCGTATTTTTTTTATTCTTATATATTCATCTGCAACTTCTTTATTTTTATTAATAAAATCTTTAGAAATAAGCTTTAATTTTTTATTTTTATATCTAATTGATGTAATAATTATTATCTCTAAATTTTCATTACTTTTATTAGTATGTACAATTGCTACTTTATCACATTGAACTAAAGAATAAGTTGAAAATATTCCATTTCTAAATTTCAATTTATTATTATAACAAAAAAATTTAAGATATGATTTATTAACCTTGTTTATTAATGCTATACAAATTAATATTTCTATTATGGCTAAAAATATAATTAAAATAGTTGAATTTATATAAGATAAATAAGTACATAGCGGAAGAAATATACCTAAAAATACCATTAATGAATAAAATATCTTATTATAAAAATTTTGTTTTTTCAAGGCTTTTTCTATCTTCATATAATCACCTATTTTAAAAGGGGATGTCGCATTAAGAATAAATACTACAATATATTGTGTTGATTTTTATTTTTTAAAACAATATATTGTGTATAAAATTTTTAGTGCGACAGCCCCTTTTAAACTTATATTGAATCAGTGTTACCCATTGCTTTCATTTTTTCAGCTTGGTCTGCAGTAATTAAAGCATTAATAACTTCTTCAATATCTCCATTCATGAAACTATCTAGTTTATATAATGTTAACCCTATTCTATGATCAGTTACTCTTCCTTGTGGATAATTATAAGTTCTTATTCTTTCACTTCTATCCCCTGTTCCAACTTGACTCTTTCTATCTTCAGCTATTCCAGCAAGTCTTTCAGCTTCAGCAACTTCATATAATCTAGCTCTTAAAACTTTCATAGCTTTTTCTTTATTCTTAAGCTGTGATTTTTCATCTTGACAAGCTACTACTGTTCCTGTTGGAATATGTGTAATTCTAACAGCTGAATCTGTTGTATTAACGCATTGTCCTCCATTACCAGAAGATCTATAAACATCAATTCTTAAATCTTTATCATTTATTTCAATTTCAACATCATCAACTTCTGGTAATACAGCTACTGTTGCCGTTGAAGTGTGTATTCTTCCTGAACTTTCTGTATCTGGTACTCTTTGAACTCTATGTACACCACTTTCATATTTAAGTTTTGAGTAAGCACCATTACCCTTAATCATAAATACTACTTCTTTAAATCCACCAAGATCATTTTCATTTGAACTCATTAATTCAACTGACCATCTTTGAGCTTCTGCATATCTTGTGTACATTCTGAAAAGATTAGCTGCAAATAATGCTGCTTCATCTCCACCAGCACCACCTCTAATTTCAACAAATACGTTTTTATCATCATTAGGGTCCTTTGGTAATAAAAGAATTTGAATCTTATTTTCTAATTCTTCTTCTTGAGCTTTTAATGAAGAAATTTCTTCTGATAACATTTCTCTCATTTCTTTATCAGTTTCTTCTTCTAACATTTCTTTGTTAGCTTCTAAATCTTCAACAACCTTTTTATATTCTCTATAAGCTGTTACGATTACTTCTAAATCAGCATGCTCCTTACATAGCTTTCTCCATTCTTTTTGATTAGCCATTATTGAAGGATCTGATATTTTAACTGATAGTTCTTCATATTTATTTTCCGTAAATGCTAATTTATCTAATAACATAATATCACTCCGTACTGTATTTTTTCATATTGAACAATTATAACATATTATTTATATTTTTATCAAGATACAAGGATTTACAAGTATATTAAGCATTATAATGCTAAGTAAAAATATTCATTTTTTAAATTTAAACTTATTTTCCTTGCCACTCTCCTATAACTACTCTATCATGTCCTACTAAATCTTTTATTACCCTAATATCCTTATATCCCTTTTCACTCATTAATTTACTAACTTCATAACCTTGATCATGACCTATTTCAAATGCAAGTATACCATTTTCCTTTAAAACTTTATTACTATCATTTATAATTCTTCTATAAAAATTTAACCCATCATTTCCCCCACTCAAAGCAGTATGTGGTTCATAATTTTTAACATCTTCCATTAAAGTGTTAATAACTTCATCTTTTATATATGGTGGATTAGATAATAATATATCATATTTCTTTTCTTGCTTAATTACTTCTTCTAATAAATCACTTTTTATAAAATTAGCTCTATTGCTTAATTTATGCTTCATTATATTCCTTTTAGTAATCTTTTCAGGAATATCATAGTAATCAATTAAATCAACTTTAGTGTTTTCTCTAAAATGTGCTATTGATATACCTATAGCACCACTTCCACAACATAAATCACAAATTTTATATTCCTTATCCTTATCTAAAAATTTAAGTGCTTCTTCCACTAATACTTCAGTATCACCTCTAGGAATTAAAACTCCCTCTTCTACATTAAAATCTATCCCCATAAATTCAACAGTTTTTAATATATAACTAATAGGCATTTTGTTTATTCTTTTTTCAATTAAAGAATAAAATTCTCTTTCTTTAAAATTACTTACTTCTTCATCTTTATTAGTAATTAAATAAAGCTTATCTTTTCCTAATACCTTCCCTAATAACAGTTGAGTATCTAAAATATACGTATCTATATTAGCTGCCTTTAATTTTTTGTTTCCATCTATTAATAATTCCCCTATTTTCTTCTTATATTCAATTCCTTCTGCTGCCATTAAAGATTTTATAGCAACCTCTAATTGAGAATCATCAGGTTCCTTAGTTGTAAGTTCTTGTAATTTTAATCCAGGATATGCAATTATTTTTCCCAATTTACTTTCAGTCCTTCCAAGCCATTTAATAATTTCATAAGTTATTCCTGCTACTATAGGTGTTAAAATTATTCTTAAAATCAATCTTTGCCAAAAGCTACCCCATCCAGTTAATGAAAATAAAATAATACTAACTAACATAGTTAAAAATAAAAAATTAGTTCCACATCTAGGGTGTAATCTTCCAAACTTTCTTACATTTTCAATAGTTAATTTTTCTTCAGCTTCATAACAAAAAATTGTTTTATGCTCTGCTCCATGATATTGAAACACTCTATAAATATCATCTAATTTGCTAATTAAAAACATATACATAATTAAAATTGCTATTCTTATTACTGCTTCTATCAAATTCAAAGCAATTGAAGAAACTCCAATATTTTTAAATAATGATGCAATTCCTGTAGGAATTCCTAAAAACAATCCCGTTGCAACTAAAAGTGAAATTATCATACTAAAGGTAACTAATAAATCATTTGCAGCCTTATCACCAAATTTTTCTTTTAACCAAATGTCAAATTTTGATTCTTCTTCATCATCTTCAAAAAAACTTGCTGAATAATTTAAAGTCTTGATTCCTAGGATTAATGAATCAATTAAAGAAACTGCACCCCTAATAATAGGAATATTTAAAAATTTATATTTTTTTGTAATTGGCTTAGTTTTTTGAACCTTAACTTCTATTTCTCCATTAGGGGTTCTTACAGCTGTTGCTATTCCTTTAGATCCCCTCATCATAACCCCTTCAATTATAGCTTGCCCCCCAACATCACACTTCCTCATATACTCCACTCTCACTTTTATTCATTTTTATATTTGAAATAGCAATGACCACATAATGATTCATATTCCACATTATCTACATTATCAATTGCTACTTGTTGTCCTTCAAATACAAATTTATTATTAATTTTTCTTCCATTTAATATAGCTTTTTTACCACATTTACAAATAGTTTTTAGTTCTTCAATACTATGTGCTAATAATAATAATCTTGTACTTCCCTCAAATCCGTCCATTTTAAAATCAGTTCTAAGCCCATAACAAATTACTGGAATATCTAAACAAACTGCAATTTTAAAAAGTTCATCAATTTGATTCGACTTAAAAAATTGAACCTCATCTACTAATATACAATCTATATTATATTTTTCACTTTGCCACTTATTAACTTCATCATAAATATTTTGAGCATCATCAATTAATAAATCTACCTTTCTTTCAACCCCAAGTCTTGATACTAACTTATCTCCACCCTTTTTATCTGTAGATGGTTTAATTAATAAAACTCTCATTCCACGCTCTTCATAATTGTAAGCAACTTGCATAAGATTTGTTGATTTTCCTGAATTCATTGCACCGTATCTAAAATATAATTTGCTCATATCGTCTCTCCTCTTATATATGTTTCTTATTCGATTATAGCATTTTAATAAATACATAAAAAGATGTTTTTATTTCTTAGTTATATTGACTGTATTTGTCGACTATGATATAATTTTATAAGTCATTGCAAGTCAATGAATGTATTTTGAAAGAGGTGAATTAAATGAAACAAGGCATACATCCAGAATACCATCACGATGCTGTGGTTAAGTGCGCATGTGGAAACACATTTACAACTGGTTCTGTTAAAGAAGAGTTAAAAGTAGATATATGTGCTAAATGCCACCCATTCTTCACTGGTAAGCAAAAAATCGTTGATATCGGCGGTAGAGTTGACAAATTCAACAAGAAGTTCGGTCTTAACAAATAGAATTAAGTTAGAATTTATGGGAAAGGATTTATTTCTTTCTCATTTTTTCTTTTATAAATAATTAAATTATATTAAAAAGGCTATTACAATAATTGATTTACTTAATAAAAGTATGAATTTCAACTAATGTTATAGCCTTTTTTATTTAATTAAGAAATAAATTATTTCTTGAATATATCATTTTTAGGGAACACCTGAATAAACTCCCTATTATTTTTTGTTTTTGATAGCATATTTATTAAATTTTCAGTAATTTTTTCAATGTTTCCATCTCTATACATTACCTTTCTAATAGCATATGCAACTTCCTTTTCTTCATCTGTTAATAATAAATCTTCTTTTCTTGTTCCTGATTTATATATGTCAATTGCTGGGAATATCCTTCTTTCTTGTAATCTTCTATCAAGATGAACTTCCATATTACCAGTTCCCTTAAACTCTTCAAAAATCATATCATCCATTCTTGAACCTGTTTCAATTAAGGCTGTTGCAAGTATTGTTAAACTTCCACCTTCCTCAATATTTCTTGCAGCTCCAAAGAATTTTTTAGGCATTATTAATGCTCCTGGATCTAACCCACCTGATAAAGTTCTTCCAGTAGGTGTAATTGTTAAATTATATGCTCTTGATAATCTTGTTATACTATCTAATAATATAACAACATCTTTTCCTTGTTCCACCATTCTTTTAGCTCTTTCTAATACCATTTGAGCTACTTTTGCATGATTTTGTGGTTCTTCATCAAAAGTTGAATAAATTACATCTCCATTAATAGATCTCTTCATATCAGTAACTTCTTCTGGTCTTTCATCTATTAATAATACAATTAACTTTACATCTGGATGATTTATAGTAATATTTTGAGCAATTCTCTTTAATAAAGTAGTTTTACCTGCTTTAGGTGGAGCTACTATTATTCCTCTTTGTCCTTTTCCTATAGGGCATATAATATCCATTAATCTTGAAGATAAATCCTTCTCATTATTAGTTTCTAAATGTAATCTTTCATTTGGATATATAGGTGTTAATGTTTCAAAGTTTTTTCTTCCTATTGCCTTTTCAGGATTATCTCCATTAACTTTTTCAACAAACAATAATGCCTTAAATTTTTCACCATCTTTTGCTTCCCTAACTTTTCCTTGAACCTCATCTCCAGTTCTTAAATTAAATCTTCTAATTTGTGATGGAGATACATATATATCATTTTCACTTGTTAGATAGTTATCACATCTTAAAAATCCAAAGTTATTATTTTCTTGAACCTCTAAGACACCCTTTGCTGATCCCGATTCATTTATCATTACTTTTAACTTTTCTTTTTTTTCTTCTTTTTGCTCTTCTGTTATGTTATTTTCTCTAGTTGAATAACCATTATTAGTATTGTTAGTACTTTCCTTTTCTCTTATCTTTGGAGCAATTTTTTCTCTTAAAACTACACCATTTTTTTCTATAGAATTTGGTGTTACCTTTACTAATTCATCTATCAATTCACTTTTCTTTAATTTACTTATGTTTTTTATTCCAAGCTCTTTAGCCTTATTTTTTAAATCTACTAAAGTCATCTCAGAGTATATTTCTCTTGTCAAAATGACACCTCCAATAGTTTCTATTAATTAGGGATACGATTTAGATTAACCTTAAGGTTTGATATATTGATATGAAAAATAATTCTTCAAAATAAATTCATAGTTTAAAAACAAACTTAATTTTATATATAATTATGAACTAATACTCTTTAAAATACAATAGCAACTTATATTTTAAGCTTATCCAATATAAACATTTTTATAACATTAAACAATAAAAACGAAGGAATTTCCTTCGTTTTTATTAATTATCACCTAATGATGCCTTTATAAATCCTTTGAATAATGGATGTGGTTTATTAGGTCTTGATTTTAACTCAGGATGAAATTGAACTGCTACAAACCATGGGTGGTTTTCTAGTTCTACAATTTCAACTAATCTTCCATCTGGACTAGTTCCTGTAATTTTCATTCCTGAAGATATTATTTGCTTTCTATATTCATTATTAAATTCATATCTATGTCTATGTCTTTCATATATTAACTTATCATCATAACATTCATTTGCTTTTGAACCTTCTTTTAATTTACATGGATATAATCCTAATCTCATTGTTCCACCTAAATCTTCTATATCCTTTTGCTCTGGCATTAAATCTATTACTGGATACTTTGTTTCAGGATTAATTTCATAACTATTGGCATTATCATATCCTACTACATTTCTTGCAAATTCAATTACAGCGGTTTGCATTCCTAAACAAATTCCCAAGAAAGGAATTTTATTTTCTCTTGCATATTTTATAGCTTCTATTTTACCTTCTATACCTCTGTCTCCAAATCCACCAGGTACTAAAACCCCATTAACATCACCTAGTAATTCTTCTATGTTTTCTGAGGTAACATCTACTGCATTTACCCATTTAATATTAACATTAGTACCATTTGCTAATCCACCATGATTTAACGCTTCTACAACTGATAAATATGCATCATGTAGTTCTACATATTTTCCTACCAATGCAATGTTAGTATTTCCTTTTAAATTTTTTAATCTTGATACCATATCAATCCATTCTGAATTATCAATATCCCAACAACCTAATTCTAATTTTTCTACTACAAGTCTATCTAATCCTTCTTTATGCAACATTAGCGGAACCTCATATAAATGATTTGCATCTAAATTTTGAATTACACATTTTCCTTCAATATTGCAAAATAAACCTATTTTATTTTTTAAATCATCAGATAATTCCTTTTCTGACCTACAAACTATTATATCAGGTTGGATACCAATACTTCTTAATTCTTTAACAGAATGCTGAGTTGGCTTAGTTTTTAATTCTCCTGATTTTCCTAGGAAAGGTACTAATGTAACATGAATAAAACATACATTTTCTCTTCCTACATCATATTTTATTTGTCTTATTGCCTCAAGAAACGGCTGTGACTCAATATCTCCTACAGTCCCACCAATTTCAGTAATTACAACATCTACATCTCTTTCCTTAGCTACCCTATGTACCCTTTCTTTTATAGCATTTGTAATATGGGGTATAACTTGAACAGTTCCCCCAAGATATTCTCCTCTTCTTTCTCTTGAAATAACAGACCAATAAATTCTACCAGATGTTATATTGCTGTTTTGAGTTAAATTTTCATCTATAAATCTTTCATAATGACCTAAATCTAAATCAGTTTCTGCTCCATCATCAGTTACAAAAACCTCACCATGTTGATAAGGACTCATTGTACCTGGATCTATATTTAAGTAAGGATCAAACTTTTGTATTGATACCTTTAAGCCCCTATTTTTCAACAATCTTCCTAAAGAGGCTGCTGTTATTCCTTTTCCTAAACCTGATACAACCCCACCTGTAACAAAAACATATTTTGTATTCATTTATATTCCCCCAATTTTTTTGTTTTTATTATTGACTATTGATTTTATCAATGATATAATTTAAATTACCTCTCTTATACAATTATCAAATATTTACCATAAATAATATAGTACCACATTAGCCTTATTAAAGCTAGTGCTTTTATGCATTTTTTAAATTTTCTTTTATTTTTTCCTCTAACTCAAAATATTCCTCTCTAAACCTTTTATTAATAAGTATTTTTTCTTCAGCAATTTTAACTTTATTATATAAACTTTTATTATTTGAAATACCTAAACTTTTCCTTAATTCATTATTATTTAAGCATTTAAAATTTTTCATAAGCAAAGTTACTAAATATGAATTTTCTCTTTTTTTCCAAAACTCATTTATTTCTTCATATTTCAAATCATAATACTTACAAATTATCATTATTATAATTCCTGCCCTATTTATATTCTTCACACCACCTTGATTTACATATTTTCTTTAATTCTTTCCTTACTATAAACTTTTATACATAAAAAAATACATCTTAAAAACTTTTTAAATTTTTAAGATGTCAAACTTTTTAATTTACTTGAATTTTTATATCTAATATTGTTGTTATACCTTCTTGTCCATCAAGTCCTATAACATACTTAGAGTGTATTTCCCCACCCTCTTCATTCATATTTATTTTTAATCTTTTAGTATCTATATTTAAATTTAACATACCATATGGAGTATTATATAAAGATAGTACATTTTCACCTTCTTTGAATTCCATATTTGTACTCGTTGAACCAACTCTTTCAAGTACCATACTATTATGTTTTATATTTAATGTAGTTGTTGTCCCATCCATTCCAGATAGCTTAGATTCTTCATATATAGCTTTAAATCCATCTTCATGTATAATAAATGTTCCAGGTGTTACAACTTCTATTGCTTCATTTGGCTCAATATCTGAAAAACTTTTTACTGTTATAATTGCTCTTTTTTCCATTTTATCCTCCTACTTTATAGAAATAATAAATTGTTCTAGCTCACTATCACTTATTGGTTCTACTTCTATATAGTTATCTAATTTTCTTCCATATATACCATATTTAATTTTGATTTTATCTTGTTCTCTTCCTTTACTATATCTAGCTGCCATTCTCGCTGCTAATACTTTATCACTTTCAGTTCCATTACCCTCTAATAATACTAATGCGCCTGAAAACTCTGCTGCATGGAATGATAAATATTCCTTATTAACAAGCATTTTAATTGCCTCTCCTTCTTCCTTGGTTCTAGCAACTATTATCTTATTATTATCAGCAGTTCTAAAGTGTCTTCCATATCTTAATAACTGTAACTCAGATTCATTAACTTCATCTTTAAATGTTAAAAGATCTCTTAATCTTAATGCATAATTAGGTTCAGTAAGCTTACATCCTCCTGCTGGTGATGGATATTCTGTTATCCCCCACTTTTCAGCTAATTCCATTTGTGTTTTTCTACTTCTTCCTGATATATCTAATAATTTTTCTCTATCAACTAGTCCATTTAGCTCCATTTCAGTTGGTTCAATATTTTTAGCACAAAGAGGTCTTAATATTTTATTTGAAAATCCTGATTCTTTCTTTACAATATTTAAAGCTTGTCTGTTTTGAGACATAGGTCTTTGATTTAAAACTTCTCCAGTTATTATAAAATCTGCATTATGTTCTTCTAACAATTTTCCTGCATAATTCATCATCATAGCATGACAATCTATACAAGGATTCATATTCTTACCTCTACCATGCTTAGGATTTTTAACTAATTCTAAGTGTTCTGGAGAAAAATCAACAACCAATAATGGTATATCTATTTGTTTTGCCATTTTAATTGCACTTTGCTCATTAAAAAAATATGATCTAAAACATATTCCTAATACATCTATTCCTTGTTCCTTTATTAATTTAGCAGCTAATATACTATCTAACCCACCTGAAATCATTGCTAATGATTTTGTCATTTTGTCCTCCTCTTTATTTAAATAAATTTTTAACAACATCAACCATTTTACTTTTAAACTTAATGTCATCATTTTCATTACTTAAATTATTTATTTCTTTTGGTTTTATATTTTCAATTTCTTGTTTTAAATTATCTGAATTAACATCACTTTTGCTTTCATCAACAAAACATAATGATGGAAACATTACACACCACCAGTTATGCCCTTGCCCTGATCCAATTATAACTCTAAATGCCTCATAATTTCCTTGTGGAAAAACATAATCTCCATAAACCTTATCTGGAAAATTTTCATATGAAAGCATTGTATTTACTTCATAATCATAATTATTATTTAAAATTACATCCTTAGCTATGTTATTTACATAATCAATATTGTCATTTAATATAATTTCAGCTTCTTCTAAAGATATTACTCCCTTAAGCTTCTCACTTAATGCTTCTACAACCTTATCCCTTACCTTTAACTTTAAACTTTGATCTTCTTCAGTATCACTATTTGCTATAACATGAAATCTAATTAGCTTGTCCTTAATTTCCTCATAATTAAGTGTTTCAAGTTCTAAGCTATTATCTTTATTATTTATTATATCATTCTTACAACATCCATTTAAAGTAAATATTAACAAAACTAAAATTACTATAAAATTATTATATCTTTTCATAACATAACCCCTTTCTTTTAGTAATAATTATTGACACTTTAAAGGGGTTTATTCATTTAATTTAATATTATTTAATTTTTTAAATAGTTCTAGTTAAAAATACTTCTCTATGATTTTCCTTCATTTTTTCATAACATCTTTGTGCCTTTAACATATCATCAAAAAATGCAAATACACTTGGCCCACTGCCACTCATCATACTTCCAACAGCACCATATCTATTCATTTCTTCTTTTATTCTAATTAATATATTATGTTTTCTTAAAGTTACATTTTCTAATAAGTTTTTCATATTATTTGCAACATAATATAAGTCATCATTTTCCATAGCTTCTATTAATTTATCAGTTTTAGGATGTATCCTTGCTTTATCCAATTCAAATGACTTATATACTTCTTTTGTGGATACCCCAAATCCTGGTTTAACCAATACTAAAATTTTATCCTTAAATGGTTTTAATTCAGTAATTTTTTCTCCTATTCCTTCACAAAGAGCAGTTCCCCCTTTTATACAATAAGGTATATCCGCACCTAACTTTAATCCTAATTCCATCAATTCTTCATCTGAAGCATTTACTTCAAATAGCTTGTTCATAAGTTTTAATACAGCTGCACCGTCAGTGCTTCCACCTGCTAACCCCGCTGAAACTGGAATATTTTTCACAATGTTTATATAGACACCTTCTTTAATATCATATTTTTCTTTAAATAACATTGCTGCTTTATAAGCTAAATTTCTAGAGTCAGTTGGCACATAGCTTTTATTACACTCTAACTTTATATTACTTTTACGCTTTTCAACATATATTTCATCATATAAATCAATATTTTGCATTATCATCTTTAATAAATGATAACCATCTTCTTCTCTTTTTCCTACTACATCTAAAGATATATTTATTTTTGCATAAGCTTTTATTTTCATTTATTCAAATCCTTTCAATATGGAAAGTATCTATCCTAAATTAAAGTTCAGAGCAAAAACTCTGAACTTTTATAAATTATATTATATATATTATTTTTCTTATAGTAAATATATCATTACTGTATTCTTTAAATCCAATTAGCAATATTCCCTACATTTTCATTAACGGTTTTATTAGATTTAATAAATTCTACTAAGGGTTCTAATTCCTCAAAAAATACAATTATCATGTCCCCTGGAGTAGATTCAACATATGCCCTTTCTAAAGCTTTTACTTCATCTAATATAACCTTAAAATCCATATTACTATTTTGTTCTGAAACCCCTTCACTTATAACTTTAGCTATTTCTCCTTTTTCTCTACCTCTTGTGTTTCTATCTTCCTTTATTATTATTTTATCAAGATATATTGAACTTATCCTACCAATTTCTCTTGCTACAATATTTCCTCTATCTCCTGGTACTCCTATTACTCCAGTAATTTTCCCCTCTGTCATATATCTTAGTTTTGATAATACCTTTTTATATCCATCAATGTTATGACCATAATCCAAAATTATTTTAACATCATTACAATTATAAATATTAAATCTTCCTGAATTTTCATTTGCATTAAACTTATTAAGACCTATTTTTATCATGGCATAATCAATTCCTAATCCTACTAATGCAGCACATGCTGCCATAGAATTTTCAATATTAAAATCTAATCGTCCATTTAAAGTAATTGGAATATCTTCTATATTAATTATTTTATATTCTCTTTCTAAGTTATTAACACATATATAATTATCTTTTAAGTAAACTGAAATTCCATGCTCAAGAATATTCCTTTTTATTAATGGATTATTATAATCAACTGAAAAATATATTATATTAGACTTTATATTATTTATTATATTTTTGCTCCATTTATCATCAGCATTTATTACAACATAACCATCATCCTTTACAGCTTCAGCTACTAATGATTTTACGTTACATAAATCATCCATTGTATTAATTCTGTCTAATCCTAAATGGTCTTCAGTAATATTTGTTACCACTGCTACATCAGCTAAATCATATGCTAAACCCTTTCTAATTATTCCACCTCTAGCTGTTTCCAAAACAGCTACATCTACATCTTTATTAAATAATACACATTTAGCACTTTCAAAGCCTGTATCATCTCTCTTATCAATACATTCTCCATTTATATATATTCCTTCGGTACTTGTCATTCCAACACAATATCCCATCTTTAACAATGTGCTATTTATTAATCTAGTTGTAGTCGTTTTTCCATTTGTTCCTGTAATTGAAATTACAGGTATATTCTTTGGATTATTATTGTACATCATATTAATTATATCTATTCCAACATTTCTTTTAATGCCTTGCCTTGGATAAGAATGCATTCTCAATCCAGGTCCTGCATTTACCTCTATAATTGCTCCTTCACTTAATAAAGATTTTTTTATATCTTTTGTACAAATATCAATACCACAAATATCAAGTCCTATAGCCTTAGCTGCTCTTACACACATATCTTTATTTTCTTTTGAAATATCATCAGTACAATCAATTGCACTACCACCAGTTGATAAGTTTGAATTCTGTCTTAAAACAATCTTCTTATCTTTTTCTAAAACTGAATTTATTTTATAATTATTTATATTTAAATTTCTAATTATTTCATCATCTATTTTTATTTTGGTAAGTGGCTTTTCATGATCATATCCTCTAGCTTCATCACTGTTTAAATCTTCTATAAGTTCTTGTATAGTTTTAACTCCATCCCCTATAATATATGGTGGAATTCGCTTTGATACAGCTACTACCTTATTATTTACAACACAAACCCTATAATCATCACCTTCATAGTACTTTTCTATTAATATATCTTTGTACTTTTCATTTAGCTTATTATAATTATCTATTAACTCTTTATCAGTTTTAATATTTAAAATTACATCTCTTCCTTTATTTCCAAACTCGGGTTTTAATACAACTGGATATCCTAATTCTTTTGCTGATTTTAATAAGCTCATAACATCGCTTACCTTTTCCCCACTTGAAACTGGTAAGTTTTGTATTGTCAAAAGTTCCTTTGAAACTAATTTATCACATGATATATCTGCTGCAACACAACTTGTTAAATTACTTATTGCTGATTCTATAACCTTACCTTGTTTACCATATCCAATTTGATAAAATCCACTATCTGCAATTTTTAAAACTGGCATTCCAATACTTTTCGCAGCATTGCATATTTCTAATGAACTAGGTCCGATTACCTCATCATTTAATATATTTTTTATTGCTTTTAATCTCTCATCAAAAAATACATTTTCTCCATATATAAATGAATTTATAATATCTACTGCTAACTTTCCAATTTCAATTCCAGTTTTACTATACTCATACTGATATACAACAATATATTTATCTCCTTTTATTTCCCTTGCTTTACCATAATATATATCCATACCTAAAATATTATGTATAGCAATAATCATATGTTCACAAATATGAGCTAAATATGTTCCTTCTTTTAATCTTTTTACAAACCCACCTTCTTCATCTATACCACATCTATGAGTATGTAATATTGGAAGTAATCTTATTAATTTTTCATTAAACCCTTTTATATTCTTACTTGGTATTTCTGAATATCCTTCTAAGTCCACATCTAAAACTATGCATTTTTTATGTGAATGAATATTCCTACCTTCATACACCGTACTACCTATGATTTTCATGAAAATATTTATCCTCCTCAAAAGGTATCTTTTTTAATAAATTAAATTTATCTCCCTCTTTTAATACATGAAGTTTAACATTAAACATACTTAATATTTCATTACTATATTGTTCTGAAACATTGCTATAAGTAATTCCACTTCCATCTATAAAATATACTGCTCCAGAACCTATCACCTCAGCTGTTCCTTTATCACTTACTAAAATTGCAGTATCTTCATCTATTCCTATTCCCAATACCTCTGGATTTTGTGCAATTGCAGTAAGTAGTCTCCCTACCCTTCCTCTTTGAGCAAAATGCTGATCTATTATTATATTTTTTACTAATCCCAATCCAGGTGACATTTTTAATGTACATTTATGTGGCGATTCATCATCTTCACCTTCTACAATCATTGTATCGCTCATTACAGAAGCCCCTGCCGAAGTTCCTGCAATTACGCCTCCATTACTACATAATTCTTTAATAACATTATAAATAGGAGTACCACCTATCATACTTGTTATTCTTAATTGATCCCCTCCTGTAAAAAACAACAAATTTGTAGTTTTAATTAAATTTATATTTTTATCATTAAATGCATCTTCTCTTTTACTAATGTCAAGTTTATCAATATTTTTTATTCCTAATTCTATAAATATATTTTTATAATCATCATAAGTTTTTTCTGGATACTCTGTTGCTATAGTTGCTATTAACATCTTATCTTCTTTAGTATTTATATACTCTGCAACTTTTTTTAATATTTCCTTTTTTCCTCTTTTATCTTCTGCACCTCCTATAATAATTAAATTGCCACTTATTTTTTCATTCAAATTATCACCTCATATCATGTATTTCTTATTTTATCCAATTGTTAGAAATATATACACATCAATAAAAGAGGCGCTACAATCATTCATGTAGCACCTCTTTTATTAATTAATATTAAAATTTACATTTTCCTGGTATTATTATTTTTTTGCCAACTGTTAATGACTCTGAACCTTCTAATTCATTAATTTTAATTAATGAATCCATTGTTGTGTTATATTTTTTAGCTAATTCCCATAATGTATCGCCTACATTAACAACATATATTGTTACAGATGACTTCTTACATTGTTTTTCTTCTTCACTTTCTTCTATATCAACTATCCATTCTTTTTCTACTTTATAACAAACCTTTGTTGCTATAGATAACGTTGCTCTTATTCCTATTGTATTTGCTTCAACAGTTCCATCTATATTTTCTAAATGAACATTACAAATTGCATTCATATCAGGTTTAGTACCTTTTAAATCTACAACTGATGTAAATGGAATTTCTCCAGTACACATATCAAATCTACAATTTTCCTCTTCAGAAGTTTTATAAAATACTTGTACCTTTACTATTCCTTCAATTTTTATAATATCATCTTCCACTGTTGTATCAGTAATTAAAGGATATCCTGATGTAAATACCACAGAAGATATTTTTTCATCTTCATTTTTAGGGTATAAATTATCCTTTATTATTAATTCTGATGGTACTATTCCTTGAATCAATCCTATATTATATTTCTTTTTAGTTAATAAAACTGATTTTGTTGGTGAATATGCATCCTTAATTACATCTATAACTTCCTTTGAAACAACTCTAACTGATCCTTTAACTAAAAACTCAATGTTTACAGCTCTACTTTCTCCTAAATCATCTGCAATTACTATATAGTCATAGCTTACTATTTCAATTTGATTTGAAGCTAACATATCACTATTAACTCCAATTGCTTCTTCTTCCTTAGATAAATAAACATCATCTTGTAGCAAGAAAATATTATTTTCCTCTTTTCCCTTACATAAAACCTCTATCTTACAATAGCATCCAAAGTAAATTTTACCATCACCTAATTTTACTTCTTTTTTGTGTAAGTTTATTGAACAAGCTAGTATTTCATCTATTTCAGGTTTATCCATTGTTGCTTTAATCATAGATTTACCCATTATCTCAATAGTAGTTTCACATTTTATTTGATTTATTTCCTCACTCTTTTTCTTAATTTGTATATCATCTTTTCCTTCAATTTCTTTTACGAATTCAAATTCACAAACCTTATAAACTTTCCAATTTATAGTTCTTATTCCATCAATAGCTATCTTACGTTCATTCATAATACTAGCTTGAATATGTTCTATTGCACAATCTACTTCGCAGATAACTTTATGTTCTTCAGAATTAATATCAATATAGTCAGCAAATTTTTCTGATAAATAAACTGAATTTATACTAGTTTCTTTACTTTCATCCTCTGATAAGTACATAACAGAATAATTAATTTGACCTTCTATCATTATTTTATCTGCTAAAATTTCTTTATTAGTAATAGTTGAATTAGCTTCTATTCCCAATATTTGATAAACGTCTGGATGTGAATCCTTTATTAAATATTCACCCTTTAGTACATTATCAGTAGAACTTTCTCTTATTAATTGTTCATTTTGAATACTTTCCTTAATAACATCTATCTGAGACATTTTACCCCTCCCTTATAGTATAACTTACTATAATTTATATTCTCTAAATATATATTTATTCTAATCTCTACAAACTGTTTACTAATTTTTTAGTAATAAATTCATCAAAATTTTTATATTGATCATTTTAATACCATTATTTAGGTGCTTGTGTCGAATTTTATCGATTATTTAAAAAAATTTTATTTTTTTTAAATAAATTGTTGACTTTATTATAAATATGTCATATTATAAAGATGGTTATTGACCATATAACCTCTCATAAATTCTCAATACCCTTTTATACCATAGTTGAAAGATGGATACCCGCCATCTTTCTTTTTTTATTTATGTATATTTTTTTATTTTAAAAGTTATTTTTTAGAAATATTTTTATAAAAATTTAAAAAATACTTTTAAAAAAATAAAAGCTTCGAATTTCTCGAAGCTTTTATTTATACTGCATAATATAAAGATACCGTCTTAGTTAAAACATCTGAGTAGCTATAAGTTACTGTTCTTTGATTATCATTTTCTAATCTTACAACAAAAATACTAGGATGAACACTTTCTATAACTCCATCATTTACTAATATTTTTTTTCTTCCACTATTTGCTTTTAAAGTAACCTTTTCGCCTACGTGGTTTTCTATGTCTTTTCTTATGTTGGCTAATGTTTTATTTCCTTCCATATGACCACCATCTTTCTAAGTATATTATAAAACTTTTTAGCAGTTTTGTCAAATAATTCTAGTTATCTTATTACCTTATAGCCATTTTGTCAATATAAACTTTTTCTTTTATCTATTTACCAAATTATCTATTAATTATTATTAACTTTTTTTATTTTTTTTATTCATTATTATAAAATTATCAACAAATATTTAATGCGCAAAGAATAGTAAATTATCATATTATAAATTGATATTAATGTATTAAACTTGGAGAATAAAATGGTAATAGGTGATATTGTTGTTAGAAAATCTTATGATAAAGATGTAACTTTTAAAATAATAGATATAAAAGAAGTAGATGGTAAAACTATATATATTCTTAAAGGAATTAGCATACGAATAATTGCTGATTCACCTGAGGCTGATTTGGAGCCTGTTGATGTTGATTTTATTGGAGAAAAAGAAAAAATATTAAACAGCCGTGTTAATGAAGCTATAAAAAAGGCTGTTAATACTCGTTCTAGATTATCCCCTAAAAATAATTCCATATTATTGCCTAGAGGAAATAAAGTTCCCAAAAATAATCCCAATAAAGATTTAATGTTTGGTCGTCCTGGAAAAATACTTCATATTGATGGAGATAAGGATTATTTGGAAACGTGTCTAAAAGTATATAAACAACTTTCATTAGATGCAGTTGGTCGTGCTATTTTAGAAAAAGAACAAGCCAATCAAGTTGTAGATTTAGTTAAGGAAATTAAACCTGATATCGTTGTTTTAACTGGGCATGATAGTGTTTTAAAAGAAAGTAATGATTACTTAAACTTAAATAATTATAGAAATTCAAAATATTATATTGATGCTGTTAAAGCACTTAGAAATTATAATTCAAGCTATGATGAATTAGTTATATTTGCAGGAGCTTGTCAGTCATGTTATGAATGTTTATTAGATGCTGGAGCTAATTTTGCTAGTTCTCCAAGCCGTGTATTAATCCATTGCTTAGATCCAGTATTTGTATGTGAAAAAATTGCCTATACAACTATTGACTCTGTTGTTTCAATAACAGATATAGTTGAAAATACTATTACAGGAATAAAAGGAATTGGAGGACTACAAACCAGGGGTAAATATAGAGAGGGATATCCCAAATCAACGTTTGTTTAGTTAGTAGTTTTTAGTTGTGGATGGGGATGGGGATGGGGGATGTCGCATTAAGAATAAATACTACAATATATTGTATTAATTTTTATTTTT
>UQFE01000029.1 GCA_900540255.1 uncultured Clostridium sp.
TTTGAAAATTAAGTATCATATTTTGAACATTAAATTTTTGAAAGTAAAATTATCACTTAATTAAAAATATAGCTAAAAAATTAATTGAAATAAATATTTTAAGAAAAAATAATAATAATATGTTAAAAATTTAAAATATATGTGAAATAAATACAAAATATAATGTTTTATATTTTAGATAATAAAATATTTAAAAAAATAAGAAAAATGAAATATTTAATTAATTTAATTGCGATAATTAAAAATAAAGAGTTATTTACAAAATTAAACATTTAAGTTAAACTTACATAAGTGAAAGGTAAAATTAAAGGAGGAAAATTAAAGTGAAAAAGAAATTTATAGCAATTACATTTTTATTGTTGATAACTTTTGGGATGATAGGTTGTGGAAAAAATCAAGTTTTAAAAAAGGAAAATGTAAATGAAACAAATCAAGAACAAGCAACAGAAAATAAAGAAACTACTGAAGAGCAGCAAGAGAATACTAACAATAATACAGAAGAACAAAGTCAATCTCAAATTGATTATATAAACATAGCACCAGAAGAAGTAAAAATACCAATTCTTATGTATCATTCTATAAGTGATGAAGATCCAAGTAATAATTTATTAGTACCTCCAGCAATGTTTGAGGAACAAATGGCATGGCTTGAAGCAAATAATTTTACAGCTATGAATATGGATGAAGCATTAGAAGCAATGAGAACTGGAAAGGTACCTAAAAGGCCTGTTGTAATAACATTTGATGATGGATATGCAAATAATTATACTAGTGCTTTTCCATCTTTAAAAAATCATAAATTAAAGGCTACATTCTTTGTAATTACAGATGGAGTTGATAATGGTTATTATATGTCATCTGATAATTTAAAAGAAATGCAAGAAGCAGGGATGTCAATTGAAAATCATACTGCTAATCATTTAGAATTAAATAACTTATCTAAAACAGATGCTTATGAATCCATAAAAAGAGCTCAAGATTACTTAAGAAATGTTATAGGTTCTGATGGAAATTATCTTTGTTATCCTGTGGGAAAATATAATGATGAAACTATTCAAATAGAAGAAGAATTAGGAATAAAAGCAGCAGTTACAACACAAGGTGGTTTTGCATCAATAAATGATGGACTACATACATTAAAAAGAGTTAGAATATCACCAATGAGTATTGAAGGTTTTGCATCAATATTTTCAGAGTATATTAATTAGATATAAGTAATGCTATAATGAACGATAAATTTATTACAGTGGAGGAAAAATAGTAATGGCAAAAATAACAAGTAAAAATAATAGTTTATTAAGGGATTCAAGAAACAAGGTATCTCCTAAGGTGTATAATCTTTTAATGGAACTAGTTAATGATGATAGAGAAGAACTAGCAGAAGTTGTTTTAAAAATAGATTATTTAATAGAATATGCTAATAGTGCAGTTAAAGCAAAGGATTATAATACTGCTTTAGAAACTGTTAAAAGAGCAGAAGAAAGAGTGAAATTAATTAAAAGAGAGAATTATGATGTTAGTCATTTAGAATATCTTATTGAAGGTGTTAAATTAAAGATTAAAAAATAAAAAATCCCCCTATAGATGTATAATTACAATGTCTATAGGGGGTATGTATTAGCTTAAAATTAAGCTATATTAATTATTTTTAGATTTTCTATTTCTATTTCTGCTTTTCTTTTTGTTATTAGTAGAAACTTCAACATTAACTCTTCTCTTATTAATTTTTCCACCAGTACATTTTTCAAGTACTTGTCTATGAATAGAGTTATCAACATTAACAAATGCAAAGTTCTCCATTATATCAATATCTCTTATTTGAGATGCTCCTACTTTTGCATTATTCTTAATGTAGCTAATCAATGTTTTAATAGTTAAGCCATCTCTTCTACCAGCTGAGAAGAATAATCTAACATCATCTCCCTTAACCTTAGCAGGTGATTCTAATTTGTCAGAAGAATAATCAAAAGATAATTGATTTTTAAATTGGCTTTGAAGTAAAGAAGCTATAACCTTAACAGAATCATGAGTTTGTGTTAATTCTGTTGCTATATCTACAAATTTAGAATAATCTTCAGCTTCAATTATTGAAGAAACTTCTTCTGTCATTATTTTAAATTTAGCATTATAAATTTCTTGAACTGTAGGTACTTGCTTTCTTTCAATATTACTCTTAGTAACATTTTTAATTTGCTTAAGGAATCCAAATTCTTTAGGAGTTATTATGCTGTAAGCAGTTCCTTCACGTCCAGCTCTACCAGTTCTACCAATTCTATGAACATATGATTCAATATCTTGAGGTAATTCATAGTTAAATACGTGAGTAACACCATCAACGTCAATTCCTCTAGCAGCAACGTCTGTAGCAACTAAGAATTTTAAAGAACCATTTTTAAACTTATTTAAAGTTTTTATTCTTTGAATTTGAGACATGTCTCCATGCATTCCTTCAACCATGTAACCTTTAGCTTGCATTGAAGCAACTAATTCATCAACGCCCTTTTTAGTTCTGCAGAAGATAATACCAGCAGATGGATTATCAAGATCTATTAACCTGCAAAGAGCTTCTAATCTTTGAGAACCATTAACTTCAAAATAATTTTGAGTAATTGTAGAACCAGTTAATTCTTTTCTTGCAATAGCAACATGTTTAGCATCTTCTTTTAAATATTTTTTAGATAATTTCTTTATTTGTGGTGGCATTGTTGCTGAGAACAGCATAGTTTGTCTTTCTTCAGGAATGCTCTTCATTATTTCTTCCATATCATCAATGAATCCCATGTTTAACATTTCATCAGCTTCATCTAAAACTAAAAATTCTATAGAAGATAAAGGTAAATTGCCTCTTCTAATATGGTCTAAGACTCTACCTGGAGTTCCTACTACAATGTTAGCTTTTTTTAAATCTCTTGCTTGAATGTGAATTGGTGCACCACCATATACAGCAACTATATTTAATTTTTCGTACTTAGTTAATTTTACTAATTCATCATGTACTTGTATAGCTAATTCTCTTGTTGGAGCAAGAATTATTGACCCAATTGCATTTTTTACAGTTAAGTTATTGATTAAAGGTAAACCAAATGCAGCAGTTTTACCAGTACCAGTTTGTGCTTGACCGATTATATCAATACCTTCAAGTGCAACTGGAATTGCTTCAGCTTGAATTGGAGATGGTGTAATAAAACCTAAGTCGTCAATGGCTTTTACTAAAGTCTCCTTTAAGCCTAAATCAGTAAATTTTAAATTCGTCATATAATATCCTCTTTTTCATATATTTTTATTTATTTCAAATTATTTAAATAATTATCTCTCATCAATCGACTTTATTAAGTATATAGCAAAAATATAATTAATGCACTAAGTATTTATTGTAAAATTAGAAATACTAGTTTATTTTTAAGATAAGTAGCATTGAAAATGTTTTCTAAGGGGGAAATGAAAAATTCCAAAAAAATATAATTGACAATTTGATAAAAATAGTTCAAAATATGCAATGGAAATAGTCATTACTTAAATTTTAAATATTGTGTTATTGTGTCATGGAGTATATGGGAAGTTTATCTACCTATGTACTCTATTTTTTTGTATAAAAAAAGATGAGCAAGAGCTCATCTTAAATATTAAGAAAGTTTAGATGAAATAATATCTTGAACCTTCTTATGTAATTCTTCTTGTTCTTCTTTATTTAAAGATGCTGTTTCAATAGCAGGATGTATATAAAGATTTACTATTGCAGGTTTAATCCATGGACCATTTCCATGTTCCATAATTTTATATGATCCATCTATAGTAACAGGAACTATTGGAGATTTAGATTTAGTAGCTAATTTGAAGCTTCCTGCTTTAAATTCTTTTATAGGACCACCCTTACTTCTAGTTCCTTCAGGAAATATTACTAAGGAATGGTTGTCCTTTAATAATTTAATACCTTTAATAATTGATTCACTAGATTTTCTTAAGTTACTTCTATCCATAAATACACAATGCATAAAAGTCATCCAAGTTTTTACTACAGGAATTTTTTCAACTTCAATTTTTGAAATAAATCCTATAACTCTAGGCATTTGGGTCATATATATAGGGATATCGAAATTTCCTTGATGGTTACCTACAAATAATATAGTTTTATCTTTAGGAATATTTTCAATGCCATGAACATTAATTTTAACACCAGCTAATTTTAATAAGGATTTAGCCCAGATATTAGTGCATTTATATATTAATGCTTCACTTTCCTCTATCTTATTTTTCTTTATTAAGTATTTTACTCTAAGTGAAAATGGTAAACTTATTAATAAGCTTAAAACAAACCATATGAACCATATTATAGTTCTAATCATAACTTTGTCACTCCTCAAATTTTAAATATTAATTAAAGTATACTATAAAGTATAGCGTTATAGTAGGATTTGTAAGGTAAAAAATAAACTAAATACTAATATATGAATATATTAATTTTAAAATGAATTTTTATATGGAGAAAATAACAATGTATAAATTTAATCCTAATAAATTAAAAGTAATATATAGGCAAGAAATAAATAAAAAATTATTAGAAACTCCAAGAAAATATACTTTAACCCATAGTGATAAAACTGCAAATTTATTTTTAACAATAGGAAAAACGTATGATTATAAAAGTATTAATTATAATATGAGAGATGAAGTTTTTGCATCTTGGGAAAAAGATGATAAATATTATTTAAAAGTTAAGCTAGAAGTTGATAATGGAGAATCACTTGTTAAGGTAATATTGAGAAATAAAATTTTTAGGGAGGAGTTACCCTTAGCACTTAAAGCGATTGTATATGGTGATAGACTTATGATTGAAAATAATAAATTTTTATATTATTCACATGTTATAGTATATTTTAAATCTAAAATTGAAAAATATAATAGTATAGAAGAGTGGGGAGTATTAGGTGATTATAAGTATAATGGTTAATATGTAGAAAAAATTGACATATAATTATAGTTGTAATAAAATATATTTATAGGGTTTGCTCTCATAGTTTAATGGATAGAATAGTCCCCTCCTAAGGGATAGATACAGGTTCGATTCCTGTTGGGAGTACCATAAATAAAAATCGCTAAGAAAATTAATTTCTTAGCGATTTTTATTTATATTATTTAGATTTTTTTTCTAAAATATTTTTAAATTTTTCTAATGCTATAATTAATGCTCCACCTATAATAAAGAATATCCAGTTAAAGCTTGATAAATTCATTGCTGGTTGAGGAACTTCTAAAGTTGTAGGGCCCATAAATACTGCATATAATGATCCAAGCATTAATCCTAATATTAAATAAATCATAGCAGATCTATATTTGCTTAATAAGAACTTAATAAGTTTAATTGTACTTAAAATTCCTGTTATTACACCTAATCCAAATATTATTAATACAGGTAAATAAGAAAAATTAAGATGAAGTACTTCTTTTATTGAGTTTATAATTCCCGTGTAAAGTCCAAATATTAATAATAATGTTGAACCAGATATACCTGGAAGAACCATAGCAGAAATTGCAATCATTCCAGCAACAAATATAAAAATTCCAAGGCCTATACTTAAGTTTTCTAACGAAAGATTCATACCACCATTAGTACCAGATGGATTAAAGTAAGTAATTAATGCAACTATTAATGTACCTATTAATGTAAAAATAATATTTTTATATTTACCAATTAAAGAATCTTTTTCTTGCTTAATTATTAATGGAATTGCAACTATTATAAATCCTGTAAATAAAGAGCTTATGCTATAAATATGTGAATCAAATATTGAAGATAATATTAATACAGATAAAACCATACCAGTTATCCATCCAATACCTAATTTTATCAAGAAGAATATAGCTTGTTTTTTATCTTCTTTACTATTTTTAGAGATTAGAGAATTTAATGAGCCTATGAAATCATCATAGAATCCTAAAATAAATGCAATAGTACCACCTGAAACTCCAGGTACACTATCAGCTAAGGACATAAAAAAGCCTCTAATAAAATTAATAATGTACATGATATCACCTCAAAATTAATATGTTAAATATATGATTATAATACTAAATATAAGAAAATAATAAAATGTAAAATTTAATACCTATTTATTGGTAAATTATATCATATAGCATTAACGTATGGTATAATAAATATTAAAATATTTTATTAAATTACTAGGAGAGTGATTTTTTTGGAACCCAGTCAAGTGTGGCAGATAATAATACTTATAATTTTACTTATATTGTCTGGATTTTTTTCAATGTCTGAAACGGCACTTATGGCGCTAAGCAAAATAAGGATAAGACATATGGTAGAGGATGGAGTAAAGGGAGCTAAATTAGTTGAAAAACTAACAGAAGATCCAAATAAATTGTTAGGAGCCATATTAATAGGTAATAACATAGTAAATATTTTAGCATCATCATTAGCAACAACATTATTTGTATCTTTAGTAGGACCAAGTGGTGTTGGAATAGCAACTGCAGTTATGACTGTATTAGTACTTATTTTTGGAGAAATAACTCCAAAATCAATAGCAAAGCAAAAATCTGAAGAAGTGTCATTAAAGGTAAGTAAACCTATTAATATTATAGTTAAGGTATTAAAGCCTTTTGTTGGTATATTTACATTTATATCAGGTGCTTTTATAAGAATTTTGGGTGGAGATCCAAAGGCTACAGAGCCATTTATAACAGAAGAAGAATTAAAAACCATGGTTGGAGTTAGCGAAGAAGAAGGAGTGCTTGAAGGTGTTGAAAAAGAAATGATTTTTAATGTTTTTGATTTCGCTGATTCACAAGCTAAAGATGTTATGGTTCAAAGAGTTGATATTGTAGCAGTAGATTCTGAAGCAACTTATGAAGAAGTTTTGGAGGTTATAAAGAAAGAACAATTTTCTAGGATTCCAGTATACAATCAAACTATTGATGATATAGTAGGAGTTTTATATGTTAAGGATTTAATTATAGCTGGACAAAACAAAGAAGGATTTAAGGTTTCAGATTATATGAGGGAGCCTTATTATACATTTGAATTTAAAAAGATTAAAGAGTTATTTAATGAAATGAAAAAAACACGAAATCATTTAAGTGTTGTTTTAGATGAATATGGTGGAACTGTTGGTATAGTAACCATTGAAGATTTAATTGAAGAAGTGTTTGGTGATATAGAAGATGAGTATGATGATTATGACAAAGAAATAGAAGTTGTAAAAGAAGATGAATATATAGTGGATGGAAGCGCTAGACTTGATGATATAAGTGATTTAGTTGGAGTAAATATGGAATCACAGGAATTTGATTCTATTGGTGGATTAATAATAGGCGAGTTAGGCAGATTTCCAGAAAATAAAGAAGAAGTAAATATTGGCAATATAAGATTTGTTGTTGAAGAAGTTGATAAAAATAGAATAAAAAAGGTGAGAATTTACACATAATTAAGAGTTAAGGGTTAATAAGATAAGAAATTTTATCTATAACTCTTAACTCTTAAATTTTAGCTTAAGTAGGAGGAAGATTTATTAAATGGATGATTATATGCATATTGCTTTAGAAGAAGCTAAGAAGGCGTATTTAAAGGGAGAGGTTCCTGTAGGAGCTGTAATAGTAAAGGATAATGTAGTAATAGCTAAGGCACATAATTTAAGGGAAAATAATAAATCTATAATATCACATGCAGAAATCTTAGCAATTGAAGAAGCATGTAGGATATTAGGAGACTGGAGATTAAGTGGAGCTAGTATGTATGTAACAATGGAGCCATGTTCAATGTGTGCATCAGCAATAGGACAATCCAGGATTTCAAAGCTATATATTGGAACATTTAATAAAGATATGGGGGCATGTGGAACTATTTTAAATATTTTGGATTATGATATTTTTAATAGCCACACATCAATAAATTGGTGCTATAATAAAGAATGTAGTGATTTAATAAGTAAGTTTTTTTATGAAAAAAGACAAATGAAATTAATAGAAAGATGGGAGGATAAGGAATGAATCCAGTAGCATTTGAATTATTTGGCTATCCTATAAGATGGTATGGAATAATTATTGCAGGAGGGGTATTAGTTGCATTTTTTATATCTTATATTCTTGCAAAGAAAAAGGAGTTAGATTTTGATATTATAACGGACGGATTTTTATGGAGTTTTCCATTTGCAATAATTGGCGCAAGACTTTATTATGTTGCATTTGAATATAAAAATTATCATTCCTTTATAGATGTAATAAATATAAGAAATGGTGGAATGGCCATTCATGGTGGATTAATAGGAGGATTATTAACAGCTTATATATTTACAAAAGTTAAAAAAATTAATTTTTTTGAATATATTGATGTAATAATGCCAGGTATAATATTAGCTCAAGCAATTGGAAGATGGGGAAATTTCATGAATCAAGAAGCACATGGAGGTCCGGTTACAGAGCAATTTATAAGCAAGTTTCCGCAGTTTATACAAAATAGAATGCTTATAAATGGAACTTATTATCATCCAACATTTTTATATGAATCTATATGGGATTTAGTTGTATTTTTAATATTAATATTTATTTTATATAAAAAGAAACAGCAACATGGAATTATAATAGGAAGTTATATGGTGCTTTATTCTTTAGGAAGGTTTTTTATTGAAGGATTAAGAACAGATAGCTTAATGTTTTTTGGATTAAAAACAGCTCAAATAGTAAGTTTAATAGGAATAATAATTGGAACAATTATTATATTTGTAGCAGTTAAGTTTCAAAAAAATAAAAATATAAATTAAAAGAGTAAATTTAAGAGATTAACAAATATTAATGTTAGTCTCTTAAATTTTACTTAATAATATTTTTGTAAATTTATGATGAAATGTGAAAGTAAATCTTTCTATTGAACTACAATAATATTTGTGTTAGAATGAAAAAGTATCAAAAGTAAATAAGATTAAATAATTTTAATTTTATTTATAAAGTACAATATGGAGAGATGTCTGAGTGGTTGAAGGAGCACGCCTGGAACGCGTGTATAGGGGAAACTCTATCGTGGGTTCAAATCCCACTTTCTCCGCCATAGCCGTACTAGATGGGGAGTTAGCGGTGCCCTGTAACCTGCAATCCGCTATAGCAGGATTGAATTCCTCACAGAGGCTTTTAATTTGTTTGGTCTGCCCTATGCAAGTGGTGTTGATGGCCGGGTCCCATGCGACGTAAGACTGTGAACCTCGTCAGGTTCGGAAGAAAGCAGCGATAAGCAGCCCCTGCGTGTGACATGGATAAATCTTGCTTGAGTTAACTACATAGGTAACGCTTAGAGGTTACTGTCGAAGTGAGGTGTACGGTTTTAATTTTATCCTTTCTTTTAGAAAGAAAGGCTTTTTTAATGTTTATAATAATTTTTATTAATATGAATATTGATAATATAGAAAATGACTTTTCATTTTTTATAATTAAATTTTATTATTAAATTACGGTTACTCTTCAATAGGATTAACAATATAGGACAAAAAACAATAGGACAGAAAAATAGGGAAATTCCTTTTGGAATATCCCTATTTTTCTGCCCTTTTTTAATTTTCTTATAAAAATAAATAGAAATTTTAAAAAATATAAAAAGTAAATAAAAACCAAATGAAATTTAGTGTGAGTAAAAATTGCAAATTTTTAATAAAACACTTGTAAAAATGTTATTAAATGAAATATAATAGAAGTGTAAAAGTCAAAATTTTTAAGGGGGTTATTTAAATGAGAAAATTTCCAGCATCAATGATGACACAACATCCTGATAATGTAGAACAGTATATATCAATTCAGCAAGAGCCGGAGGAAGCAATACAAGGACTAACAGCTCAGAATGAAGGTGGACTTGGAATAGAAGAGATTATGATAGATTTTGAGGGGAAATTAACACCTTATCATCAAACATCGCAAATTGCTATTGGGTTAATAAGCAAAAATATAATACCTGGTAAAGATGTTAGAATAACGCCAAGAATACCAAATGCAAATAAGGAATCTGTATTTAGACAATTAATGAGTATAATGTCTATTGTTGAAACTAATGCACAAGCTTATCAATTAACAGGCATACAAGCTATAAGAGAAGTTGTTGTTCCTATGGTAGAGACAGGGGAAGAAATTGCAGAATTTCAGGAAAGGGTAAATTCAGTTATTGAGTTAGGAAATAAAAATTATCCTGTAAAATTTGAAGAAAATAGTGTAAGAATAATACCGTTAGTTGAAGATGTTCCTGCGCTAGTTAATGTTGATAAGATACTGAATGATTTTTATGAAATTTCAAAAAAGAAAAATTTTAATATAGAATATTTAAGGTTTATGATAGCTCGTTCTGATACAGCTATGTCATATGGGCTTATTTCTGGGGTATTATCAGTAGTAATGGCTATAGATAAAGCTTATAAATGGGGGGAAGAGCATGGCATAGAGATTGCACCTATATTAGGATGTGGTTCATTACCGTTTAGAGGTCATTTTACTGGTGAAAATATAGATAAGATATTACAAACTTATGCCGGAGTAAAAACTTTTACTTTCCAATCAGCATTAAGATATGATCATGGTCAAGGTGAAACTAAAAAGGCAGCTAAAGAACTTAAGGAAAAAATGGGAATGTATGAACCTAGGAAATTTTCTGAGGAAGATATAGCGCTTATGAAGGAATTTATAGGTATATTATCAAAGCATTATTTAACTACATTCTTGAAAATAATAAACACTGTTTCATTTGTATCTGATTTTATACCTAAAAATAGGGATAGATTAACTAAGGCTAAAACTGGACTAGAATATAATAGAGAAGTTGCTAATCTTGATAATATAGCAAATTTAGTAGTTGATGAAAAGTTAAAAGATGAAATATTAAGTATAGATAATTCAACAGAATATGCTGTTCCAAGAGCTATTTCATTCACAGGTGCTATGTATACATTAGGAATGCCACCAGAATTATTAGGAATGGGGAGAGGACTTAAAGAAATTAAGGATAAGTTTGGTCAGCAAGGGATAAATAAATTAATTGAATTTTATCCTATGTTAAGAGATGATTTAGGATTTGCAGCTAGATTTGCCAATTCAGGGGTTAGTAAAAAGATAATAGATGAAAGTGCAAGGCAAGAGTATAAAGAAGACATGAAATATGTAAATGAAATACTAGATCTTGGATTAGATTATGAATTTATGAATGATAATGAATTTTACCATACGTTATTAAAAACGACTAGACCTATAATAATGCATTTAATAGGATTAGAGGATGATATAATTCAAAGTAAAACAGAAGAATTAAAAATTCTTAATGAATGGATTGTTAGAATGGGTAAAGTAAGAGGAAGTATAGGATAAATTTAATACTTAAAATAAAAAGTCGGCAATACCGACTTTTTTTATTTTCTAGTTAAATCTATAAATTGATACTTTAAATTATTTTTTTCACTAGTATAAACTTCAGACTCAAATTCAATATTAAATTCATTAAAATCTATCTGTGGAAAAGTAGTGTCACCTTCAAATGATTCATAAATTTTTGTTAAGAAAATTTTATCCACAATGTGGATAACTTGTTTGTAAATATCTCCTCCACCTATTATAAATGCGTGTTTAGATGGATTTTTATAAGTGTTGATAACTTGAGATAAGTTGTGGATAACTTCTACATTAGGGTTATCCACAGAATAATTTTCATCTCTTGTTATTATTATATGCTTCCTATTAGGTAATACCCCTGGTAATGATTCAAAAGTTTTTCTACCCATTATTATTATATTTCCAGAAGTTATAGATTTAAATCTTTTAAGATCTTCAGGAACATGCCATAAAAGTTTGTTATCTTTTCCAATAACATTATTTTCAGCAATAGCAACTATGATTGATAGCATTTAAACAGATACCTCCATTTTGATTGCTGGATGATATTTATAATCAATTAATTTAATATCATCTGCTGTAAAATCATAAAAGTTAGTTATTTCTGGATTAATCCAAAGTTTTGGAGCTTCATATTCGTCATTAGCTCTAGTTAACTGAAGCTTCATTCCTTCTACTTGGTTTTCGTATATGTGAGCATTATTAATTACATGAGTAAATAAGCCTGGCTTAAGACCAGTTACTTGTGCAATTAAATGAACTAATACGGCATATTGAGACGTATTAAAAGGTACACCTAATGGAATATCTCCACTACGTTGAATTAACATACAATTTAATTTACCATCTGTTACATCCCACAGAGTCATAAAACAACATGGTTGTAAAGTCATGTGAGGTAGATCTTCTATGTTCCACATAGTCATAAGCATTCTTCTATCCTGAGGATTTGTTTTTAATGTTTCGATAAGTTTATCGATTTGATTGAATTTAGCTATTTGATAACCATAGCCACGACCGATAGTGTTATTTTCATAAACCCATTCATCCCAAATATGAACATTTTGTTCTTGTAATTTAGTAACATCATTAGATTGATCTCTATAAATCCAAAGCATTTCCTTAACTGCAGTTTTAAATGCAACAAATTTAGTAGTTAATATAGGAAATTCTTTTTCTAAATTAAACTGCATTATTTGATGTGGTAGCTTATATGTAGGCATACCTGTTCTATTGTTATCATAATATCCATTGTTTAATATGTCTTCAACTATACTTAAGTATTTTTTATCATAAAGACTCATATGAATACCTCCTAAAAATAAAAAATATATATGGATATTATTTTACTATAAAACATTAAAAAAATAAAAATGAAATAAGTCGAGAAAAACCTCTATTTGCCTAAAGGTTAAAAAAATAACAATATAATGCAAGGAATACGTGAGAAAATGTTAAAAAAATAACGAATAGAAATTTTAAAGAGTTTGTGAAATTAAAAGATAATTTAAGGCTTTGCAAAAATATGCAAAGAATATGCATAATAAAAAATAGGTATATTCTATAGAAAGACACAAAACTAAAACATGAATTTGGAAAACGGGAAAAATATTTAACTATTAATATAATTTGGTTATAATAATTAATAGAAAATACCACAAGGAAAGAGGTGATTGTATTGACATATACAGCTTTATATAGAGAATGGAGACCTAAAACATTTAATGATGTTGTGGGGCAAGAGCATATTACAACAACTTTAAAGAATCAAATATTAAACAACAGAATTGCTCATGCGTATCTTTTTTGTGGAACAAGAGGAACAGGTAAAACTTCTACAGCAAAAGTTTTTGCAAAAGCTTTAAACTGCCTTAATTTAAAAGAGGGAGAGCCATGCAATGAATGTGAAATGTGTAGAAAAATAAATGAAGGTTTAGCAATAGATGTTACCGAATTAGATGCAGCTTCAAATAATGGTGTTGATAAGATTAGAGATATTATTGATGATGTTAAATATCCACCACAAGAATCAAAATATAAAGTATATATAATGGATGAAGTACATATGTTATCAGCTGGGGCTGTTAATGCATTTTTAAAGACATTAGAGGAACCTCCTAATAATGTTATATTTATTTTAGCAACTACAGATCCTCAAAAGCTTCCTATTACAATTCTTTCAAGATGTCAAAGATTTGATTTTAAAAGAATAAATAATAGTGAGATAACAGCTAGACTTAAAAAAATAATAGATGATCAAAATATGTTAGCTGATGATAAAAGTTTAAATTTAATTGCAAGAGTTTCTGATGGAGCCATGAGAGATTCATTAAGTATATTGGATCAAGCAATATCTATGGGAAATGGAAATGTAGATTATAATACTGTAGTTAGTATGTTAGGACTAGTTACAAATGAGCATTTATTTAATTTAACCAATGCAGTAATTCAAAGAAATGTAGAAAAAAGTATTAAAGTAATTGAAGATGTTATTTATTCAGGGAAGGATATATATTTATTTATAAAAGATTTAATTTCACATTATAGAAATTTACTTATGGCAAAAGTAACTCATAATCCAGAAGAAGTTTTAGATATGTCTGAAGAAAATATAGAATTAATCAAAGAGCAAAGTTCTAGATTAAGAGCTGAGGAAATAATGAGATGTATAAGAATACTTCAAGAAGCAGAAAATAATGCTAAGTTAAGTAAACAAGCAAGATTATATTGTGAATTAGCTATAATTAAAATGTGTAAAATAGAATATGATACATCTAGTGAAGTTATGTTAACAAGATTAAATAAGCTAGAAGAAAGCTTAAGAAATGGAAGCATAAAGGTTTCTACAGTAGTACCTCAAGAAAATAATAGTAAAGATGTAAAGAAAAAAGATATAGTTATATCAAAGCAAGAAAGTAATATAAACCAAAATGAAGACTCTTATATTACTGGAAATTCAGATTCAAAAATTACTATAAATGATGTTCAAAAAGCTTGGAGAGATATATTAGAAGGGTTTAAGGCGAGAAGAGCAATGGTTATTGGTTCTTTACTTCAAACTGGAAGACCAGTATCATGTTCAAATGGAATAGTTACTGTTGAATTTGAACAACAATATAAATTTGGAAGAGATAGATTAAGCGAAAGTAAAAATACGCCTATTATAAATGAAGTTTTTTCAGAAATTTTAAAGGAAAATATTAAGGTAAATTTTGTGGTTGAAGAAGGTAATAAAATTGGAAAAAGCACAGAAGATATCTTAAGAGAAAAACTTGGTGATGATTTTATTGATTTTATAGATGAATAAATATATGTAATTACTTTATTCTAGTAAATATGAGAAAAATACTATATAATAGAAAATAGATTTATTTGTTTTAAGGAGGTCATTTTATGGCAAGAGGTGGATTCCCAGGAGGTTTTGGGGGAGCAAACATGAACAATTTAATGAAGCAAGCACAAAAGCTTCAAAGAGATATGGAACAAGCACAAAAAGAGCTTGAAAGCAAAGAATTTGAAGCTTCAGTTGGAGGCGGTGCTGTTGTAGTTAAGGTAAATGGTAAAAAAGAAGTTTTAGCTATAAATATAAAAGAAGAAGTTGTAGATCCAGATGATGTTGAAATGTTAGAAGATTTAGTGCTAAGTGCGATTAATGAAGCATTAAAGAAAGCAGATGAAGAAACTTCAAGCAAAATGGGTAAATTAACAGGTGGATTAAATATACCAGGAATGTTTTAATTAATAATGGGGCTGTTTTATAACAGCCTTTTATTAATGGAAAAGGAGTGTAATTATGGACTTTTATCCAGTTGCTATAGAAAAATTAATTGAAGAATTTGCTAAGTTACCAAGTATTGGTCAAAAAACTGCTCAAAGGCTTACATTACATATTTTAAATTTACCAGAAGAAGAAGTTAAAGAATTTGCTTCAGCTTTAGTAAAGGCAAGGGGAACTATTAAGTACTGTTCTGTATGTGGAAATTTTACAGATAAAGATCCTTGTGCAATATGTGGTAATCCAAATAGAGATAAAAATATTATTTGTGTTGTTGAACAACCAAAGGATATTATGACAATGGAAAAGGTTAAGGAATTTAATGGAGTATATCATGTACTTCATGGAAATCTTTCACCAATGCAAGGAAGGGGCCCTCAAGATATAAAGATAAGAGAACTTGTTGCAAGAATGAGTGCTGATGTTAAGGAAGTAATAATTGCAACAAACCCTAATGTAGAGGGAGAAGCAACAGCAATGTATATATCTAGAATTCTTAAACCTTTAGAAGTTAAAGTAACTAGAATAGCATCAGGACTACCAGTTGGTGGAGATTTAGAATATGCTGATGAAGTAACACTTTCTAAAGCATTAGAAGGAAGAAAAGAAATTTAGAAAACATAAAATTATTTATAGGCTCAGATACTATTGCAATAGTAAATAAAAAACTCCTTCTTGTAATAATTGCTTATTTCAATTATTGCTAAGAGGGAGTTAGTTTTATTTAATTTATACAAATTTTTTACATGGCCTGAAATCTAAGAAGAATTTATTTCTTAACTTGTAAATTGACACTTAATATTTTTTATTATATTTAATAATGATATGCTACTCCAATACTTCCAGGTCCAACATGAAGTCCTATAAGTGGGCCGATTGATTGAATTTTAATGTTATCAATTCCTAACTTTTCTTTAAGCCTATTTGCCAGCTCTTTACCTTCATTTTCACAATTTATATGATGAACTATTAAGCCCTTTAATGGAGTTTTAGAATTTTGTTCTACAACAGTATCTATTATTGCATTTACAGCCTTTTTCTTAGTTCTGACTTTATTAAGCACAGTAGTTTTACCATCTTCAATTGTTAAAATTGGTCTTATTTGAAGTAATGAACCAAATAAAGCAGCTGCTCCACCAATTCGCCCACCTTTTTTTAAATAATCTAAAGTATCAGGAACAAATATAAATTTACTATTTTCAATAACATGTTTAGTTATAGAAACAACTTCATTTAATGATTTGTTTTCAGATGCCGCCTTAGCAGCTTCTAATATAGCATATCCTGATTGCATACAATTACTCCTAGAATCTATCATAACTATATTAGCATTAGGATATTTTTCTAAAATCATTTCTTTAACTAAATTAGAGGTTGAAAATGTTCCACTCATATCAGAAGATAAGAAAATTCCTACTATATCATGCCCCTTTTTTACTTGAGTTTCTATTACATTATAAAAGTCAGTTATACTTGGTTGAGAAGAAGTTGGAATTGTTGAAGATTTAGCCATTTCTTTATAAAACCAATCATTTTCTAAATCAATTTCTCTATAGCTTTTTCCATTTAATAAGACATTAAGAGAAACTATGGAAATATTATATTTATCTATGTATTCTTTAGGCAAATAGCAAGTACTATCAGCTATTATTCTTATACTCAAAAAAACACCTCCCAAATAATTCATATTATTTAAGGTATTATATCAAAGAAATTCAATTAAGTACACAAAGCATGTCCTTTATAGATTTTAAAATTTTGTTAATAAATATTTATTTTATGATTTTATATGAGTGTATATATTTTTTATTTTAAATTTAATATATTAAGAATTAATTCAATTGAATAATATAGTAAAAAGTGGATATTATTTAAGATAAATATTTTTTAGGAGGCGTAGTATGAATATAAAAAATGTTTTAGATTTAATATTAATGCATTATAGGGAAGATGATTCAATTGATCATAAAATATTAAAAGAAATGAATGAAGCAGTGATAGAACTTGAAGCTGCAGAATCAATGTTTAACTTTGTAAATGATCCTAATCTTATAGATGCTGCAATTTATAGGGAAGAAGCAGCAAAGAAAAAAGTTGATTATATATTATCTATTGCAAAACAAAAGTATTCTAATGAAGAAAATGAAATAAAAGATGAAATGGAAATATAATGAATATTCTTATATAATATAAAGTAATATAGTAATGATAGGAAAGTTATTTTATATTATGTAAGGAGTGATAAAATATGGAGCTAGACATGATTATATATGCTATAGTTGGATTAGCTTTATTATATTTAATAATAAAATTATTAAAATGGCCTATAAAGTTATTAATAAATGGAATAGTAGGTGTAATTTTATTATATGTTGCTAATTTTATTGGAGAATATTTTAATTTTTATATTACTATTAATCCTATAACTGCTCTTATTGCTGGTTTTTTAGGTATTCCAGGAGTAATATTCTTAGTGATTTTTAAATTGTTTTTTTAAATAGAAATAGGGAATCTTCAGAAAATGAAGATTCCCTAAGTTTATATAGACGGGAGTTAGAAGATTTTCTTAATTGCTATAAGCGAAAAGCTTCTTTATACTTATATACTATTAAATTTTACTAAATTTGTTACAACTATTTAAAATAATTTAGGGTGTAAACACTACATCCGCTTACACCCTTTTTTATATAAATAGTACAATTAAATAAATTAATTTATTTAATGTACTGTCTATATTATTAATTTACCCAGTTGATATATAAATATGTATGTAAATTGTTGTTAAAGATGAGATAAGAGTATATAATTTTTTTTATGTAATTAAAAATAATGAAATTTAAATTAGTATTTTATATCTAATAGTTATATTTAAAGGAAGGTGTATTAAATGCCAGCTGGTAATGGTGTAAATTGTAGATACTGTCCAGAACTTGAATTAGGAAGATGTGATGGAACAGATGAAGGATGTTTATGCTATAAGTGTCCAAGACATTTAGGACAATGCAAATGTGTTAAATATTGTAGAGAAACAGAGTCAATATTAATATTTGATGATGAAAATGGGAGCTATTAAAATAGAGGGCACTGAAAAACATTAAGTTTTTCAGTGCCCTCATTAAAATACGGCTTCTTTTTTTATACCATTAAATAAAATTAATTTATGTAATCTATATAATAAAAAGCAAAATAGTAAGAGTATATAGTTGTAAAAAAAGTAAAAAAGTAGTAAAATATCAAAAAGCAATAAATAAAAATATAATATTTGGGGGCGTAAAAATGATTAAGGTATTAGCAAACGATGGTTTGCAAAAAGAGGCAATTGATAAGTTAACTTCAATGGGGTTTGAAGTTGTTAATTTTCATTATGATAAGGATGAGCTAGGCAATATTTTAAGAAAATTTGATGCACTTATAATAAGATCTGCAACAAAAGTAACATCAGATGTAATAGATATTGAAGCAGGTGGAAAGCTTAAATTAATTATAAGAGCTGGAGTGGGAATAGATAATATTGATGTTAAATATGCTAATGAAAAAGGAATAATAGTGAAGAATACTCCTAATGCAAGTTCAGATTCTGTTGCAGAATTAGCCATTGCTCATATGTTTGCAGTAGCAAGGTTCTTAGGAGCATCAAATTATACAATGAGAATAGGTGAATGGAACAAGAAAAAGTATGAAGGAATCGAGTTAAGTGGTAAGATTCTTGGAATTATAGGAATGGGAAGGATAGGAAGAGCATTAGCAACTAAGGCAACTGCATTGGGAATGAAGGTTGTTTATAATGATATTTTTGGAAAGCAAAATAACATTCCATATGAATTTTTAGAATTTGATGATTTGTTAAGTAAATCTGATTTTATTTCATTACATGTACCTTATGATAAAAATAAAGGTCCTGTGATAGGAAAAGATGAAATAGAAAAAATGAAAGATGGAGCATATTTAATTAATTGTGCTAGAGGAAAGGTTGTTGATGAAATAGAATTATTAAATGCTTTAAATACTGGTAAGATAGCAGGGGCAGGAATTGATGTATTTGAAGAAGAGCCAACTAAAAATAATGAATTAATAAATCATCCTAATGTTAGTGTTACACCGCATATTGGAGCTTCAACTAAGGAAGCTCAAAAAAGAATAGGAGAAGAAGTAATAACAACTATAATAAATTATTTTTCAAGTGATATTTCTTCTATTAATGCTAAAACTATAGAATCTATATAATTACATTAATTTAAATTAAAAAGCAAATTAAGGAGGATACTAATGGCAATTATAAAAGCATTTAAAGCATATAGGCCTATAGAGGAATTAGCTTCAAAAATTGCAGCATTACCTTATGATGTAATGAATACTGAAGAAGCACGTGAAATGGCAAAAGGAAATAAATATTCATTTTTATATGTTGATAGAGGTGAAATTAATTTCCCAGAGAAAGTTAATATATATGGCGAAGAAGTGTATAAAGAATCAAGAGAAGTATTAGATAAAATGATAGAAAATAAATATTACTTTCAAGATAAAAATCCGTATTTTTATATTTATAGACAAACTATGAATGGAAAAAGTCAAGTTGGATTAGTAGTTTGTGCTTCAGTAGATGATTATATAAATAATGTAATTAAAAAGCATGAAAAAACTAGAGCAGATAAAGAATTAGATAGAATAAATCACGTTGATTATTGTGATGCACATACTGGTCCTATATTTTTAACTTATAGAGAAAATAATGATATTTCTAAAATAATTAATGAAAGTATAAAAGAAAAACCTGTTTATGATTTTATATCAGATGATGGAAATGGTCATACTGTATGGGTAATTAGTAATAAAGAAAAAATAGATAAATTAATTAGGTTATTTAATGATGTAAATTATATGTATATTGCAGATGGACATCATAGAATAAAGTCTGCTGTTGAGGTATGTTTAAAAAGAAGAAGAGAAAATCCTAATTATACTGGAAAAGAAGGATTTAATTATTTTTTAGCTATAGCATATCCTGATAGTGAACTTGATGTTTTAGATTATAATAGAACTGTAAAAGACTTAAATGGACTTTCAAAAGAAGAGTTTTTAAAAGCAATACAAAAGAAATTCATTATTGAAAAAACACCAAATAATGAAAGATTTAAGCCTAATGAAAAGCATACATTTGGAATGTATATTGATAATGAGTGGTTTAAATTAAAGGCTAGAGAAGGAACATTTGATAAAAATGATCCAACTGATAGGTTAGATGTTTCTATTCTTCAAAATAATTTATTATCTCCTATATTAGGAATTGATGATCCTACAAAATCAGATAGAATTGAATTTATAGGTGGAATAAGAGGATTAAGAGAATTAGAAAAGAGGGCTAATACTGATATGAGGGTAAGTTTTGCAATGTATCCTACTACAATTGAAGATATAATGAGCATTGCAGATGCAGGAAAAATAATGCCACCTAAATCTACTTGGTTTGAACCAAAGCCTAGAAGTGGATTATTTATTCACAAGCTTACAGAAATTCATGAATAATAATTAATATTAAAATAAGAGGGCTATATTAAATAAAATATAATAAAAAGTTGGGGAGGCATTTTTATGTCAAGAGTATATAATTTTGCAGCTGGGCCAGCTGTTTTACCAGAAGAGGTTCTTAAAGAAGCTGCAGATGAAATGTTAGATTATAATGGTACAGGAATGTCTGTTATGGAAATGAGTCATCGTTCTAAGGATTTTGAGGTAATAATTCAAGATGCGGAAAGAAATTTAAGGGAATTAATGAATATTCCTAATAATTACAAGGTATTATTCCTTCAAGGTGGGGCATCAATGCAATTTGCAATGGTGCCTATGAATTTAATGAAAAATAGAGTTGCAGATTATATTATAACAGGACAATGGGCTAAAAAAGCGGCAACAGAAGCTGAGAAATTTGGAAAAGTTAATGTATTAGCAACATCAGCAGATAAAACTTTTTCTTATATTCCTGATATGAGTAAAATAAAAGTTAGTAATGATGCAGATTATGTGTATATATGTCATAACAATACTATTTATGGAACAACATACCATACTTTACCAGATGCTAAAGAAAAAATTTTAGTTGCTGATATGTCATCAGATATATTGTCACAACCAATTGATGTTACACAATATGGATTAATATTTGCAGGGGTACAAAAAAATATTGGACCTGCTGGAACTGTTATTGTAATTATAAGAGAAGATTTAATTACTGATGATGTTCTTAATGGAACTCCAACAATGCTTAAATATAAAATACACTCAGATAATAATTCTTTATATAATACCCCACCAGCTTATGGAATTTATATTTGTGGAAAAGTATTTAAGCATCTTAAAAAACTTGGCGGCTTAGAAGTTATGAAGGTAAGAAATGAAGAAAAAGCTAAAATACTTTATGATTATTTAGATTCAAGTAAATTATTTAAAGGTACAGTTGTAAAGGAGGATCGTTCTTTGATGAATGTTCCATTTATAACTGGAAATAAAGAGTTAGATGATAAGTTTATAAAGGAAGCTAAAAAAGTTGGAATTGAAAATATAAGGGGGCATAGAACTGTAGGTGGAATGAGAGCAAGTATTTATAATGCAATGCCAATTGAAGGTGTTAAGTATTTAGTAGAATTTATGAAAAAGTTTGAAGAGGCAAATAAGTAAAAAAAGGGGATGTCGCATTAAGAATAAATACTACAATATATTGTGTATAAAAGTTTTAGTGCGACAGCCACTTTTTTATTATTGAAGTTTATTTAACATTGTTTTTAATATGAATGTTGAGTTTTTTACACCGATTGGAGTAAATTTTTCAAAATCCATGTGAGCTCCGTTATTAGCATTATCAGAAATAGATCTGATAACAACACAAGGAATATTATTTAAATAACAAACATGAGCTATGCTTGCACCTTCCATTTCACAAGCTAAGGCATTAAATTCTTTTTCTAACCAATGAATTTTATCTAATGAAGCAACAAACATATCACCGGAAACTATTCTTCCAGAAAAAGTTTTGAAATCAGAGGCTTCGGCACATGCAGCTTTAGCTGTTTCAACTAATTTTTCATCACATTTAAAGTCAAAAGTATCAAGTCTAGGAATTTGTCCAATAGGGTCCCCGAAAGCAGTAGTATCCATATCATATTGAACTAAGTTTTCTGCTATAACAACATCTCCAGGGAAGATATCTTTTCCGATTCCACCTGCAACACCAACGTTTATTACAGAAGAAACATTGTATTCAGATACAAGTATTTGAGTACAAACAGCAGCGTTTACTTTACCAATTCCGCATACTACAGCAACAACATCGTGTCCCCATAATCTTCCTTTATGAAATTTCATTTTTGCTTTTTCTTCAACCTTTTCTAATTCCATGTCCTTTAATAGAATTTCTAATTCTTCAGACATAGCGCCTATTATTCCTAAAATCATATTAGACCTCCATATATATAGATATAGTTTTACATAAAATATATTATATACTTTCATTTAATTATTTGATAGTAGGGAAATATAAATATAGAATAAAACCAATATTTTAGTTACTTGTATAAATAGTTGCTATAGTTTAAAATAAGTAACAATATATTATAAATAATTATTAAAGGAGAAATTTAAAATGCCATTAAATGAATTTTGTAGAACTGAATTATTAGTTGGTGAAGAGGGAATAGCTAAGTTACATAATTCAAAAGTTATTGTTTTTGGAATTGGAGGAGTAGGAAGCTTTGTTGTTGAAGCATTAACAAGAGCAGGAGTTGGAAACTTAATATTAGTAGATAATGATACTATATGCATTTCAAACATAAATAGACAAATTCATGCAAGACAATCTACAGTAGGGATGATAAAAGTAGAAGCAATGAAAGAAAGAGTTATTTCTATAAATCCAAATTGTAATGTAGAAGCAAAACAAGTATTTATTACAGCAGAGAATATATCAGAAATTATCCCATCAGATGTTGATTATGTGGTAGATGCAATAGATACTGTTACATCAAAATTAGCTTTAGCTGAATATTGTTACAAAAATAATATAAATATAATAAGTTCAATGGGTACAGGAAATAAAATAGATCCAACTCAATTTAGAGTTTCAGATGTATTTAAAACAAAAGTATGTCCTTTAGCAAAAGTTATGAGATATGAATTAAGAAAAAGAGGAGTTAAAAAGTTAAAGGTTGTTTATTCAGAAGAAATGCCAATGACTCCAGATAAGGGAAGAGCAGTACCATCTCAAAAAAGACAAACTCCAGGAAGTATATCATTTGTACCTCCAGTAGCAGGAATGATAATAGGTGGAGAAGTTATAAAGGATTTAACTGGATTAAATAAATAATAATTTAACATAGAAATGAAAAAAGGGAGAATTACTATTTTAGTAATCTCTCTTTTATGTATTTAATTTATTGAGATAATATTAATGTTATATTATAGTGTTCTCCTGTTAAATTAAAAAGAAGAGCTTCTAATGATTTTTGTGAATTTTGGAGTGTTTGATTAAAAAAGTTTTGATTATTCATTTGCTTGCGAAACATATCATTAGCACTTGAGTAAAGTTCATTTATTTCTTCAGAAGAAAGTTTTAAATCTCCAAATCTAAAAAAACCAACTTCTGTATCACCATAAATCGTTTTATTTTCATCAATATCAATGCTAAAAATATCAATTTTAGGAACTGTAATTTTTATGTCTTTAGTAGAATTATTTATTTTTATATTATTATTAGATAATGATGAAAAATCGATTGAATAGGAACAATTAGCAAAGAAGGTAATTTTCTTTGATTTTTTAAATATATCTAAATTAAAATAAGTATTATCAACAGTTAAGGTTTGACTAAGTTCTATTTCTAGTGGAATTAGTTTATTAACATCTTTTATTTTATTAATTATAGTGTCTTCAGTTAAAATATTATTAGATTGTATATTTAATGATTGTGGCAATAATTTTTGTATTTTAGTTGGATATTTAATATATATAAACACTAACAATATTAATAAAACCAAAAAAATTTTTTTAAAAACATTAAGAGTTTTTTTCTTTATATATATATAAATAATACTCACCTCATTTAGCTTTAATATAATAATTTACAAATTAATATATTAAGAGAAATAATAGGATATTCCATTAATTAAGAGTTGAGTTTAACATAAAGATTAGTTGAGTTTTTTATTAGTTTATTTGTATAATAATAATATCTTAAAATATGGGTTAGGAGAATTAGTATGAATAATCAAAAGGGAGTAAATATAGAGCTTATAAAAGGTACATTAGATGATTATATAATTAAAGATAAAGATAAAATAGTAATAGGAAGATTTACTATAACAGAGCTTGATAAAGAAAATAAAAAATGCAATTTGAAGTTAAGATTTTATAGAGAAGATAATTATGATTTATTAAAGGTAACTTTAGAAGCAATATTGAAAGCTATATTTAAAAATAATAATATTTTTAAGGTTAATATAACGGTTAGTGAAAATATAAATTTAAAACCATTCTTAGATAGTGGATTTGTACTAGAAGCTATTTTTACAGATAATATATTTATAAAGGGAAGTTTTTATGATGAATTAAGCTTTGGAATTAATAGACATGATTATTTAAATTCAAATAGAGCTAATATAGTTGAATTAGTAGGTAAAAATGTAGTAGTTAGAAATTTTACACCTGATGATGCACAAGAATTATTAGAGTATTATATAAGAAACAATGAACATTTAAGAGAGTTTGAACCGGTAAGGGATAATAGCTTTTTTACTTATGAAGCTCAAAGGGAGCTATTGCTAGAAAGTTATAGACAATTAATGACTGGAGTAGGAAGTGATTTAGGAATATATCTAGATGGAAAACTTATTGGAAAAGCTAAAATTTCAAATATTGTTTATGGAGTATTTAAAAATGGAATATTAGGATATTCTATAGATAAGAATTATGAAGGAAGAGGATATATGAAAGAATCTATAAACCTAATAATAAATTATGCAAAAGATTATTTAGATTTACATAGATTAGAAGCTTCTGTATTAACGACTAATGAAAGATCAAAGGGAGTTTTATTATCTTGTGGATTTGAAGAAATAGGTCTTAATAAACAGTATTTGTATATAAACGGAAAATGGAGTGATCATATTACATTTTATAAAATTCTTTAAATTCACTCGGAGGTAATTGCTATGGGAGTTAATATAAAAAAAGGTATTGTAATCAAAGCCTTAAACAATAATATGGTTCTTATTAAGGAACAAGGAGTAGAAAAGATTTTATTGGCTAAAGGAATCGGATTCAATAAAAAGTTTGGAGATATTTTAGAAGATAATTTAGAAGTAGATAAAGTTTTTTCAATTGAAGATAAAAAAAATCAAGAAAACTTAAAGGAAGTTTATAATAGGGTTGATGGTGAATTTGTAGCTATTTGTGAAGAGGCATTGGCTGAAATATCAGAAGAATTAGGTGAGGAGCTTAATGAAACAATACATATTGGATTAATAGATCATTTAGCTATAGCAATGAAGAGGTTAAAAAACAAAGAGCAAATAAATAATCCTTTTATTGTAGAAATTGAAACATTATATAGTGTTGAATTTGAAATGGCAAAGAAGATAGTAAATAAGTTACAAGACAAATATGAAATAGATTTTCCAGAAGGAGAAATTGGATTTATAACTTTACATATACATTCTGCAAGAAATGGAAAGATGCTTTCTAATAGTATTAAATATAGTTATTTATCAAATAAAATAATAATTTATATAGAAGAAAAGTTTAATTCTAAAATAGATAAGAGATCTTTAGATTATGCTAGATTTTTGTCACATGTTAGGTTTACTATTGAGAGAGTGTTAACAGATACAGTTTTAAAAAATGATTTAACTGAAATTATTAAGAAGTCATATCCTGTATCTTATGAAATAGCAGAAGGGGCTTCTAAGATAATAGAAGAAACACTTGATAAAAAAGTATGCGATGATGAAGTTGCATATATAGCAATGCATGTTGAAAGGTTTAGAGTAGCATTACAAAAATAAAATAGCTCTAAAGCAGCTTTATGTTAAACAGCCCCCTGTCACTTGAACAGAGGGCTGTTTGGTTTTGGGGTTTTATTAACTATTTTTTATTTTAAATCTCGAAATTTAAAACTACATCTTTACCAGCAGTAACTGATCCGGATTCAACTGCATTAATTGATTTAGCAGCATCTACATTAGTTATTAAGACTGGAGTAGCAAGAGATAATCCTTTTCCTAAGATGAATTCTCTATCAATTTTGATTATAGGAGTACCAGCTTTTACCTTTGTACCAGCTTCAACTAATTGTTCAAAACCTTCACCATTTAATCCAACTGTATCAACACCTATATGAACTAATAATTCTAATCCATTTTCTAATGTCATTGCAAATGCATGCTTAGTTTTGAATACTAATGATAATTCTCCATCAGCAGGAGCAACAACTGTATCACCAGTTACCATTATAGCAGCTCCATCCCCAGCCATTTTACCAGCAAAAACTGGGTCTGGTACTTCAGATAAAGGAATTAAATCTCCGTTTGCAACTGCAACTAAAGCATTTTTTGGTGCTTCAGAAGCAATGTTTGATTCTACTTTTGTTTCAGATTTTCCAAATAATTTCTTGAAAAAATTAGCCATAATATTTCCTGATTAAAATCAGGGTTCACATCCTTTCTAAAAATAAGATTACACAATTTTTATAGGTATAAAATAAAAAGGCATAAGTATATCTTTAATTAAAGATTAACTTATGCCTGATTTAACAGTAACACGTTTCATAATAAATTATATATTTTTGATAATAATATGTCAATATGTCACAGTAAATAATTAGGAAATCAAAAAAAGAAAGAAAACGTTGACAAAAGTGAATAATAACTTTATAATAAAAAAGTAATAATTAAATTTACGTTTAAGTTATGAGGCGTGCAACCATGTAAAAATGGGCATTAGCTGAAAGGAATGTATTATATTCTTTTCAGCTTTTTTTATTTGTAAAATGGCATTTTTGCAAGTCTTGTAAAATTAACAAAAGAGGAGATAGGAGGAGCTCTATTATGATGAAGTATTTACAAAAGTTGGGTAAATCATTAATGCTTCCTGTTGCATGTTTACCAGTAGCTGCAATTCTTATGGGGATTGGATACTGGATAGATCCTACAGGATGGGGAGCAAATAATATTGCAGCAGCATTTTTAATTAAAGCAGGGAGCGCATTAGTAGATAATATGGCAATATTATTTGCTATTGGTGTTGGTGTTGGTATGTCAGATGATAATGATGGTACAGCAGGATTAGCTGGGCTTGTTTCATGGTTAATGATTACAACATTATTATCAACAGATGCAGTTGCAATGTTTAAAGGAATAGATGTAGAGTTAGTACCAGCTGCATTTTCGAAGATTCAAACTCAATTTATTGGTATAATAGCAGGTTTAATAGGTGCAGGATGTTACAATAAGTTTAAAAACACTAAGTTGCCACCAGCTTTAGGATTTTTTAGTGGTAAGAGATGTGTTGCCATAGTAACTGCTGCAATGTCATTAGTTGCAACAATAATATTATTATTTGTATGGCCAGTTGTATATGGAGGATTAGTTTCATTTGGTGAACTTATAGTTTCTACTGGAGCAGTAGGAGCTGGTATATACGGTTTTTCAAATAGAATATTAATTCCATTTGGTCTTCACCATGCATTAAATTCAGTATTTTGGTTTGATGTTGCTGGTATAAATGATATTGCTAAGTTCTGGGGAACTGCAGAAGGTGGAATTTTAGGTCAAACAGGTATGTATATGGCAGGATTTTTCCCAGTTATGATGTTTGGGTTACCAGCAGCAGCTTTAGCTATGTATCATACAGCTAAAGATAATAAAAAGAAAGCTATAGCAGGTTTATTATTAGCTGCAGGATTAGCATCATTCTTTACAGGTGTTACAGAACCATTAGAATTTGCATTTATGTTCTTGGCACCAGGATTATATGTAGTACATGCAGTATTAACTGGTATTACATTTGGTGTTGTTGCTGCACTTCCAGTAAGAGCTGGATTTAACTTTAGTGCTGGTTTAGTAGACTGGGTTTTAAGTTTTAAGGCTCCATTTGCTGAAAATCCACTTTGGTTAATAGGAATTGGATTAATTGTTGCAGTTATATATTATGTAATATTTAGATTTGTTATAACTAAATTTAACTTAAAAACTCCAGGTAGAGAAGATGATGAAGAATTAGGAAATGAAGAAACAAAAATTTCTAATAATGATTTTACTAAAAGAGCAGAAATTATTTTAGAAGGATTAGGTGGAAAAGATAATTTAGTTTGTATTGATAACTGTGTAACAAGATTACGTTTAGAGGTTAAAGATTATGAAAAGATAAATGAAAAGACTATAAGGTCATCAGGTATTTCAGGAATAATTAGACCCGGAAAAACAAGTATACAAATAATAGTAGGTACACAAGTTCAATTCGTAGCAGATGAATTAAAGAAATTATGTAAATAAGTTTGATATAGAAGGTCGTACATTAATTAAAGTGTACGATCTTTTTGTATTTAGTTAATTATATATTTTTTAGAAAGTTAAGATTTTTAAAATGTAATGCTTATAAATGTAAAATGCTTATATTATGATAGTATTTTTTTATGAAAATACTATAAGGTGAAATAATTTTAAAAAAGTAAGTAAATTATAAAATATAATTATGTACATTGTTTTTAATATAGTGATAATACTTGAATTTTTTATAAATAAAAGATTAACTTATCCAGGTGTATCAATTGACGAAATATAGAGAAAAATAATGAAAAATAAAGAAATATAAGAATATATTCATTATATGAATAAAAAATAAGTTTAAAAGTAAAGTTATTATGATATTATAAGTTATGTCCTAAGGGACAATAGGTAAGTCGAAAGAGAAAGTTTTTAAAACATCTAAACAAAAAAATGTTGAAAAAAGATGTTGACAAAAAAGTTTTTCGATGATAGGATAAAGAAGTCGCTTCGGTGCGACAGAGTAAATGGTCTTTGAAAATTGAACAGAATATAGTTAAAGTAAACCAG
>UQFE01000030.1 GCA_900540255.1 uncultured Clostridium sp.
ATTCTTTTGTTATATAAAAATGTTGTTAACAACATTTTTATATAACAAAAGAATATGAATTAAATACAATCAATTTTATAAATTCAAACATATTATTTAATTATGGGTAAAACAAATAAGGGAAAATATAAATAAAGGGGATGAAAAGTAAATGAAAGGAGTTTGGATTACAACAGTATATAATCAAGATTGGCCATCATATTCATCAAAAGGAAATGTAGAAATTCAAAAAAGTGAATTTATTAATATACTTGAAGATGTAATGTCATTAGGAATAGATACAATAGTTGTACAAATAAGACCAAAGTCAGATGCTTTATATAAATCATCAATAAATCCGTGGTCAGATATATTAACAGGAGTACAGGGAAAAGATCCAGGATATGATCCTTTAGAATTTATATTAGAAGAATCTCATAAAAGAAATATAAAAGTTCATGGATGGTTAAATCCATATAGAATTACAACTAGTGGAACTAATTTATCAGTATTGTCAGCAAATAATTTTGCAAGGAATAATCCTCAAACAGTTATAAAATATAATAATGCAATTTTTTATAATCCAGGATTGCCAGAAGTAAGAGAGTATATTGTAAATACTGTAGCTGAAATTGTTAGAAATTATAATATAGATGGAATACACTTTGATGATTATTTTTATCCAGGTGAAAATATTGATGATAATGATGCATATAGAAGGTATGGAAATGGAGTAAGTTTAGGTGATTTTAGAAGAAGGTCAGTAGATGAAATGGTTAAAGCTTGTTATGAAGTTATAAAATCAATTAATGGTAATGTTAAATTTGGAATTAGTCCACGAGGAATATGGAAAAATAAAAGTAGTGATGTTAGTGGTTCAGATACATCAGGATCAGAAAGTTATTATGATATTTATGCAGATACAAGAACTTGGATAAAAAATAATTGGCTTAATTATGTAGCACCCCAAGTTTATTGGGAAATAGGAAATAAAGTAGCTGATTATTCAAAATTAATACCATGGTGGGCAAATGAAGTAATCAACACAAATGTCAAGTTATATATTGGACAAGGTATATATAAGGAGGCTGTAGCAAGAGAACTATTAAAGCAAATAGAATTAAATAAAAAGTATAATATAAATGGAAGTATATTATTTTCTTATATAGATATTAAGAAGAATATAGGAAATGTTAAAGATCAAATTAAATCTATAAATTATATAAATGATAATGAGGAGATGAATTATTCTATGTATGTATTCAGTAAGAATTGGTATTTGAATAAATATCTTGATGTTGCTAATAGTCCAACTTATAAATATGATCCATATAAGCATTATGTTGATTATGGAAAAAAGGAAGGAAGGTTACCATTACCACCTATTCCCGAAGAATATAATGAAGGTGCTTATTTAAAGCTTAATCCAGATGTAAATGAAGCAGTTAAAAATGGGATATTTGTATCAGGAATAGATCATTATTTACAATATGGATTTAATGAATCTCGTAAAGTAAGTTATTAATATTTAGATAAAATATAAAGGATTAAATTAAGTTTAGTTTTATTATTTTTGGCAATAATCAAAATAAATAGTTTATAAAAGGAAGCTAAATTTATGAAGATTAAAGTTAAATATATCATAAAAATATTTATTAGCTGTTTTTTATTATTAAACATTTTGATATTGCCAGTACATAGTCAAAATATTAACTTTATTAAAGGTAAGCTTGAGGAAATTGGAATTCCAAAGGAATATTCTAAAAATATTTATGAGTATATAGAGAATTTAAATATAAATGAAGGTAAAATTAAGAAAATAATTAGTGATAGTAGCGAGATAATTAATGATATTAAAGATGGAAAATCACTAAAGGAATTTTCACTATTACAATTATCACAAATATATAGTGATGCATTAATGCTTGCAAATGAATTAGGAATACAAGTTAATATTGATTCTTATAATAATAAGTTTGAAATTAAAGATAAGAAAAGTGGAGAAATCTTATTAATATGTGATATAAAAGGAGCTATAAAATATTATAATAACTATAAAAAGTCACCGTTTACAAAAGAAGAGTATAATGAGTTATTTGATTATATAAATAAAGAAGAGATTAATGATAATAATGAATTTGTAGATGATAATACAAATGATGAAGTAGTAAAAAATGAATATGAAAGTAAAGAGGATAAGAATAGTAATGTAGTTAATGGGACTCAAGAAAGTAGTATGGCTATAAATAAAAGTAAAATTAGAATAATGAGTATTATTTATTTCATTTTATTTTTATGTGTTATAGTTTCACTTATTGCTAAGGGAATTTTTGTAGAGGAAAATTGAATAAAAATATAAAATATAGAATAAAAGATGTAACATAATAAAAATAGCTGTTACATCTTTAAAGTTATTTGAATTTAATTTGAAGAATATAAGAAGTTATGAATATCATTAGTAATTTCATCAGTATCAATAGTTAAATGAAGCATATCTGTATAAATAGTTTTTGTTTTTTCTACTGAAGGGAAACTTGCTTGTTCAATATGAGGCATTCCCATACCTAAAACAGTAGTAACTATTGAAATAATTTCATTATTAGTAAGGTTAGTTGACACTAAAGGTAAAATATCATCCATTATTGAAATTAAATCTCCAATAGATGCAGTTTTAAATTTATTGAATAATGCATCTAAAACATCTCTTTGTCTTTCACCACGCTTATAATCACTACCTTCAGTATATCTTATTCTACAATATGCAGCTGCTTGAGTTCCATTTAAAAGCTGGGTACCAGCAGAAGTTAATTTAGCAGTAGTAGTACCATTTTCATTATCAATATTTTTTATATATCCATTTATATAATTTAATTCTTCGTTAGTTAATGTAATTTCAACTCCACCAAGTTTATCTATTATTGTAGGTAAGCTATGTAAACTAACTGAAATAAATTTATCAACTTTTAAATTAAAGTTTGTATTTATAGTTTTTAATATAAGCTCTGGCCCCCCATATGCCATTGTATAATTTAAATTTTGTTTTCCACTACCATCAGGTAAATCTAAATACATATCTCTCATTAAAGAAAAAAGTTTAATCTTATTATTTTTTTTATCAATACCTAATATCATAGTAGAATCTGAAGCACCATATAAATTTCCGTATTTTTCGTTTTGACTAAAGTCTGTGCCTAATAAAGCAATTGTTATTATATTTTCATCTTCCTTTGCAGGTGTTTTACCAGTTTCAGTTACTATATTTCTATCAATGTCTACCCTTTCAACTTTAGATGAATAGTGGTTAATTGCAAAGGCTACACCTCCTATTATTAAAGCTAAAATTAAGCAAATACTTATTAAAATTTTTTTTGTTTTAGATGATTTTTTTTTCATAAGTTCCTCCTATAATCAAAGAAAAATGTAATTTCGAATAATATAATAATTTTAACATGAATAAATGTATTTTGACAAAAAGTATTAATATTTAATTTTTTAGAAAAGTGTTATTTTAATAATTGAAGTTATTTTACGATATAGTTAACACTGAATATTAAGTTTATATAATTTAAAATAAATTAATTAGGAAACTTTATTAAATAATTTAAAAAAGTTATTTTATATTTGAAGAATATGTTATATAATAAAAGTGAGAAATTTAATAGTTGGTTGGGAGGAAATTAATTATGGCAGTATTAGTATCAGGTGGTATGGGTTATATTGGAAGTCATACAACTGTAGAACTTTTAAATGCAGGATATGATGTTGTAATTGCTGATGATTTAAGTAATAGTAAAGAAGTTGTTAAAGATAGAATTAAAGAGATAACAGGTAAGGACGTTAAATTTTATAATGTTAATTTAACAGATGTAAATGAAACAGAAAAGGTATTTGAAGAAAATAATATAGACTCAGTAATTCATTTTGCAGCTTTTAAAGCAGTAGGGGAATCAGTTGAAAAACCATTGGAATATTACTACAATAATATAACAAGTGCATTAGTAGTGTTAAAGGCTATGAAGAAATATGGATGTAGAAACTTTGTATTTAGTTCTTCTGCAACTGTTTATGGAGATGCAAAGGTAGTTCCTATAACAGAGGGTTCTCCATTATCAACAACTAATCCATATGGAAGCACTAAGCTTATGATTGAAGATATGTTAAGAGATATTGCAAAGGCAGAGCCACAATTAAATATAGCAATATTAAGATATTTTAATCCAGTTGGAGCTCATAAAAGTGGATTAATAGGGGAAGATCCAAATGGAATTCCAAACAATTTAATGCCTTATATTACTAAAGTTGCTATTGGTGAATTAAAAGAACTTAGAGTATTTGGAAATGATTATCCAACTCATGATGGAACAGGTGTAAGAGATTATATCCATGTTGTTGACTTAGCAGTTGGGCACGTTAAAGCATTAGAAAAGTTAGCAACTAATCCAGGATTAGTAACATATAATTTAGGAACTGGTAATGGGTATTCAGTATTAGATGTTGTTAAAGCATTTAGTGAAGCTTCAGGACGAGAAATTCCTTATGAAATAGCTCCTAGAAGAGCTGGTGATATTGCTACTTGTTATGCTGATCCTAAGAAGGCAAATGAAGAGTTAGGATGGAAGGCTGAAAGAGGAATCAAGGAAATGTGTGAGGATTCTTGGAGATGGCAAAGTAATAATCCTAAGGGATATAACTAATAAAGTAATTTTATAAAGTTAGTATAAAATAATAAACACAATATTTGTAACTATAAAATTTGTACAGATATTGTGTTTATTTTAATTTTTATTTAATTATTTTTAAGCATATCGCTAGTTACTATAATTTCATTTGAGTTAGAAAGCACTATTGAGCGAGAAACTGAAATTTGCTTTAAAATTATTTTATCTCCAACTTTTAAGTTAGTTTTATCAATAATAATTGTATTTTTATCTATACAAGTAGTTTTAACATGATTATCATTAATATAAACTTGACTATAATAATTTAAATTATTTCCTCTTATAATTATTTCGTTAGCACCAAATTCTATGTTATCCATAACCACATAATTAATGCCTCTTCTAAAATCCTTTCTAGATTCAAGTTTCTCTTGGCTTTCAGTAATATAAGAGTTACCATACAAAATATCATATTCCACAAAGTTTAAATATTCTTTTTTAGTTTCTTCATCTAATGAACTATTAAATAAATTTGTCAAAAATGTACTTGGATAATTTAATTTTGTTAATATGTGTGATGAAATTTCATAAGATTGTAAATCTTTATCCTCTTTTGGTAAATTAAAGTTGTCCCATATAACATAAGGTGTTGCTGTTAATGAGTTTGATTTTAGTTTATCAGCTTTTAAATTTAAAGATGGTAAATGATCACCATAAAAAACAATCATAGAAGGTTCATCAATAGATTCTACCATTGAAATTAAGTCTTTAATAAATATATCCATTTCATGTATTTGATTTACATAATAGTCAATATTATTAATATTATAATTGGATGAATCAGAATTTGATCTTATATTAAGATCATCCATATAGTAGTCTGCATATCCACCATGACCTTGAACTGATATTGCAAATATTAAATCAGGAGTATCACTACTAATTAATGCTGATTTTACTTGATCAATCAATACACTATCTTTTGGCCATTGAAAAGGTGTTAAATCATAAAAATCCATATTTTCAATAGAGGTAAATGTATGGAAACCTAAGTTTTCATACACTTTATATCTAGTATAATAAGTAGCATCATAATTATGCAGTGCATGAGAATCATAATTTAAATCTTGAAGGTAGTAAGCCAATGATGGAACTGGCTTTTTAGATACTAATGTATTATAAGGAAATTCTCCTGCTACAAAAAAGTCCATAGACATACCAGTTATTACTTCAAATTCTGTATTGGCAGTTCCACCACCAATAGTAGGGACGTTTAATAATCCAGAAGAGTAATTTTCAGATAAATATCTAAAGTTTGGTATTGGATCCTCACTAAATTCAACATCCTTAATCCAAAGGGGATCCATGAATGATTCAAGCTGAACAATAATTATATTAGGTTTTATTAAATTATTATCATAATTACTTTCGTTTTTGGTAACGTTTAATAAAGAGCTATCTAAAGTATTAAAAGTAAGTTTTGAATTATTATTATTTAAAGATAAATTTTCTACTGTATCATTAATATTAAGGATTGTATCTTTTGAATAACCATCAGGTTTATTAATTCCAGAGTTAAATACACTATATAAAAATGAATAAGGAAATCCATATGTTGAGTATTGTTCACAAATATCCCAAAAGTTTTTAGTAACAATATTATTATCTAGTGCATATTCTGTTATGTTTGGAAACATTAATACATAACAAGCTACTAAAGGAAGCGCTATATAGTAGTTAATTTTACTTTTACTGAGTTTAATGTATAAGAAAATTAAAGATACTATTAAAGCAATTATAAATATAGCTATTAAAATTAATGAGAAAGTGGAAAAGTATTTTGGAATTAATTCTATGGCGTTTTTTATCATGCGAAAGTCTGAACCAGTTAGTGGAGTACCTCTTAATTTTAGTAAAACATTATTACCTATTGCTAAGAGAATCCATGAAATTGATGCTAGTCCAATATAAAAAATACGTTTTTTAAGTAATACAAATGGGGATAGTGTTAAAAGAGCTATCAAAGAATTATAGAAAAATGTATCAAAATTTTCTCTTAAGTATATAAATGCAATAGAAACGCCTCCCCTAGAAATAGATTCAATTATAAATAATAGAAAATTTGAAAATAATAAAAGAATAGATACTTGTATTATTTTAAATAAAATTTGCTTTGATTTTATAATATTTAATTTTGTCATAATTTCTCCTCGTAAGATATATTATTTTAAATTATGCTTAGAGTTAAAATAATTATATTAATTATAGCTAATGAAATATATTAATAATAATTAGTTAATTATTTATTAAGATTATAGATTTTATACTCAAATAATATAATTACATTGTAAGATGTTAAGTATATAATATAAAAGCATATATTCTAATATTAACACAATATTAGAAAAAAATTTAAAAATTAAATGTGAATTTTTTAAAAATAAATATAAAATGTAAATTTATGTAAAGTGAAAGTGGGTAAAAATTGTAGTAAAAATATAATTTATATTAAAATTATATTTAATAATTAAATATTTAGTAGTTTTAGGAGGAGTATTAACAGTAAAATTTAATTGACAATATTATATTAAAATAGTAATATTTATTTCATTGATACTTATTATTATGAGCTTTATAATAATATTTTTAAATAATAAATTATTATTAGGTTAAAATATTATTATTGAATGAAAAAAGTTTAAAAATTAAATTTTACATATCGAGCATAGATGAGTGTAGAATTAAAAAAGTGAAAACTGTGGGTAACTTAAAAAAGAAATAAGTTATAGGTAAAAAAGAGAATGAGTAGGTATTATATTTTAAATAGGAAGTTCTTTTCGGTTTTACCACTATATCAGTCTTATAATTTAAAAGACTTTTTTAACAATTTCTAAATAAGGCTTTTGTATTAAATTTTAAATCATTATGACTTAAGTTTTTTTGATTTATTTAATTTAAAGGTATAGTCAGTTTTTATAAATATTAAATTCTGAATCAACTAGAAAACTTGTAAATTTAAAATTAGATTTAGATTCTACATTTAATAACAATGAGTTTATTACTGACTTTAGTGATATATTATTATATGAATATTTTTAATTTTCAGGAGTTTCAAACTCTTGTTTGATAGTTGAGTAGTCTTCATCAAGAAAATTTATAATTAATGGAATATTAGATTATTTGTTACCAGAACAACTTTACAGAAATATCTAAAAAATCCATTAATTAAATCTAATTTAATATTGGAATTAACATAGGTGTATTTGGTAATATTTTTATATCATACCATGTAGTATTGAATTCTTTATTATCAGTAGATTTGATATACGACTTTTAGTTATTAACATTGTTTATAAGTGTTTGGAAATTTTTACATTCAATATTTTACTTTAATTCAGAAGCATTATAAACAAGCATAGTATTAAGGATTCTATAGAATAAATTATTAGGTAATTATAAATTGATTTTAGCACATATAATTAGTTACTTTAGGAACAATTGAATTAAATAAAGCGGCAATGTTTTTCTAAAATATGGTTTAAATTTGCTGAAATAAGATTAATTAGGAATAGAATCATAAAATATATAGAATTCCATTATTTTAGATGAAAAATGAGAAATATATGAAGTAAACTATTAATTGGAATATAAGTATCTACATTAATATCTAGTTCAGATAAAGTTGAAGATGATTTAGAAGCTTAGTCAAACAAATTTTAATGTTTAATTTGATTAAGATAAAGCATGTTTATTACCTCTTTTATGGCAAGGAAGTTTATTGTTAATTATATTTTGTCAGAGTGGAGGAGAATATAAATATCTAACTTAAAAACGTTAGTAAATTATAAGTTGCAGAATTTGGCAACTAACATATCGATCATAAAGGGATGGTCTCTAAACTAATTTTTAATTAATTGGCTAGGAGTGTGATTTAAAAGTGGATTTTAGTGGTAAGAAAGTAGTTACTACAACAAGAAGTGAAGGTGGATATTTGTTTTTGAAAAGAATTATTGATTTTATGGCATCATTAATAGGTATAATTTTACTAAGTCCAGTATTTTTAATTATATCAATAATGATTAAATTTGATTCAAAAGGGCCGATTGTATTTGGTCATATTAGAAAGGGGTTACACGGGAAAGATATAAGAGTATATAAATTTAGAACTATGTATGAAAACTCTAAAGAAATATTTGATAATTTTACTGAAGAGCAAAAAAAGGAGTTTTATATAAATTTTAAGTTGGATAATGATCCACGTATAACTAAATTGGGACACTTTTTAAGAAAAACAAGTTTAGATGAATTACCACAACTTTTTAATATATTAAAAGGTGATATGAGTATTGTAGGACCACGCCCAATTGTAGAAGGTGAAATAGAGAGATATGGAAAATATTCTAAAAAGCTATTTTCTGTAATGCCAGGCTTAACAGGATATTGGCAAGCTAATGGTAGAAGTGATACAACATACGAAGAAAGAGTTGCTATGGATATGTATTACATTGATAACAGATCAACAGTATTAGATATTAAAATTATATTTAAAACCTTTATTTCAGTTATTAAAAAAGAAGGTGCAATGTAGGTAAACATTATGGATAAGAAAATAAAAGATTTAATGTATGCTTTTTCAGCTAATTTTCTGAACTTTTTAATGGGATTTGTAACTGGGTTTATAATTCCAAAGTTTTTAGGGATAGATGATTATGCATATTTAAAGTTGTTTACTTTTTATATAACATATGTAGGAGTAGCACATTTAGGATTCTTAGACGGTATATATATTAAATATGGAGCTTACGATTATGAAGACTTACCTAAAGAGCGCTTTAGGGGGTATGTTAGATTTTTAATAGTTTTCCAAATTATAGAAGCTATCTTATTATCAATAGTTACATTTGTAGTTATAGGAAATGAAAATAGAATAATTATAATGTTATTTACTATTTTTAATATGATAATATTAAATTTAACAAATTTATGGACTTTTATTCATCAATTTACAAAAAGATTTAAATTATTTTCTATAAATACTATTTTAACTAAGTTATTATATGTTGTAGGATCATTATTTTTAATAATTAATGGAATGTTAGGATACTTTGAGTATGTATTCCTTCAAACTATAATAAATATTATTATATTAATAATTTATATTTATTATAATAAAGAATTAGTTTTTGGTAAGGCAGATTCCTTGAAAAATACATTTAAGGATGCTAAAAGTTTAGTAGGTATAGGTTTCTTTGTAATGATAGGAAACTTTATGACTAATATTATTTTAGGAATTGATAGACTTTTTGTAGATGCATTTTTTACAATAAAGGATTTTGCTATATATTCTTTTGCATATAGTTTAATATCGCTATTTTATATTTTGTTAAATTCAGTTACTATGGTAATTTATCCATATTTAAAAAGAACTAATAAAGATATTTATAAGCAAACATATGAAACAATAAGAGTGTCAATTACTATAATAATGTCAATTACCTTGTGTGGATTTTTTGTAATAAAATTCATAGTAGCTAATTTCTTACCACAATATACAGAAAGTTTTAATATTTTTATTTTCTTAGTACCAACTGTAATATATAGTGGACAAATAAGTATATTAATAGCAAATTTTTATAAGGTTATGAATAAAACTAAAGAATATACAATTAATAATATAGTTGCTCTTATAATAGCATTTTTAACTAACATTATAGCATGTTTTGTATTTAAAAATATTACAGCTATAGCTATAGCTACTTTAATATCATTTGTAATATGGCTAATATATTCAGACTTATATTTTGTTAAGATTATTAAAGTTAATGTAATAAGAGCTAATGTTTTAGATTTAGCAGTTTTAATAATATTCTTATTTAGTGCATATTTATTTGGATATTTTAGTGGATTAATAATATATATAGTTTTATTATCATTATTATTAGGTTTAAATAATAGAAAAGATATTAAAAACTTAATATCATTGATAAAAAAAAGGTAAAGTGAAATTCGGACTATACAAGTAATAGAGTTTCTAATTATGAAAGACAGTTAATATGATAAAACTGTAATTATAAATTAGTTAGCTTTTAGGACTTGGTATAGTCTTTTTTGTTGAAAAGTATGTAAAAAATTCTTTTATATTGAATATTAATATTTTATAATATATAATTTTGCTATAAAAATGCAATATTTAAGTGGATTATCTTATAAATATTAAATTAGGTATAAAAAAATAGGCTTTTAAGAGAGAGTGATATATATGCTTATAATAAGCTAAAGAAAATTTATAGATTACCTTAGGAGTTTGACTATTGTAGGTAACTTATTAATCTTAAAGCTTTGATACATAAATATAAAAAAAAAAGAGTGATGTAAAAATTTTATATTAGCTAATATGGGGGAGAGTATATAAGTGAGAAAAAGAAAAAATTTTATTAAGGTAATAATAATTTTTATAAGTAATATTATGTTATTATTACTTCCAACAATCAATGTTTATTCACAAATAAATGATAGTGTTAATGAAGTTGCTTTAGCGCAAAGTATTGAATCGGGTGTTATTTATCAGACGCATGTACAAGATTATGGATGGCAATCTTGGAAATCAAATGGACAACTTAGTGGAACTGAAGGACAAAGCAAAAGGCTTGAGGGAATAAGAATAAAAATAGAAGGATTAGCAAATGGTGCAAATATATTATACAGAACGCATATTCAAGATTATGGTTGGCAAAGTTGGAAATATAATGGAGAATTTAGTGGAACTGAAGGCAATAGCAAAAGATTGGAAGGGATTGAAATAAAACTTGAAGGTCTTCAGGGATATCATGTTGAGTATAGAGTTCATGTACAAGATTATGGATGGCAAGAATGGAGAAAAGATGGGGAAATGGCTGGAACGGAAGGCCAAAGTAAAAGGTTAGAGGCTATTGAAGTGAAAATAATTCAAGATGAAGTGCCAGATGGAATTACATATTCTACATTAATAAAAAATGAGGGGTGGAATTGTAATGTATTAGAGAATAAAATTGCAGGAAGCTCAAGTAATAATGCTATAACTAGTATGAAAATAAATTATAAAAATAATAATGGAATAAGTATTAAATATAGAGCATACGTTCAAAACTTTGGATGGCAACAATGGATGTCTAATGGAAGATTTATAGGAGATAATTCAGGAAAGAATAATATTGAAGCTTTTCAAATAAAACTTGAGAATGCACCAGCAAATTATCATATTAAATATAGAGTTAAAACCAAAAAATCAGGATGGCAAATTTGGAAAACAGATGGACAAACAGCAGGTGCAACAGCTATTTCAGCAGAAATAACTGCTATTCAAATTAAAATAGTTAATGATGATTTAACTCCTAAAATACAATATCAAACGCATGTACAAAATGATGGATGGCAAAGTTGGGTTGAAAGTGGACAGTTAAGTGGAACAGAAGGACGAAGTTTAAGGTTAGAAGGAATTAAAATTAAAATTGATAATTTAGATAGAAATAATTCTATAATGTACAGAACACATGTACAAAATGATGGATGGCAACAATGGGTTACTGATGGAAGTTTTAGCGGAACAGAAGGTAGGGGGTTGAGGTTAGAATCAATACAAATTAAATTAAAGGAAGAAATTCCAGGATATAAGTTGTATTATAGGGTTCATGTACAGGATTATGGATGGCAAGATTGGAAAATGGAAGGTGAAATGGCTGGAACTGTTGGACAAGCTAAGAGATTAGAAGCAATTGAAATAAAGCTTGTTAAGGGTAAAAGTAAACTTATTGTTTTAGATGCAGGACATAATTATGGTGGCGATGATGGCGCGTATGCAACGCATTCTGGAGTTAAGTATTGTGAAAGAGATCTAAATATGAGTGTTGCCACAAAATTAAAAAGAGAGTTAGAGCTTTATGGATTTGATGTTGTAATGACTAGAAAGCCAGAAGATATCGAAACTATTGAAATGAAGGAGAGTTTAAAGAAAAGAGTAAATATTGCAAATGAATTAAATGCAGATTTATTTATAAGTATACATCAAAATTCAATAGATAGCTCAAGTATAAGTGGAGTTGAAGTATATTATAGTACAGCAACGCCTTTAACTGGAGGAAGATTATTGAGTAATGGGGTTGAATATAATGAAGTTGCACCTAGAGATTATACATCAAATGAAAAAATATCTATAAGTAGAGCGCTAAGTAAAAATATAGTTAATAGTATAGAAAGTAATATGAATAGAAAAAATAGAGGATATAAGGATAATGATTTCTATGTTATAAAAAATACTATAATGCCTTCAATATTAATTGAATGTGGATTTATAAGTAACGCTTCAGAAGCTAAAAAGCTAGCAGATGAGAGTTTACAACAAACAATGAGTAGTTTAATAGCTAAAGAAGTAAATAAAAAGTTCTAATAAGTATAAAAAATCCCTTAAGTTATTTTAGATAATTTAAGGGGTTTTCTTATATTAAAAATCTATATTATTTTAGTTTTTATCAAAGTATACATAATAAAAATACAAGTCCCTTTAAAAAGCAAAATGGAAATTTTATTTTACTTTAAAGTTTAATTAATGTAGAATAAAAATGTTATTAATTAGGAGTAGGAGGGATACTTTGAAAAGAAAAATCGCTATATTAGGTTTAGTGTTTTTTATTGTAAATTTATTAACACCAGTTGCAACGGTAAATGCAACAGAAATAACAGATAATATAAATACAATTGATGAATCTTTTGATAGTAATTATATAGATGAAGATTTATTAAATAGTGAAGAAGTTAAAGGATTAGAAAGTGAGGAGTATGCAGAAGAGCTAAATAACTATGAAGAAAAAAATTCTAGCTATGAAGTTATTCCCTTTACTGAAAAATCACTAAATGATAAAAAATATGATAAAGAGTATAAAGAAAATGTAAAATCTATTCAATTTAATAGTTATGATGAAAATCAATATTTAGATAGAATAGATCAATTTTTATCGGAAGACGATATAGTAGATAAGTATTTAGTATTAAAAAATAAAACTGATGATAATTATGAAGTTGCATTGTCATATGAGGATGGAAGTTACTACTTTATTAATAGTACAAACTCTTATGATGAAGCAATGAATATACTTAATTCTATGATTCTTTCAAGATCAAAAGATAGTATAATACCAGTAATAATAAATAAAGATGGTAAGATTGTATATGCTAATAGTGGCATTGGATTTGTAGTAAACACATCTAATTCTAATATAAATATATATACAAGCTCTTCTTTAAAAAGTGCATATACATATGCTAATCAAGCTTATTTTAGAGATATACCAGTAATTGAATGTACAGAAACTGCAGCAAAAATTCAAGTTAATGGTTATATTGGATGGGTGAGAAAAGATGATATACAAATAGTTCCCATGAATCAAGCTACTAATCCAAGTTATTATATTGCACAAAATGGAATATTATATCATTTTATTTCTAATGATTTAATGGTACCGAATAATAGTAAGGGAAATAAAATAGTTATAGGAGTAGCACCTGATTATTTAAAAGAAAATACTTATTATTTTAGTTATGATGGAAATTACTTTTATGAAGGTAGCAATAGAGAGAATGGATTAAAAATTTTAGTAAATGATTTAAAATCTAATACTAAGGATAAATCAGTAAATAAAAATAATCCATATTACTCTTATTATCAATATATGCCTTTTAGAAGTAAAACTATATATACAGCAGAAGAGCTAAATAAATATATTGATGAAAAAACTAATGTTACTTCAAAATTAAGAAATATAGGACAAGCATTGAAAGATGCAGAAGAGAAATATGGAGTAAATGCCTTATTAATTTTGGGTGTTGCTATTAATGAAAGTGGATGGGGAACATCTAATATAGCTCAAACTAAAAACAATTTATTTGGAATTAAGGCTTATGATTCTGATACAACACAAGCGTCAACATTTAATACTCCAGGTGATTCTGTTATAGAGTTTGCAAAAAATTATATTTCAAGAGGATATGCTAATCCAAAGGATTGGAGATATTATGGTGGGATTTTAGGAAATAAAAATTTAGGGGCAAATGTTAAATATGCTTCAGATCCATATTGGGGAGAAAAGGCAGCTAAGTATGCATTTGACGTAGACTTATATCTTTCACAAAATAATGTAACAGCTTTAAGAGATTATAATAGATATAAAATTGCAGTTTATACTACAGAAAATGTGGTTAAAAGCTCATCTGGAATAACGTTATATAATGTAAATAGTACTCAAAGAAATATTGGAGCTTCATTTATAATTAATAATAATGATACAGTAAGCATAAATGGACAAGCAATGTATGAGATATATCCAGATAGGAATACTCCATTATCAGATATTAGTTTTGAAGGTGAATATGATTGGAATATTAAAGGATATGTTAAAACATCTGGAATAAAAATTATAAGTGATGGTAGTAATTCTTCTTTTGGAGAAATAACTGAACCATCAGAGCCAGAAATACCAACTGAAATAACAGGAGTATTATATAGCTCACATGTAGAAGATTATGGATGGCAAGTTTGGAAAAGTAATGGTGAACTTTCTGGAACATCAGGTGAAGCAAAGAGATTAGAAGCTATAAAGATAAAGCTTGAAAATTATCCAAATGCATCAATTAAATATAGTACGCATGTACAAGATTATGGATGGCAAGCTTGGAAAAAAGATGGAGAGGTTTCAGGAAGCATTGGAGAGTCAAAGAGGCTTGAAGCAATAAAAATTGAAGCAACAGGATTACCAAGTAATTTAGAATTGCAATATAGAGTTCATATACAAAATCAAGGATGGCAAAATTGGGTATCAAGTGGTGAGATTTCAGGAAGTGTTGGAAAGGCACTAAGACTTGAAGCTATTGAAGTTAGAATATTAGATAATTCTAGTATATCATATAGTACTCATATACAAGATTATGGATGGCAATCTTGGAAGAATAATGGAGAATTATCTGGTACACAAGGAGAAGCTAAAAGATTAGAAGCCATAAAGATAAAGTTTGATAATTATCCAAATGCAAGTGTAAAATATAGTACACATGTACAAGATTACGGTTGGCAACCTTGGAAAAAAGATGGTGAGATATCTGGAACTGAAAATCAAGGGAAAAGGTTAGAAGCTATTAAAATTGAAGTATCAGGATTGCCAGAAAACTTACAAGTTGAATACAGAGTTCATGTGCAAAATGAAGGATGGAAAGATTGGGTTTCTAATGGAAAGATTGCAGGAACTGAAGGGAAAGGTTTGAGATTAGAAGGTATAGAAATTAGGGTAGTAGATAAAACTTATGTTAAGTATAAGAGTCATATACAAAATGAAGGCTGGGAAGCTTATAAGACCGATGGTGAAGTTTCAGGAACGGTAGGAAAGGGATTAAGATTAGAAGGTATAATAATAGAAACTGAAAATTTACCTAAAGGAGCTTATATAAGATATAAAACTCATGTGCAAAATCTAGGTTGGGAAAATTATTGGAAAAGTGAGGGGAGCTTGTCAGGAACTAGCGGAAAAGGGTTAAGGTTAGAAGCCATTAAGATAGAACTTGTAGGAGCACCAGGATATCATGTTGAGTATAGATCTCATGTGCAAGATTTAGGTTGGGAAAATACATGGAAAAGAGATGGACAAATTTCGGGAAGTATAGGAATGTCAAAGAGATTGGAAGGAATTCAAATTAGAATAGTTAAATATTAATTTAGAAAGTATAAAAATTATTAAATTATATAATGTTTTAAATATATATTTAGAAGATGAAAGTTTATATTAGGTGTATCGCTTCAAATAATTTAAGTTGGTACACCTTTTAAACTTAAAGTATATTATTCATAATTAAGAATAGGTTAAGTGAAATTTAGTCAATAATCTAAGGGTTTAAATACATATGGACATTATAAGTTAATAATAGTATAATTTGAATATTAATATTGAATAGTGAGGATGATATTATGTTGTGTGGTTTAATTATGGCTGGTGGAAGAGGAACTAGGTTCTGGCCATTGTCAACAGATGAGAAACCAAAACAATTCTTAAAGCTATTAAGTGATAGAACTATGATACAAAATACTGTAGATAGGATATTACCTATCATACCAATAGAGAGAATATTTGTATGTACATCACATAAATACTTAGAATTGGTAAAAGAACAGTTACCAGAATTACCAGAAAGAAATATAATTGTAGAGCCAGAGGGGAGAAATACTGCGCCTTGTATAGCATTATCTGCAATTATAATGAAGAAGTATTATGAAAACTGCCAAATGCTTGTATTACCATCAGATCATTTAATAAGAGATGAAAGCAACTTCTTAGATAAGATTATAGATGCTAGTAACTTTGTTAATGATTTTAAGGATGCAATAATAACATTAGGAATGAGACCTAACAGACCGGAAACTGGATATGGATACATAAAAAAAGGAGATAGGGTAATTAGAGTTAATTCTAGTGATATCCATAAAGTAGAGCGTTTTGTAGAAAAACCAAATTTAGATAAGGCAATGGAGTATTTAAAAGAAGGTAACTATTTGTGGAATGGCGGAATGTTCTTATGGAATGTTGATAGTATATTAAATAAAATGAAGCTATATATGCCAAATACTTATAATGCTTTAGAGGGTATATTACAAATCAATGATGATAAGATAAAAGAGTATTTAGATGAAAATTATAAATATACTGACTCAATATCAATAGATTACGGAATATTAGAAAAAGATAATAATATATATGTGATTCCAGCTAATATAGGATGGGATGATGTTGGAAGTTGGAATGCTATTGAAAGATATGCAGATAGAGATGAAGATAATAATATTCATAAGAGTGAAACAATAGCAATACAGTGTAAAAATAATATTGTTATTACAGATAAAGATAAAGTTATAATAGATGATTTAAGTGATATATATGTTATTCAAAATGAAGGAAAAATATTTATTGGTAAAAGAGAAAATTTAGATGAAATAAAGGAATTAAAATCTTTAATTGATAAATAAAATATATCATATTTTGATACAATAAGTATTTATTGTATCAATGGGGTTATGCATTGATGATGTATAACCTATAATATTGTTAGTGTTATTTTTAAAAATGTATATAAATATTGAGGAGTATAGAAAAAGTCAATATATCTTTACATTTTTTTGTAATAATTATAATTGCTATGTATTGCGAAAAATAGGGGTTTATATCATAAAAAGAAATTATTACAAATTGAAAGGGGATTAACATAGAAGTGATAATACCTTGAATATAAGATATTATAAAGCAAATAATATTTATAACAGTATATTCGTAAATAAAGATATAAATTTTAATGTGATAAGATGACGCGTAACTCAAACTAAAAGGTAAGAGCGTTTTATGATAGATTAATATAAAAGTGAGGAATTTATAATGAAAGTTTCCATTGTGTGTCCTTTATACAATGCAAGTAAGTATATAGAAGACTTAAATTTAAATCTTCTTAAGCAAGAAAAGAAGGAAATAGATGAATTAGAAGTAGTATATGTACTTACAAGGAGTAAAGATAATACTAAGGAATTATTAGAAAAAAACAACTTAAAGTATATAGAAATAGAAGCAAATGACTTTTCACATAGTTTAACTAGAGAATCTGTAGGGAAAAAATTAAGTTGTGATATTTTAGTATTTATATCTCAAGATGTAATAATGAAAGATAATAAATGGCTTATTAATTTGGTAAGACCAATAATAAATGGAGAAGCACAAGCCAGTTTTAGTAGACAAATTTGTAAATTTGATAATATAGAAAAATATACGAGAGAAAATAATTATCCAGAGCAATCAAGAATAGTAGGTAAAGATGATATAGAAAAGTATGGATTATTAACATTCTTCTATTCAGATGCTTCATCAGCTGTTAAAAAAAGTGTATATGATGAGTTAAAAGCCTACGATAATAAAGATTTAATTATAAATGAAGATATGTATTTTGCGCATAAACTTATTTTAGCAGGTTACAAAATAAAATACTGTGCAGACTCTCAAATATATCATTCACATGATTTTACATTAAAACAATTATATCAAAGATATTTTGATACTGGAGTATTTTTTACTCAAAATCCTAAATTAAAAGAATATGGATCAAACGAAAGTGGATTAGGATTAGCTAAGTATGTGTTTAAAAGAGCTAGCTCTGAGAAAAATATAAAGGTTTTATTAAATATACTTCCTAATTTTGGTGCAAGGTTTATTGGTAAAATGCTAGGCGAACATTATAAAAAGTTACCGAAAAATTTTATAATTAACTCATCATCAGCAAGGTATTATTGGAATAGATATGAAAGTCAAAAATAGGAGGATTTAAATGAGAGTATTATATATAACATCATTTATACCAAAGAAAAATGCTGATCAGGCAGGAATTAATGTTAGTTTTGATATTATTAAGACTATTAAGCAAAGTATAGAGTGTAAGATAGATTTAATAGGTTTAGTAAATGATAATCAATATAAAATTGAAGATACTAATGATGTAAAAGAGTTTGTTGAAGAAATAAAGTTTCTTAAGACTACAAAGGTTCAAAAAATTAAAAATGTAGTTAAGAATTTTTCTAAGCCACCAATCGCAGCAGTGAGATATGATAAGAGATTAATAAATGTAATAAAAAATATGTTTAATAATAATAACTATGATTATGTAATTTGTGATTATACTCAAAATTCAGCTTATGGATATATTATAAAAAGTATATCTCCTAACACAAAAATAGTATTAATAGAACATGATGTTTGTTTTCAAGGGCTAGGAAGAAAATTGGAGTTATGTAGCAATCCAATTAAAAAGAATATTATTAAAAATCAATATAATATGTTGAAAAATTATGAAACTAAATGCCTTAAAGATTTTGATTATGTAATAACTTTAAATAGTAAAGATGGAAAAATTATATCAGAGTATAGCAAGGTTCATATTTTAAATCCATATATAAATATAATGGATTTAGATAAAAAAGAACATGAGGGTATTAATATTATGTTTTGGGGTGCTATGAATAGGATGGAAAATGAAGATGCAGTTATGTATTTCATAAATGAAATTTGGCCTAATGTAAATAAAGAGAATGTGAAATTTTACATAGTCGGATCAAATCCATCAGTTGAAGTTAAAAAGTTAGAGAGTGAAAATATAGTTGTTACTGGATTTGTAGAAGACCCAAAAGAAGTATTTGAAAAAATGGATATTTCTATAGTTCCATTAAGACTGGGAGCTGGGGTTAAAATTAAGGTATTAGAAAGTTTAGCAGCTGGACTTCCTGTATTAACAACAGATGTTGGTGCAGAAGGTATAATGGTTGAAAATAGAAGAGATATATTAATTGAAAATAATCCTAAGGAATTTGCAGAAAGTTTAAATAAACTTATTGTAGATAAAGAAAAAAGAGATATTATAAGTAGTAATGGCAAAAGAGTAATACAAAAGCATTATTTTAAAGGCTATAATTCAGAAGTGTTAAAAAGTATTTTAATAAAGTAGAGTGAGGAATAAAATGGATGAAAAGGATATTTTGTAAGGATATAAATGAGTATAATAATTATAATTTAAATAAAATACTTTTAATATTATTTTTAATAGCAATAGTATTAATTCCTTTTGATAGTCTACCTTATATGAAAAGTATATTAGGAGAATTAGGGGTTAGAGGACCAGTATATGCCTTTATACCTATATTTATAATAATATTCATATATTTTATTTATAAGAGAAGGATTTACTTTAATTGGAACATAGAAAAAGTACTATTAGCATTGTTCTTATTATGGACTGTAATAAGTGCTGCATTAAATATTAATAATATTATTAATAGTGAATTTAAAGGAAGAGGTGGTTTAGAAAAACTTATTCTTCAGGTAATGGTTGTAGGGTTTATGGTTGCAATAATGTATGCAACACAATTTATTTTTGAATTAAATAAAATTTCTTTAAAAACAATAAGAAGATGTATATTTATTTCATTTATTTTTGTAGGAGCATATTCTGTATTAGAAATATTACAAATTTATGGAATAGTTAACGTAGAAGGGATTTTAAAAAATATTTCTTATTATATTCATTATTTAACTAGAGGTGAGTTATATGGTGATAGAATAAGAAGTATAACAGGAGAAGCTTCGTTTTTAGGAATGTACACAGCATTTGCTTATCCTTGGATAGTTAGTTATATACTTACTGAAAAGAAGTTAACAAAAAAGATTTTTTATGGATTAGTTACTATATACATGATATTCTTAGTTTATCTAACTAAGTCTAGAGCAGCCTATGCAATAGCAATGGGTGAAATGGTATTAATTTTATTTGGAATATTAATTTTTGATAAAAAGAAATTTAATAAAATATTAATTATTATTATTACAATAGTTTCTATGGCAAGTATTTCAAGCTTTAATAAATTAAACATGTATATTAATAATATTAGACAGCAAAATGCTCAAGAAGATGGGAAAACTGAAATAATTGATAATGGATATAATATAGATATGTCAGTGGGTGATGTAGTTCAATCTCTTAATAGTAAAACAAACCATTCTAATATTGCAAGATTAGGATTGCAAAAGAGTGCACTTAATATTGGAAAGGCTAATCCTATTATTGGAGTTGGTTTAGGACAATTTGGATTTTATGCAGATGAATATATAGAAGATGAAGCAAGAGTATCTTTTGAGATTCAAAGATGGATGAATCCGGAAGAAGTTGATTTTTGGCCTCCTGCATTTGCTTTAATACCAAGAATTGTTGCAGAACAAGGATTTATAGGAGGTGCTATATTTATAGCATTTTTAGCAACAACTATGATTAAATTTTTAATAAAGTATGCTAAAGCAAAAGAGAATACTTTAGAAATATTCATTATGGTAAGTATAGTTGGTGTATTAGTGTCAACATTTAATGCAGATACATATGGATTACCACAATTATGGATTTTATTAGGATTAATAACTTATTTAAATAATAAAAAAGAAGCATCAAAAATTTAAATGTAAGGAGAGATAAAAAATGAAAGGGATTATTTTAGCTGGTGGGTCTGGAACAAGACTTTATCCAGTAACAAAGGCAATGTCAAAGCAAATGGTGCCAATATATGATAAACCAATGATTTATTATCCAATGTCAGTTTTAATGTTAGCAGGAATAAGAGATATACTTATAATATCTACACCAAGAGATATTGTTAACTTTAAAGAATTATTTAAGGATGGATCAGAATTTGGATTAAATATTGAATATGCAATTCAAGAACAACCAAATGGATTAGCAGAAGCATTTATAATTGGTGAAAAATTCATTGGTGATGACAATGTGGCTATGATATTAGGAGATAATATATTCTATGGACATAACTTTAGTTCACATTTAAAAGAAGCTGCAGAATTAAAGAAAGGTGCAATGGTATTTGGATATTATGTTCAAGATCCAAGAGCTTTTGGAGTAGTTGGATTTGATGAAAATGGAAAAGTAACATCTTTAGAAGAAAAACCTGAAAAACCAAAATCAAGATATGCAGTACCAGGATTATATTTTTATGATAATTCTGTAGTAGAAAAAGCAAAGGCATTAAAGCCATCACCAAGAGGAGAACTTGAAATAACAGATTTAAATAAGGCTTACATGGATGAAGGAACCTTAAAAGTTGATTTATTAGGTAGGGGAATGGCATGGCTTGATACAGGTACACATGTATCAATGCTTAAAGCATCAAACTTTGTTGAGGCAGTACAAACTACTCAAGGAACATTTATAGCTTGTTTAGAGGAAATTGCATATAGACAAGGATGGATTTCTAAAGAAAAGGTTAGAGAGTTAGCACAACCTTTAATGAAAACAGAGTATGGAAAATATTTAATAGATATAATTGAGGAGTAGAGAGAAATGGTTGAAGTAGGAAATTTTAAATTTATAGAAACTAAAATACCTGATTTATATATAGTTGAACCAAAGGTATTTGGAGATGCTAGAGGATATTTTATGGAAAGTTATAATAAACAACATTTTGATGAAGCTGGATTAACTATGACTTTCGTACAAGATAATGAATCAAGATCTAAAAAAGGTGTTTTAAGAGGATTACACTTCCAAACACAACATACACAAGGTAAGCTTGTAAGATGTACTGAAGGTGAAGTTTGGGATGTTGCTGTAGATTTAAGAAAAGGATCACCAACATACGGACAATGGGAGGGTGTATACTTAAGTGCAGAAAATAAGAGACAATTTTATGTGCCAGAAGGGTTTGCACATGGATTTGTAGTATTATCTGAAACTGCAACATTTAACTATAAATGTACAGATTTCTATTCACCAGAACATGATGGCGGAGTTTTATGGAATGATGAAGATATTGCTATAGAGTGGCCATTAGATGGAATTGAAGAGGTATTATTATCAGAAAAAGATAAAAAACAAAAGAAATTTAAAGAATTAGACCTACCATTTGTTTATAAATAATAATTAAAATCTTTTATTTTTTAATTATAAAAATTAAGTGTTAGGGTTTACTAGCAAAAATTTGAAATTAACATAAGGGAGGTCTTCATATGAAAATTTTAATAACTGGTTCAAATGGACAATTAGGAAATGAACTTCAAAAAATAGTAGCTACAGGAACTGCAGAAATAGGAAGTGTTTCAGAAGAAATCAAAAATAGTGAAGTTTTTGCTATGGATGTAGATACATTAGATATAACAAACTTAGAGCAAGTAAAGAGAGTTTTAAATGAAATAAAGCCAACTGTAGTAATTAACTGTGCAGCTGCAACTAATGTTGATGGTTGTGAAGCAAATCAAGATTTAGCTTTTAAGATAAATTCATTAGGACCTAGAAATTTAGCAATGGTTTGTGAAGAAATAGGAGCAAAAATAGTTCAAGTTTCAACTGATTATGTATTTAGTGGGGTTGGAGAAACCCCATTAAAGGAATCAGATTTAGTAGCACCAGTAAGTGTTTATGGAAAAACTAAGCTTTTAGGTGAGGAGTTTGTAAGAGATTTTTCATCAAAATACTATATAGTTAGAACATCATGGCTTTATGGATATGTAGGACATAACTTTGTTTACACAATGATGAAGCTTGGAAAAGATAGAGATTCTTTAAGTGTTGTAAATGATCAACTTGGAAATCCAACTCATGCTAATGATTTAGCATATCACATATTAAAACTTATAGAAACAGAAGAATACGGTGTATATCATTGTACAGGTAAAGGAGAATGTAGTTGGTATGATTTTGCTTCTGAAATAATGAAGCTTTCAGGAAGAAATTGTACAGTAAATCCATGTACTTCTTCAGAATATAAGGCTATGTATCCTAATTCTGCTGATAGACCTGCTTATTCATCACTTGATAATATGATGCTTAGATGTACTGTTGGTGATGAAATGAGAGATTGGAAAGATGCAATAAAAACTTTTATGGACAATGTTGAAAAATAATTAGAGTTTAAGGAGAATTTAATTATGAAAACTTATTTAGTAACTGGTGGAGCTGGATTTATAGGCTCAAACTTCGTATTATATATGTTAAAAAAATATGAGGATATAAGAATAATAAATTTAGATAAGTTAACTTATGCAGGAAACTTAGAAAATTTAAAATCAATTCAAGATGATCCAAGACATATATTTGTACATGGAGATATTTGTGATAATGAATTAGTTAAGTCTTTATTTGAAAAATATGAAATAGATTATGTTGCTCATTTTGCAGCAGAATCTCATGTTGATAGAAGTATAAGAGAACCAGAGGTATTTGCTAAGACAAATGTTATGGGAACAGTAAACTTATTAAACTGTGCTAAGGATGCATGGGAAAATGAAGATGGAACATGGAAAGAAGGAGTTAAGTTCTTACATGTTTCAACAGATGAAGTTTATGGTTCATTAGGTGATACAGGATACTTTATGGAAACAACTCCACTTGATCCTCACAGCCCATATTCATCAAGTAAAGCTGGATCAGATTTAATGGTTAAGGCTTACCATGATACTTATAAAATGCCAATGAACATAACAAGATGCTCAAATAACTATGGGCCATTCCAATTCCCAGAAAAATTAATACCTTTATTAATTAATAATTGTTTAGCTCATAAGGATTTACCAGTTTACGGTGATGGAATGAACATAAGAGACTGGTTATTTGTTGAAGACCATGCTAAAGCTATTGATATGGTTATAAACAATGGTAGAATTGGTGAAGTTTATAATGTTGGTGGACATAATGAAAGAACTAATATAACAATAGTTAAGACAGTAATAGCTTACTTAAATGAAAATGTTGATAAAGCAGTTACTGAAAACTTAATTAAATATGTTGAAGATAGAAAGGGTCATGATAGAAGATATGGAATTGACCCAACTAAGATTAAGGAAGAATTAGGATGGTATCCTGAAACTACATTTGAAGTTGGAATTAAGAAAACTATTCAATGGTATTTAGATAACCAAGAATGGATGAAGAATGTTACTTCAGGAGCATATCAAAATTACTATAACGAAATGTATAAATAATACTAGATAATAATATCTCATTTGATATAATCAAATGAGATATTATTCATAGTGTTAATTTTATTTAAATAATAAGATGCAAGGTGAATTATGCGTAACTTACAAAAAATAGCTATAATTTTAGTGAATTATAATGGAAAAGAACACAATGAAGAATGTATAAAATCTATTTTTAACTCATCATACGATAACTTAGAAGTTATTGTTGTAGATAATGATTCTAAGGATGGATCGCCAGAGCTATTAAGAGAACAATTTGGAAATAAAATTAACTTAATAATGACTGGGAAAAATTTAGGGTTTTCAGGTGCCAACAATATAGGAATAAGTAAAGCATTAGAAAATGGTTGTGAATATGTAGTTCTTTTAAATAATGACACATTAATTGACAAGGATTTAATTTCTAATATGATAAAGGCATCTAAGGAAGAAAATAATGCAGTTATTTCTCCAAAAATTTATTATTATGATGATAAAAATATAATTTGGTCTGCTGGTGCTGATATGAGGTGGAAAAAAGGGCTTACAGATCAGAGGGGAATTAATCAAAAGGATGATGGTAGTTATAATAAGCGTGAAGAAGTTGAATTTGGTACAGGATGTTGTTTACTTATTCCAGTAGAAGTAATTAAAAAAGTTGGTTATTTAACAGATGATTATTTTCTTTATTATGAGGATACAGATTATTGTATGAGAGTAAGAGAAAATGGATTTAAAATAGTCTATGAACCAACTGCTGTATTATATCATAAAGAAAGTGCTTCAACTGGTGGTAATTTATCTAAATTATATATATATTATAATACAAGAAATAGACTAATGTTCAATGAAAGATTTAATAAAAAGAATAAGATTACTTATATGCTATATTTTTATTGTACTAGATTAGTTAAATGTATACTTTGGTTGCTAAAGGGAAGGATTGACTTAATAAAGGTCACTTTTTTTGCTATAGATGATTATAAAAAAAATATTAGTGGATTTAAAGATTTGAGTAAATAAGTAGGAGAAATACAATGAAACAAAATTCAGTATGTGGAATAATTGTTACATATAATATAGGAAATAATTTTTATAAATGCTTTAATTCTGTAAGGGATCAAGTAGAAAAGGTAATAATAGTTGATAATGGTTCTGATGAAGATACAACAAGTGTTCTTAAGAATATTAAAAAAAATAATAATCATGTTGAAGTAATATATAATAAGGAGAATTTAGGAATTGGTCATGCTTTAAATCAAGGTGTTGAATTAGCTTTAGAAAATAACTTTGAATGGATACTTACAATGGATAATGATAGTGAAGCTACTAATTCAATGGTAGATATAATGATTAATACTTATAATAAAGCTATAAGCGAGTGGAAAACTAATGTTGTTAGTATATTCCCTAGATATATAGAAAAAGGATTTTATGATTCAAATCTAAATGAAAAATCAGAATCTAGATTAAATGAATATGAAGGTGTAGAATGTGAAATAACATCAGGAAATTTATTAAAAGCTGATATATTCAAAAAAATTGGAGGATTTAGAGATGATTATTTTATAGATTATGTTGACCATGAATATTGTTTAAGAATGATAAAAAATGGGTATTCTTCAATTAGAGCAAAAGATGCAATATTACTTCATAGTTTAGGTAATTCAAAAAAGAAAAAAGTTGCAGGGAAAACTTTAACTTATACTAATCACAGTGCCTCAAGAAGATATTATATTACTCGTAATAGGTTTGATGTATGGAATAAATATAAGGATATACCAAATGATTTTATTAAGCATGATAAAAGTGCATATAAAAAGGAAATAATTAAGATAATTGCATTTGAAGATGATAAAATTAATAAAATTATTTCTATTTTTAAAGGAATTAGAGATTTTAAAAAGAATAAATTTGGTAAATGAACAGACCCTTGTCAAGTAGACAGACTAAATAAATAAATTTTTTAAGAACATGCGATCTTATTCAAGGTCGTATTTCTTACGCTGTTTTTTTCTTTTTTTCTTCAAGCATAGCTTTATATGCTAAAATACGTTTATTTTTAGGGATAGGGTATTGGCGTGGATTTACGGAACTCATTGCTTTTCGTCTTACCTCCATTGGTGCAAGGTTTCCAAATCGCTCCTGATACCTATTATTATTGTAAAAATATATATAATTTTTTATTGTACGTCTCAATTCATTTTTAAACCTAAAGTTATAATACATTTCGGATTTAATTATTCCCCAAAATCCTTCTGTAGGACCATTATCTAAACAACAACCTACTCTAGACATTGATTGTATCATCTTATTTTTTTGAATTTTCTTTTGAAATAATTTATGAGTATATTGTAAACCTCTATCACTATGAACTAACGGTTTAGCTACAGGATTAGATTCCATTGCCAAATCTAATGTATCAAATACAAGTTTATTATCATTACGGTTACTAAGAATATATGAAACTATTGTTCTATCATATAAATCAATAATCGCACTTAAATAAAGCTTTTTATTAGAAGCAGGAATTTTAAATTCGGTAATGTCAGTTGCCCATTTTTCATTTGGTTTTGTTGCTAAAAATTCACGATGTAATATATTTTCAGCAATTGCTTTAGATGTCGACCCTTTATACTTTTTCCTTTTTACTCTAATTAAAGTGTTGATTCCTAATAAATTCATTATTCTTTGTACTCGACCTTTGCTAAAAGAAGTTCCTTTATCTCGATTAATCCAATTTGTCATTCTACGGTACCCTAAGATATGATTGTACTTATCATCATATTCTTTAATCCAAATTGCTAATTGCTTATTTTCAACTTCTTCTTTTGTTTCTTTTCTATGAAGCCATTTATAATAACCGGATTTAGAGACTTCAAGTTGTTTAGACATCCAAATTATATCCCAATCCTTTTCGTCTTTAAAAAATTTAATTGCTAGATATTTAGGCTCTAATTTTCCTCTAGCTAATATCGTCTCCCTTCGATTTCCTGTACTTTTTTTAACAATTCTACCACCATATCTTTTTCTTCTAGCTGACGCTTAAGACGATTGTTATCTCTACGCAATCTTTCAAGCTCATCAACCTCATAATTTTTCTTATGATGACCACGTTTATCAATTAGTCCAGCATCGCCGTTAGAATCATATTTCTTTACCCATGTATAAACTTGATTATAAGAAACTTTATACTTATCAGCAGCTTCCTTATAATTTCTTTCATTATTAATGCAGTATTTAACGATTTCTACACGTTCTTCTTTACTTGTTTTTCTTCCTTTAGCCATATAGACCTCCAACTTTGATTTATAATCTTTAAGTTCTATATTGCTATTATACTTCTTAATCTGTAAATGATAATATAACAATGAACAGAAAATGGAAAATAAAAATGTACAAAAAT
>UQFE01000031.1 GCA_900540255.1 uncultured Clostridium sp.
ATATTGTTTTAAAAAATAAAAATCAACATAATATATTGTAGTATTTATTCTTAATAGGACATCCCCTTAAATTTATATTTTTAAAAATTCAGCCAAGCTGAATTTTTTCCTTAACTCCTAACTACTAACTCTTAAGTACTAACTAATAATCCCTAACTAATAACTAAAAAAGAGAACCCTTAATGAGTTCTCTTTTATAAACTATTCTTTAAATACATATTTTAATTAATAAACTATATAAAAAGGTTCACTAAATACTCATTAGAAAAGATTTATATTTATTTTTGCAAAAGAAATAGCCAGCGCTAAAATAAAAGCCCCAGAATATAAAATAAAAAAATCTATTAAATTTTGCTATTAAATTCTTTTCTAATCCTTTCATAATAATATACCTCATTCAAAATATTCTAATAATTAAATTACTTTTCTTTATATTAACTCAACCTCAACTACTTTGTCAATATTTTACAACAATAAATAAATTCTTATTTTTTATAATATAGGTGCTAATAACCTTATTAATGATTCTTTTATTTTTAAGCTTTTAGATCGCTTATCATATTCTTCTTTTATTACTAATTTAGATTTTTCTTGGTCATTTAAAAATATGGCTTCTTGTTCCTTTGCTACATTTTCATTATAAATAAATGCATTAACTTCAAAATTCAATTTGAAACTTCTAATATCTAAATTAGCTGTTCCTATACTACATACTTGACCATCTGCAACTATTGTTTTTGAATGAATAAAACCATTTCCATATCTATATATTTTTACTCCATATTCAATTAACAAACCTATATTAGCACTAAGTATCCATTCCATAAAAAAGTGATCTGGTTTTCCCGGAACAATTATTCTTACATCAACCCCTGATAATACTGATATTTTTAAAGCTTCTAACATAGGACTATCTGGAACTAAATATGGTGTTTGAATATAAACATAATTTTTAGCACTATTAATAATTTTCATATAAGAATTCTTAATATATTCTTCCATATGGTCAGGACCTGATGAAACTATCTGTATTCCTACATTACCTACCTTTTCAGGTTTTGGAAAATACATAAACATATTTCCCATATTTTCATTAGCAGCATAATCCCAATCTAATATAAATCTTTTATTAAGTTCATTAACGACTTCTCCTCTTACTCTAATATGGGTATCCCTCCAAAACTTAAATTGCTTTCCTTTATTTATATATTCATCTCCAACATTAAATCCACCTAAATATCCTATTTTCCCATCAATTACAACTATTTTTCTATGATTTCTATAATTTACGCGAGTATTGATATGTGGTAAAATTCCTGGAAAAAATACAGACATCTTTATTCCATAAGATTGAATTTCCTTAATGATTTTTTTTGTAATTGCTTTTGAACCCATACCATCTATAAGTAACCTTACTTCTAATCCATCATCTACTTTTTTTCTTAATTCATTTATTAATGCTTTTCCAAGATTATCATATCTAAAAATATAATACTCAATATGTATAAAGTATTTTGCATTTTTTATATCTTCAAATAAATCTTTAAATTTATCCTCTCCATTAGTATAAGTCTTTACTTCATTTCCAATAGTATAAATAGCACCAGAATGATTGTAATTCATTAATATCAAATCTTCATAATTCTCATTTATTTCATTATCATCACCAAAATTTGATAATTCATTACCTCTCCTTAATTTATATCTCTTTATTTTATCAGCAAGTTTTTTTTCTCTAAATATTTTTTGTCTACTTAAATTTTGCCCTAATAGTAAATATAAAATTAATCCTAGCCCTGGAAGTGCTATTAAAATTACAAGCCAAGCCCATGTAGTTGTAGGTTCTTTTCTCTCTATAAATATTAATGATAATGCAGATATTAAATTAATCAAAAAAAACATAATTATTAATAATATATATGCCATAAAATAAACCTTCCCTTAATTTAACTATTTATTTTTTATTATACCCTATTCAGTTAATTTCTTTATTATTTTACTAATAATTGTATAATTTTTTTAATATTATTATTTATATCCCTTACAATATATAGAAATAACAAAAATTAATTTATAAAAAAATATTTTTTATTATCTTTTTATTATTTTTACTTTTTAAGCCTAAAAATATAGTAAAATTTAATATTTTTATAATTTTTCCCAAAACAAAAAAAACCATGCAATTTAGCATGGCTTTTTATTAAATCTTATGCAAAATATCTCTTTAATAATCCTTCAAAAGCTTTTCCGTGTCTAGCTTCATCTTTACACATTTCATGAACTGTGTCATGGATTGCATCTAAATTTAATTGTTTAGCTAATGTAGCTAAATCTTTCTTACCTTGAGTTGCTCCGTGTTCTGCAGCTACTCTAGCTTCTAAGTTAGCTTTTGTATCAGCTACTACTACTTCTCCTAATAATTCAGCAAATTTTGCAGCGTGTTCTGCTTCTTCAATTGCTATTCTCTTATAAGCTTCAGCAACTTCTGGGAACCCTTCTCTATCTGCTTGTCTTGACATAGCTAAGTACATTCCTACTTCTGTACATTCTCCAACAAAGTTAGCTCTTAATCCTTCTATTACTCTTTCATCTACACCTTGAGCTACTCCGATTCTGTGTTCATCAGCATATACTAATTCTCCTGATTGTTCTACGAACTTATCTGCTCCAACGCCACATACTGGACATACTTCTGGCGCAGTTTCTCCTTCATGAACATATCCACATACTGTACAAATAAACTTTTTCATAAATTTATTCCTCCTAAAACTTTTAATATTTATTCTATATTTAATTTCTTAATTTACTTATTTTTTGTTTGCAATTCTTTTTGAATCACTCTTCATATATTATTATATAATAATTATTATTAATTGCAAGTATTTTTTTAAAAAATTTTTTAATTTTTTTCTAATTGATAATACCTATCATTTAGCATTATTACTAGCCTTATCACCCAATGATAAGATATTGATTATCAATTGATAACGTTTTTTTGAAAATAAAAAGTTGCTATTTAATAACAACTTTTTATTTACCTCTTTAAATATTACATTATATTTTTAAACATTGTTCAAAAATCTTTTTACTTAATAATATACCATTAAGGTTATTTAAATTTATCCTTAAAAATATTATTGATTTAATCTTATTATCGATTTAAATAAGTCACCATCAACTTCAATATTAAATTTACCTCCATGAAGTTCAACTATACTTTTTGCTATAGCAAGCCCTAATCCAGATCCCTCTGTACTTCTTGATGAATCACCACGTTTAAATCTATTAGTTATTTCATTAGCACAAAAATCTAATTCATAAGCTGATATATTTCTCATAATTATTACAACCTTATTTTCATCATCTACATACATCTGAATATATACTCTAGTATTACTTAAAGAATATTTAACTATATTAGAAATAAGATTTTCAAATACTCTATATAATCTTTGTCCATCCCCATTTATAAATATCTTTGTATCTGGGATATCTAATTTAACACTTAAATTACTATTTTTAAATCTTTCATCATTTTCACCTAATGATTGCTTTAATAACTGTACAATATCTATTTTAGTTATATTAAGTTCCATTGCTCCACTAGTAGCCTTAGATGCTTCAAATAAATCATCTATTAAAACTTTAAGCCTTTGAGATTTTTTATCTAATATATTTATATAATCTTTAGCTGTTTCTGACTCTATATTTTCTCTCTTTAATAAATCAATATAATTAATTATTGAAGTTAAAGGTGTTTTTAAATCATGAGACACATTAGTAATAAGCTCGGTTTTCATATTTTCACTTTTCATTTCACTTTCAATAGATTTCCTTAATCCATCTCTAATATTATTAATATCATGAGCTAATTCTCTTAAGTGGCCTCTTCCCTTTTCTTCTATATTGCAATTTAATTTCCCTTCAGTTGCAGCCTTTGAGCCAATAATTATTTTATCTAAATAAATTAACTCTTTAATAAATATTACTATATATATAATTGTTAATATTATTCCTATTAATATCCCAATTGGAAATATACTTAAGATACCTGAAACAACGAATAATAATAATCCACTAATTACATATAAACCACTCATTATTAAAAATGTTTTTATTAAAGAAGAGCGAGTCATTATTTCACTTAAGTAATTCCAACATTTAATTGTAATATTATTTTTAAATAAAGTTCTTTCATTATAATTTATAATTATAACTCTAATTAACACATAATATATTAGTAAAGCTAATGATGTCCATATGACTGATATTAAATTTAATCTTCTAATATAGTTATTTGCATTATAGTAAATATATGTAGTGTTCCAACTTATCCACCCTAAAATTCCTATTCCAACCTTAGCTTCAATAGGCCATACCTTAATCTTATTCACTATATCTTCTATTATATTTATCTTTGATTTATTTTTACTTAAAGATACTAAACATAAAATTGCTAAAATTATAAACATTATAAAACTACCACAGCTCAAGTAAAATCTATTAATATTGATTTCTACTCTTTTAAGGTTTTCATAAACCACATCACCTTTTTTAATTTCTTGTGGCATCCATATATATATTGATATACTTTGCTTTTCATTATAATCATAAGCATATATATTATTTGGTTCATACCTATCATAATAAGTATGATAACTATATTTATTATAGTAAATTAATTTGCTTATAATATTATTATTTATTTCCTTGCCATCAACATATATTTTTTCTATAACATTACCATTATAATCAATATTTATTTCTTTAAAATATTTACTATTTTTTATAATGTTATTAGAATCAATTTTTTCTCCACCAATCCAAATATCCTTTAATTTATCATAAGCTCTAAAGTTTAAATTAACATAAGATTTTATTTTATTATTTAAATCACTAGCACTATTGACTTTTCTATTTAAAATATACTCTTTCATTTCTTCATCATTTAATGTATATTTTTCAGTAATTTTTTCTTTTTCTTCACTCAATATCTTTTGTTGTTCTTCATAAGTTAATTTACTAAAACTCTCATCATTATATTTATCATTTCTATAATTTTCATATTCCTTATTAACTTTATCAACTAATTCAGCTTTACAAATATCAATATCATTTTGGGTTATATTATTATTATCACTAGCATATTCTAATGATTTATAATAAATCGAATAATCTTTTACCAAATTTATATAATCAGATATATTATTTGATAAATCACCATTTAAATATATCCCGCCTGGAATTATATATCTTATATTGGCTTTAATTTCTCTTAATGATAAAATAGCACATGCTATTGATATAAAAGTTAATAATACAACTATATATTTTTTAAAAATATTTCCACTTCTACTTTTTCTCTTATTTGATTTTTTTATTTCTTCTTGAAAAATACTTTCTTCATTAATATTTTTCGATTTTGTATCCAATACCCCACACCACCTTTAAATACTTAGGTTCTTTAGGATTAATTTCTATCTTTTCTCTAATCCTTCTTATATGCACTGCTACTGTATTTTCCGCATTGTAACTAGGTTCATTCCATACATTTTCATATATCTCATCTATTGAAAAAACTTTTCCTTGATTTTTTAGCAATAATTTTAATATTCCAAGTTCAGTTGCTGTTAACTTAATTACTTCTCCATCTACTATAACTTCTTTTGTATCTTGGTTTAATGAAAGTCCTCCACTTCTTATTATTGAATTGTTTTCTTCATTTTTACCACTATAATTCCCTAATACAGTATATCTTCTTAGTTGAGATTTAACCCTTGCTATAAGTTCTAATGTATTAAATGGTTTTGTTATATAATCATCAGCTCCCATATTAAGTCCTAATATTTTATCTGTATCTTCTGATTTTGCAGAAATTAATATAATCGGAATATTTTTTTCTTGCCTTATTTTCATTGTTGTTCTAAGTCCATCCATGTTAGGCATCATTATATCCATTAATATAAGTTGTACATTATTTTCCATTAATACTTCTAATGCTTCTAGTCCATCATATGCCTTAATAACATTGATTCCTTCATTTTTTAAATATATCTCAATAGCATCTACTATCTCCTTGTCATCATCTACTACTAAAACATTATTTTTTTTCATAAGTTACCCCACTCCCCTATAACAAACTTAACTATATAATAATTATTATTTTATATTTATATAGTAACAAAAAACTTTTAAAAAAACCTATCATATTTATTACAAATTTATTAAGTTATAAAATTTAAGTGTCTTTAAAAATATTTATATATTTTCTTAAAGACACTTTCACTATTTATGTATTAAATTGTTAATAAAAATCCTGCTATTGTGGCACTTAAAAGATTAGCTAATGTTCCTCCTAATACAGCCTTCCAACCTAAACGTGCTATATCATGTTTCCTACTAGGTGCCATTCCACCTATGCCACCTATTAATATTGCTATAGACGAAATATTAGCAAATCCACATAAAGAAAATGTAACTACAGCTATTGTTTTTGGAGATAATGTAGATATTATTTCAGAAAGGCTTGTAAATGCTACAAACTCATTTAATATTATTTTTTGCCCTATTAATGATCCTGCAATTACAGATTCTTTCATAGGCACTCCTATAATAGTTGCAATTGGTGCAAAAATATATCCTAAAATTGATTGTAAACTTAAGTTATCTATTCCAAATAACCCACCAATTAATCCAATAATTCCATTTACAAGTGCAATTAATGCTACAAATGCTAATAATATTGCAGCTATATTAAGAACTAATCCTAAACCATCAATAGCACCTTTGGAAGCTGCATCAACAATATTAGATGAATCATCTTTTACCATTTCAATTTCTTCATTAACTTTTGCTTCCCTTATTTCTGGAATTATTATTTTAGAAATTATAAGTCCTGCTGGAGCTGACATAAAACTAGCTGATACTAAATACTCAATAGGAATTCCTAATAATGAATACCCAACTAATATTGATCCTGAAACTGAAGCAAGTCCCCCAACCATAACTGTAAATAATTCTGATTCTGTTAACTTTTCAACATATGGCTTAATTAATAATGGTGCTTCAGTTTGCCCTAAAAATATATTTGCAGCTGATGATATAGTTTCAAGCTTAGAAGTGCCTAAAAGCTTTGATAATCCACCCCCTATAAGCTTTATAACAAACTGCATAACTCCTAGGTAATACAACACTGATACTAATGCTGAAATGAATATAATTACTCCTAAAACATTAACTGCAAATATGCTACCATCATTAGATAATGAACCAAATATAAAAGAAATTCCTTCTTTTGCATAATCAATTACAGATTGTACACCTAATGAAATTCTACTCAATATATATTTTCCAACACTCCACTTTAATGCAGCAAATGCAAATATAAATTGAATTAAAAATCCAATAATTACTGTTTTCCAATTTATTTTTTTCTTATTATTCGAAATTAAAAATGCTACTAAAAATACGAAAATTATACCTATAATACAATTTAATATCGCCATAAAATACCACCTTTTGTTAATCTTTTTCTTAATTTAGTTTTATCTAAAATATATACTTATATTCTTTAAAAATAAAAAAATTGTTTATTAAATTATTAATTTATCATTAAATTCATATAAATTCTATATTTTTAAGTATATTATATTGTTTTATTTATATCATATTTACAATATTATACCATACTTTATGAATTTTAAATAGTTTATATTTTTATTCACTTTAAAATTCTCTTAAGTAATTTTCTTTTAAAATAAATATAAACTTAATCTTTTCTTGATCTATTGACTATGTAAAATAAGGTTATTCCTCTTATTGACTTATTATAGTTAATTAATATATAATTAATTAATATTAAAATCATTTAATAAATTTAATATTTATTGCATTGAAAAGGAGTAGTACTATAAAATTGTAGTCTTTAGAGAGCTGTTGGTTGCTGTAAAACAGTGATGCATTTATGGGAACTTGCCTTGGAGCTTACTTGTTTAAAAGCAAGTACGGAATCCCCGTTACAGATTTAAGCGAGAAATTAGTCAGTGATAAGTTTTAAGTGACAAATGACAAGTTATTATGTTTACTAAACTTAAACTGCTAAATTCTAATAAGAGTGGTACCGCGAAATATAGCTTTTCGTCTCTTAATTGAGATGAAGGGCTTTTTTTATATAAAACTTAGCAAATTTCAAGTAACAAGTTTCAAGTGATAAATTTAAAGTGATAATCTAAACAATAAGTTTAGTCAAAATTTAGAAATTTTCTCTAACTTGTCACCTGCTACTTGTCACTATCTAAAGGAGGATTAAAACTATGAGTAACTACGGAACTGCCATTGATAAAAAATGGCAAAAGAAATGGGAAGAAACTGAACTTTACAAATTTAATCCAGATGCAGAGGGTGAAAAACTTTATGTTTTAGAAATGTTCTCTTATCCATCTGGAAGTCAATTACATGCTGGTCACTGGTTTAACTATGGACCTGTTGATTCATGGGCAAGATTAAAGAAAATGCAAGGATATAATGTATTCCAACCAATGGGATTTGATGCCTTTGGTTTACCTGCTGAAAACTTCGCAATTAAAACTGGGATTCATCCATGGGATTCTACAGAAAAAAATATCAAAACTATGGAAGAACAATTAAAAGCAATGGGTGCTATGTTTAATTGGGAAAATGAAGTTATAACTTGTACTCCTGAATATTACAAATGGACTCAATGGATATTCTTACAATTATTAAAAAATGATTTAGCTTACAGAAAAAAAGCTCCTGTAAATTGGTGTCCATCTTGTAATACAGTTTTAGCTAATGAACAAGTTGTTGAAGGTACTTGTGAAAGATGTGGAACTGAAGTCACTAAAAAGGATTTAACTCAATGGTTCTTTAAAATAACACAATATGCTGATGAATTATTAGAAAAACTAGATACTTTAGATTGGCCTGAAAAGACAGTTGCTATGCAAAAACACTGGATTGGTAAGTCTACAGGTGCTGAAGTTAACTTCAAAGTTAAAGATTCAAATATTAACTTTAATGTATTTACAACAAGAGTTGATACTTTAAATGGTGTAACTTATGTTGTTTTAGCTCCTGAAAATCCATTAGTTGATGAAATAACAACTGATGAAAATAAAGCTGCTGTTGAAGAATATAAAGAAGCTGCTAAAAAGCAATCAGATATAGAAAGACAATCTCTTACAAGAGAAAAAACTGGTGTATTTACTGGTTCATATGCTATAAACCCTATAAATGGTAAGGAAGTTCCAATTTGGGTTGGTGATTACGTTCTTGCAACTTATGGTACTGGTGCTGTTATGGCTGTTCCAGCTCATGATGAAAGAGACTTTGCATTTGCTACTAAATTTAACTTACCAATAGAACAAGTTATAACTAGCAAAAAAGGTGAAGAAGTTGAATTACCATACTGTGAATATGGTGTATTAGTTAATTCTGGTGAATTTGATGGATTAACTACTGAAGAAGCTAAAGAGACTATTGTTGAAAAACTAGCTAAAGAAAATTTAGGTTCTGCAAAAGTTAATTACAGATTAAGAGACTGGTTAGTCTCAAGACAAAGATATTGGGGTGCTCCAATTCCAATAATCTACTGTGAAGATTGTGGTGCTGTTCCAGTTCCAGAAAAAGATCTTCCTGTTGAATTGCCATACAATGTTGAATTTGCCCCAGATGGTAAATCACCACTTGCTAAATGCGAAGAATTTGTTAACACTACTTGCCCTTGTTGTGGTAAACCAGCTAAGAGAGAGTGTGATACTTTAGATACATTTGTTTGCTCTTCTTGGTACCAAATGAGATATGTAGATAATAAAAATGATAAAATTGCATTTGATAAAGAAAAAGTAGATAAGATGCTTCCAGTTGATAAATATGTTGGTGGGCCTGAGCATGCTTGTATGCACTTATTATATGCAAGATTTATAACTAAAGCCTTAAGAGATATGGGATATTTAAGCTTTGATGAACCATTCAAGAGCTTAACTCACCAAGGATTAATCTTAGGTCCAGATGGATTAAAAATGTCTAAATCTAAAGGAAATACTATTTCTCCAGATGATTACATCAAAGAATATGGTGCTGACGTATTTAGAATGTACTTAATGTTTGGATTTGCTTACACTGAAGGTGGTGCTTGGAGTGATGATGGTATTAAGTCTGTTGCTAGATTTGTAGATAGAATTGAAAGATATTTAACAATGTGTAGAGAAGCTATTAATACTGGTACTAATAATAAAACTACTATGGATAAAGCAGAAAAAGAATTAAACTTCTGGTTAAATAATGCTATTAAAGGTGTTACTGAAGATGCTGAAAAAATGCAATTCAACACTGCAATTGCAAGAATGATGGAATTCATTAATGCTTTATCTAAGTACATGAAAGAAGAAACTAAGAACTTAGATTTCTTAAATACTGTATGTGAAAGCTTTATTAAAATTTTAGCTCCATTTGCTCCTCACTTTGCTGAAGAACAATGGTCATTATTAACTAATAAGTATTCAGTATTTACTGAAGCTTGGCCTGAATTTGATGCTAAAGCTCTTGTTAAAGATGAAGTTGAAATAGCAATTCAAATTAATGGTAAAATTAAAGCAAGAATTAATGTTGCTTCTGACTTAAACGAAGAAGGAATTAAATCTGCTGCTTTAGCTGATGAAGCTGTTTTAGCTGCCACTGAAGGAAAAACTATAGTTAAAGTTATTGTTATTAAAGGAAGACTTGTAAACATAGTTGTAAAGTAATATAAGATAAATAAGGGACTATATCAAATTAATTTACACACCATATATAAATAAAAAAAGTTCTATTTTATTTATAAGCATAATATTTAAAATAGAACTTTTTAACTTTTTATTTCATAATTTTTTTAAAATAACTGGCTCATTTATATTAGGATTAGGTAATACAATTATCTCTTGATCATCCTCTACTGGAAAAATTCTCTCTTCACCCTCATCCTCTAATTCATCATCTAACATTGTTGTATTATTATCTTCAATAATTAAATTACTTTTATATTTATTTTCTGATAACTCTTCTTCATAAATTTTATCATTTGTACTTTCATTAAGTTTATAATTAATTAATAAAAAAATTATTAATCCTAATCCAATAATACTACTTACTGTTGTAATTAATATTTTATTATTTTCTAATCTCATAACGCCCCCTCCTTTATACACTCTATTAAATTTATATATTATTTATTCTATTTATTAATATTTAATTTACTTTTGCTATGTTTCATTGTATTTTTATTATTTCAAGTATATGATTTTGTTATATTGCTAATATTGCAAAAAGCTATGTATAAAATGATTTTAATTCATTTTATACATAGCTTTTTTATTATATTAAATATCATTTAACACTTCTTTAAATTCTCCTAATACTTGAGAAACTATATTTTCCTCTAGCTTTTCATAATATGGTAGTAAATTTGATTCTTGAATTGCCTCAAATGCTTTCCTACTTGATTCCATCCAATTTTCAGGAATATATACCCAAACTATTTCTGTATAACTGCAACTTAATAAAAAATGCTCCATACCAAAGAAACTATATTCTTCAATATTATGCAGTTCATTAAACTTCTTATAATCATCAACTATTTGTGAAGTTAATTTATATTCATATATATCGGCATAAAAGAAATCAAACTCTTTGCTTTCTGCATTATAAGCATCACAACAAATTATATTTATCTTAGAATTCTTTGAAAAGTTTTCATAATATAATTCTATTATTTCTTTACTTATTTCATATACAGTAATTTCTTCTACCTCTGGCTTTTTAGCCATTTCCTCTACTACATATCCTAATCCTAACCCTACAACTCCAACTTTTCCTTTAGCCATTTTTATTGCAAAATAAGCTCCTTGTATCTCTAGTGGAGTTAACCTCATCCAAACATGATTTGGTGCATGTAACTCCAATATATTTATATCATAATTGTCTTCCTTTGAATGTAGATATCCTTGTATTACCCCCTGTAAACCATCTACTGATTTTATTTCATAATCTCCAACCTTATTGCTTTTTATTTTTTTATTATATTCTTCAATTTTATCAAAAACATATTCTTTATCAAAAGGTTTCAATTCTAACATCCTCTCTTTTCAATATTACTTTTTCTTATCATTTGTTTAATTGTTATGTTAACTATCATATTAGTTATCTTAATTTCATCCTAATATATTAAAACTATTATAACATTAGTATAACTTACTAAACCTATTAAAAACATTAAATTTGTATCTCTTATAATTAATTATTATACTAATTAATATACTCTCTATATTTTATATTATATTTACAAATTATTGAAACTTCAATGTTCTAATTTTTATTTAGTGTTTTTTTACATTTACCCCTTAAAAATACATTGCTATTTCCGAGTAATATGGTATACTATAAACATAATTTGAAAATTTTCGTGAGGTGAACATAATGAATAAATTTTTAGTAAGTGAAGAAGCATACAAGGAATTCAAAGCTTTCTTAGAAGAAAATGAAGTAGAAAACTACAGCATAAGAATAAACTTAGCTGGATTTGGTTGTAGCGGACCAGCTTTCAATATAACTGTTGATGAAGTTAAAGAAGGAGATATTTCTGAAAAAATTCATGATATAACTTTAATTGCAGAAGAAAAATTAGTTGATGAATTTGGTGGATTTAAATTACTTTCATCAGAAGAAAATGGTGGTAGAGGATTATCATTAAAGCCAGTTATCGAAGTTGAAGGTGGCTGTGGTTCTTGTGGTGGTGGATGTCACCACTAATATACAGTAAAAGCTAAGCATTAAATTGCTTAGCTTTTTTATATATTATTAATAAATAAATTCATAATCCCAATACTTACTATTAACCTCTTGCATTCCCTGAAGTATATCAATCCAATAATCATGATTAATCATTTTCTTCTCTTTCATTTCATCAGATAAATCACAATTTTTAGCATAAAAATCATTAAAATAATTATTTAAATCAATTGACATTGATTTTAAATTTTCAAAATTCTCTGCTACCTTTCCTTGTAATTCTATTACATCCTTCTTTTCAGTCATATCATTTTGAATATATGAATATATTAACTCTTCAATTTCTGAATATAATTCATTTTTACTTGTTGTACTTACAACAATATTTTTGGACCTATTTTTTTTACTTATAAACATATGCTTATTATCATTAAGATAATTGCTCCATAAACTTAATTCAAGTTCTGTAATCTTACTATAATTTCTATGCAATGTTAATAAATCAGAATTATTTACACTTCCTGCTGAAACACAACTTTCTAGTATTGAAAGTATAGACTCATTTCTATATCTTATTTCTTCAATTTTATTATAATTTTGTTTTCCAAGTTCATAAGAATATTTATTATTCTCTATAGCTTGATAAATATTAACTGTAAAGCTTATCATTAAAATACATATAACAATCAAAAAACAATTGTCTTTTATATTACCTTTGGATTTCATAAGCCACCCCCGTTATTTTAAGTATAACATATAGGGATATAACTAGCAAACCGCTTAATAATACCAATTTTTTCTATAAAAATTATATTAAAAAGCAAAGTTAGCTATATGCCAACTTTGCTTTTAACCATCTTTATATCTATCAATATCACGCTTTATAGATTGAAGTAAATTATTTAATTCAAAAACTTCCCCATCTTTTATTAGCTTATTTAACATAATTTGATATCTACTAGCTTCTCCAGTTTTTCCTAAAGACATTAAGGTCATTATATTACTCATTATATTTGTAATAATATCAGATTTTACTTCAAATAATTTCTGAGCATCCTTTATTTCATCCTTTATTTCTAACATTTGCTCATCTAAATTAAAAGCTGAATCAGCTGCTGATTTTAGCTTTCGTTGTATTTCTTCTGGAATATGCTGTTTATACTTATAATTTAAAGAATGCTCTATAGTTGCCCAAAAGTTCATTGCTAGTGTTCTTATTTGAAATTCTGCTAATATTGGCTTAGGTCCTTCAGCCATATAAACAGTGTACTTAATAATCATATGGTAGCTTCTATATCCACTTTGTTTAACATTCCTAACATAATCCTTTTCGTAAAGTATTTGCATATCCCTTCTTGCTCTTATAAGTTCTATAACTGTATCTATATCATCAACAAACTGGCACATAATTCTTATACCAGCGATGTCCTCCATTTCTTCGCCCACTCTATCTAAAGGAATTTCAAACTTATTTGCTTTTTCTAAAAGGCTTGAAACTTCCTTAACTCTTCCAGTTACAAATTCAATTGGAGAATATTCATTTCTCTTTCTATATTCTTTTCTTATACTCTTAAGCTTTACCTTTAATTCTTCTACTGCTTGTTCATAGGGCATAAGAAAACTCTTCCAATTTTGCATTGCCATATACATCACCCTTAAACTTTATACAAATACATTATATCAAAAACACCTTAAACTGTAACCCAAAATTTACCACAATGTTTAGTTTCATTTTTTAATCTTCTAATATTTTAATTGGGTCAAAATTTATAAAATCACATGATGTCATTATATATTCAACACCATTTATTAAACCTTCTATTGCCTTAACATTAGATGGCCCATGTAAATGTCCATATATAACTTTTTCAACATTGTACTCTTGAAATATTTTCATTAATTCTGATTCCTTATTTTCTTCCCCAAATGGAGGATAATGAATCATAACTATAAACTTATTAAATCCTGATTTTTTAGCTGCATCTAAAGATAATCTTATTCTTATTTGCTCTCTTGCATATATCTTTGCATCCTTAGAATTAAATTTATCACTACTTGGATCAATCCATCCCCTAGTTCCACAAATAGCATAATCATTATATGTATAAAAATTATTTTGTAAGAACTTTGTATTATCATACATTGAATTCAATTTTGAAATACTAGTCCACCAATAATCATGATTTCCCTTACTTATAATTTTATTACCTGGCAGAGAATTTATCCAATCTAAATCTATCTTGCTTTCTTCATGCTTCATAGACCAAGAGATATCTCCAGCAATTAATACAGTATCCTTTTCTGTTATTTTCTCTTTCCAATTTTTCTTTATCTTTTCATCATGATTAACCCACTGTACACCAAATATATCCATAGGTTTATCTGTACTTAATGCAAGATGTAAATCAGAAATAGCATATAATGCCATAGTCATCCCCCTTATCTACTGTTTAAATTCTTTCATTTATATATTATAACTACTTACCACGCTTTAAACAATCTCTATTATTCTAAAACAATAATCCTACTTTATAAATATCTCCTTAAATAATTTTATTAATACAAAAAAATGAAGCATAAATTACAAATAATATTAAAATTATATTGTAAATTTATACTTCATCTTTTCATCTTATTCAACAACTATTTTATTATAGTTTTTCTTTCCTCTTTTTATTAAGGCAGCTCCATCTTGAATATCTTCTTCATTTAAAGTTCTAGTTACATCTGTAACCTTTTCTCCATTTAAAGATAATCCACCTTGTTGAATTAATCTTCTACCTTCTGCCTTTGATGGAACAATCTTATTTTCAGCCATTATATCTAAAATTGTAGCACCTAATTTATCCTTAGAAATAGTAACTGTAGGAACATTACTCATATCAACTCCACCTGAAAATAATGCCTCTGCAGCTGATTTAGCTTTATTAGCTTCTTCTTCTCCATGAACAAGCTTAGTTATTTCATAAGCAAGAACTGTCTTAGCCTTATTTATTTCAGCACCTTCTAATGTACCTAATCTTCTAACTTCATCCATAGGTAAGAATGTTAATAATGCTAAACATTTTTCAACATCTGCATCATCTACATTTCTCCAATATTGATAGAAATCATATGGTGATGTTTTTTCTGGGTCTAACCATAAAGCTCCACCTACTGTTTTACCCATCTTTTGACCTTGGCTATTAGTTAATAATGTACAAGTCATTGCCATTGCTTGACCTTGAGCTTTTCTTCTAACTAACTCAACCCCTGCAATCATATTTGACCACTGATCATCTCCACCTAATTCCATCTTACAATTGTACTTTTGATTTAACACATAAAAATCATACCCCTGCATTAACATATAGTTAAATTCTAAGAATGATAATCCCTTTTCTAATCTTTGCTTAAAGCATTCTGCAGTTAACATTCTATTTACAGAAAAATGAACTCCTACTTCTCTTAAGAAATCAACATAATTTAAATTTAGTAACCAATCTGCATTGTTTACTAATATAGCCTTATCATCTGAGAAATCTATAAACTTTTCCATTTGTTTCTTTATACAAGAAACATTATGCTCTATTTGCTCTTTTGTAAGCATAGATCTCATATCAGTTTTTCCTGATGGATCCCCAACCATTGCAGTTCCTCCACCAAGTAAAGCTATTGGTCTATGTCCTGCCTTTTGCATATGAGCCATAAACATCATTGCTATAAAATGACCTACATGTAAACTATCTGCTGTTGGATCAAATCCTATATAAAAAGTTACTTTCTCCTGTTCTAGCAATTCTCTTGTTTCCTCTTCATGAGTAAATTGCTTTATGTATCCACGGTCTAATAACTCATCTAAAACATTAGCCATATTCCTACCTCCTATAAAAAATCATATATTTAGTATATATTTATTAACAATTTTTATCAAGAAATTTTAATTAACTTACCTTTGTATTTCACTTTAATATTTAATTTAATTTTATAATATGTATTAAACAATTTTTTAAACCATCTATAAATAGTAATTGCTTATAATATAAAAAAGCTACCTATTTAGGCAGCTTTTTACATTTATCTAAATTTAATTATTTTCAAACCTATGCTACGTATTCCTTTATACATTCTGGTACTTCATCAGCAGCATCAACATTAACATTAATATAAACATTTATACCAAATCTCTCTGTTAATCCAGCTATTTTTTTAAATAATTCACTTGCATCCTTCATAGTACATTTAACAATATTAGATAACCCATCAATATAGATATTTTCAATATCATAATTAGATGAAATTATTCCACACAACATTCCATAAAAACTTTGGCAATCCCCAACATAATACTCATTTGTATCTACAAATCTTATTCCTCTAGATAGCTGTAACATTGGCCTTGAATCATCATCAATATATACTGAATCCCCTTTAGCTTCTGCTACTTGAGTATTAGCTAAATCAATTAACCTTTTTGTCTTTCCAGAACCCCTTCTTGCACAAAAAACTTGAATCATTGGAACCACTCCTTTTTTATAAAATTATTTATAACATCTTTTTTATAATAAAAGATGTATATTTAACTAAAAATTTTAATATATCTATCCTTCTTATGAATTATTATTAGCTATAAAGATTTTATTATTCAATATTCATTGGTAAGATAACCTTAAAACAATCCTATAAATCAAAATTAATTAATTTTACCTTTCTTTTTCCCTTAAATGATTCCTTTATTCTAACTATTACATTTCCATAATTAATAAACCGCTTTCCTTCATCTAAAGATATTAATTTATCATAAATCCACATATTTCTTTTACTGTACCCCATATCCCCTAATCTATTATTTTTATCTACTAATTGTCTGGGACTAATTACTATTATTAAATTTTTAGTTAAGTTTATCATCAGTAATTTACCAAACAATAATTTAAAATTTAAATAATAATTAACTTATAATAATATATTATATTTATTGTAATAAAAAAAAGAACAAAGAAAACAACTTTCTAGCTATCTTTTTCCTTGTTCTTTAATAATATAATTTTAAGCTTTACTTAAAGACTATTTCTAGTAATTCCAGTTCCTTTTATATTTAATTTTGTTCTTACTTCTAATTCTGTTATACTTAGCGGATCTTTTATATCTTCCTTAGAAAAATACATTTCTGCTAATCTTTCAACATCAAATATATCTAATTTTTTTTCTTTGTATTTATTAAAAATATATTTAACATATCCATTTATATATTCTTCTTCATTATATCTAATATAATCTAAAGCTGATGAATCCACTATTAAACTTCCTTGTATTTCAGATACAGAAACATCAACCTCAATATCCTTAATTAATTTAATTGCTCCATTTTCATAACTTAAATTATCTTTTACATTACTATCTATTATTTCCAAACTAATAAAATCAGATTTACTATTTGGATTTGTTGCTTCCAAAATTCCTGTTTTAGCTGTTCCCATTAAAATGTTGTACATTAAAGAGTTTTCTATGTTTATTTTTTCAATTAATATATTATCTTTAAAAATTGATGCTCCATCTATTTCTATTTTTTTATCTAATGCATTTTCCTTTAATTCAATAGATGTTAGTAAGGCTGTATTTCCTCCCATTAATACATTGCTTAAATAATAATTAATATTAGATTTTACTGCTTTTGAATTATATTTTTCTTTTCCAACTAAATCATTTAAAAATAAACCTAAATATTCCTCATCAGCAGATACCGTACTCAATAAATCATCAACATCACCATAATAAATAAAAGCACTTGGCTTAACTTGAAATTCACTATTATTATTAATTAAATCTAAAAACTTCTTTATTCCATTTCTAGCAGCTTTTTCAGTAAATATATATGCTCTAGTTTGACTATAATTAAGTTTATAACTAGAAGCTCTATTAATATCCTCTAAAGCTTCCATAGCTGTTCTTCCTTCACCCTTATAAATAATACGCCTTCCTTTATCAGAACTATCATTAGTACTTCTATATGGTTTTATACAATCTAAGTAAATAACTGCTTCTCCTAAATCATTAATATCAAAAATTACACTTGTAGGGAAAGTAACCTTATTAATATCATGATAATTAAAACATCCTGTTAAAAGTAACGGTAATAAAATTATTGTACATATTGTAAGAAATAAGTTTTTCTTATTTTTCATATTTTTTATTACCTCCCTCTATTATTTTTTTAGAAATTCTATCTAATTTTCCTCTGAAAAATATATCCTTAAACCTATACTCACTTATACTTCCAAGAGGAAATAAGAATGGATATCCAACAGAATCAAGTTTAACTATTTGAATTATATATATTAATGCTGCACATAAAAATCCTGGTAACCCTAATAATGCTGAAGAAATCATTATTGCTATTGACCAAAAAGAAACTGCACCATAAATTTTAGGAATTAAAAAATAACTTAATGTACTTATTGCAACTACAATTATAGTTATTCTTGATGCAATTCCTGCACCTACAGCTGCATCACCTAAAATAAGTGCTGATACTATACTCATTGCTCCACCAATTGGATGTGGAAGCCTTAAGCCTGCTTCTTTTATCAATTGAAAAGCTAACATCATAACAATTACTTCAATAAACGTTGGCAATGGCACCCCAGCTCTAGATACTGCCAGCCTAAATACAAAAAGGCTTGGAATCATTGAAAAATGATATGTAATTATCGCTACATAAATACCAGGTAAAAATGATGCCATAAAAAACGCAATACATCTTAAAATTCTATTAAAATTTGTATAATATCTGTTTATATAATAATCATCTGGCATTTGAAAATTTTCTAAAAAGAAATAAGGTGCTGTTATTACAAAAGGTGTTCCATCTACAATTATTGCTATACGCCCTTCAAATAACTTAGCTGCAACTTCATCTGGCTTTTCTGTATATCCAATAGTATCAAAAAATGAATTTTGTTCTTTTAAATTAGCCTCGATATAATTTGAATCAAGTACAAACCTCATATCTAATTTACTAAGTTTATTCTTTATTTTATTTACTAAATCATCTGGTGCAATTCCTTTAATATATGCCATTGCAACAGCAGTTTGAGATTCTTCTCCAATAACTACAGCTTCAAATTTCAAGTTAGGATTTTTTATACGTCTTCTAATCAATGCAACATTGTCTACTATAAGTTCATTAAACCCTTCCCTTGGTCCCTTTAATACGGCTTCAGTTTCAGGTATTCCTATTCCTCGCCTTGGGAAATTCTTAAGTTCACAAAATATAATTTCATTAAAATCATTTAAAATTAATATAGCATCTCCTGATAAAACATGTATTAGTGCATCATCTAAATCTTTTGCCATTCCAGCTGCACTTATATCCAATACCTTTTCTAATAAATCATTAGGTGTCTTTATAGATGAATCCTTTAATTCTCCAAATCCCCTTAATGGTAATATTAAATATTCCATCATCCATTGTCCATTACATAAATCATCTATAAATACTAAAGTTCCATCTCCTATTATTGTTTTTACTTCCCTATACTTTACATCAAAATTCCCTTCAAATCTTTGTTTAATATAACTTAATTTATCCATTTTAATCACCTAAACATATTATTCCTCTGCATATGTTTAATATTCATTTTTTTGAGAATAATAAAATAGACTTATCTTATTTAAAATTTTGGAGGAATAAACATGAATAAAATATCAGTAAAACACTTTATAATTTTTATATTTGGTGTTACATATATATCATTAAAAACATATCCCTCTTTATTTATTGCACAAGGGGGCAGAGATACCTGGCTTTATTCTTTAATTATATATTTAATATTTTTTGCATTTGTAATGTATCTTATTTCTGTTATGCAATCTAAAAAAGTTTACAATATAAATGAAATATTTACCTTTGGTCTTTCTAAATTTTTTGGAAATATATTTTTATTTTTATTTTCATTAGGATTATTTTTATCTTCATTAGAGTCTGCTTCTGTAGAAGCTAATGTAGTTAAATCTTGCTTTTTTCTAGAAACTCCTACTTGGTATATAATATTATTTTTTATTTTGCCATCAATTTTTTTAATAGGAAAAGGAATACGTACATTATTAACTTTTTCAATAATATTAATTTCATCACTTGGAGTTAATACTGCAATTTTAGCTATTATTACTGAAAACTATAAAGATATTAAATACATAATGCCTTTACTTTCTGGAAATATAGTAAATGAATTTATTTCTACGCTTTTACTTGTTTTAGGTTCATTATCAGCTTTTGTTATTACACTTCCTTATTTAAAATATTTAAATAACGGAAAAAACCTAAAAAAGCATACTATAATTTGCTTAAGTATATTAGGAATAATTTTTATTTATGTTTTAATTGGAATTTTATCAAGCTTTGGTCCTATAAGAGCAGCTAATTTATTTTATCCTGAATTTACTCAAAGCCAGAGAGTTCAAATTGGTGGTATTTTAGAATTTGGAGATTTCTTTTTCCTATATCAAACAGTAGTAGGATACTTTTTAAAATATATACTTTCAGCTTATGGAGTTTATATAATTTATAAAAAATACATAAAAAATGATAAATGTTTTATAACTATTTATACTTTAGTAATATTTATATTTTCAACATTTATATCAAGAAATAATTATGTATTATTTATAATACTAAAATATTATCAATATATTAATTTAATATTATTTATATTTGTTCCACTTATAGCTTTTATTTCTTTCCAAATACGTTATAAAAACAAATAAATTTATTTACCCATACAGTATATTTGTTGCATTTTTGGTAAATTATGCTATAATAATAATGTAATAAAAATCATTAGGAAATTCTATGATAATATCATTAAATACCCCTTTTTTCCATAGCGGGTTAAGTTAGTAGTTTTATCAAGATTCACCCTATGGATTTTAAGGAGGTAAATAAAAATGGAAGATAAGAAAATCGTTTGTAAAGACTGCGGAAAGGAATTCATCTTTACTGTAGGAGAACAAGAATTCTACAAAGAAAAAGGATTTGAAAACGATCCTGTAAGATGTCCTGAATGTAGAAAAGCTAGAAAAGCTCAAAAAATGAATAGAGACAGAAGATAATATTTAAAAGTTAAATTACGGGGCTACTATTGTAGCTCCTTTTTATTTTCTAAATCTATTGTTTTTATTTGACATAAAATTTTGATAATTTTATAATATTAACTATTAGATACCTTTAGACTTTAAATTTACTTTTAAGAATATATTCGTCATTATAGGTACATTAAGATTTAAATATATGAAAAGAGGTGCTATTTTGGAAAATATAGCAGAAAATAAAAAAATTATTTTCAGTGGAATACAACCTTCTGGAAATTTAACATTGGGAAATTATTTAGGAGCATTAAAAAACTGGGTTAAGCTTCAAAATGAATATGATTGTTTTTTCTGTGTAGTTGATTTACATGCAATTACAGTTAAACAAATTCCTGCAGATTTAAGAAAAAGAACTTTAGAGGTTTTAGCAATTTATATTGCTTGTGGTATTGATCCTGATAAAAATACGTTATTTATTCAATCTCATGTTCCAGCACATTCTGAAGCCTCTTGGTTATTAACATGTAATACTTATATGGGTGAACTTTCAAGAATGACTCAATTTAAGGATAAAGCTAAAAAGCATGGTGATTCTATACCTGCTGGATTATTTGCTTATCCTGTTCTTATGGCAGCTGATATACTATTATATAATACAGATTTAGTTCCTGTTGGAATTGACCAAAAGCAACACTTAGAACTTGCTAGAGATTTAGGTGCAAGATTTAATAATGCATATAGTCCAACGTTTAAAATACCAGAACCTTATATTCCACCAGTTGGAGCTAAGGTTATGAGTCTTCAAGATCCTACTAAGAAAATGTCTAAGTCTGATGATAATCCTAATAGCTACATCTTAATTATGGATCCTCCTGAAGTTATAAGAAAGAAAATTTCTAGAGCTGTAACTGATAGTATTGGTGTTGTTAATTATACTGATGAACAACCAGGGGTTAAAAACCTACTTGATATACTTATTTCAATTAAGGGTTATACTAAGGATGAGGTTGTTGATCTTTATAAAGATAAGGGTTACGCTGATTTAAAGAAAGATGTTGCAGATGCAATTATTGATGAATTAGCACCAATTCAAGAAAAAGTAAATATCCTTCTTAAAGATAAAAAGGCATTAGAAGAAATTTATAAACTTGGTGCTGAAAAAGCTAATTATGCTGCAATTAAAAATTTAAGAAAAATGCAAAAGAAAATAGGACTTATTCCTAGATCCTAATAATATATTTAACATAATATATTATTAAATTAAAACTTGATATAAAATCAAAATAGGGTCTGTCGCACTAAAACTTTTATACACAATATATTGTTTTAAAAAATAAAAATTAACACGATATATTGTAGTATTTATTTTTAATGCCACATCCCCTATTTTTTATTTTGTTTCATTTTCCCAAGGCTTAGTATTTAAATATTGAATAAATGGTTCTCTAAGTTCCTCTCTCTTTAAAGCAAATTCAACAGTTGCTTGTAAAAAGCCTAACTTATCTCCAACATCATATCTTCTTCCTTCAAAATCATATGCATACATAGCTTCATTTTTAATTAATGTTTCTAATGCATCTGTTAATTGAATTTCATTCCCTTTACCTGGTGCAGTATTTTCTAATATTTCAAATATTTGAGGAGTAATAATGTATCTTCCTAATATAGCCACATTACTTGGAGCTTCATCAACAGATGGCTTTTCAACTAACCTTTTAACTTTATAAACTCTATCCTCTATATGAAGTCCATCAACAATACCATACTTATCTACATTCTTTGGATCTACTGTTTGAACACCTAATATAGTAGTTTTATATTCATTAAAGCAATCAATTAATTGCTTTAAGCAAGGAACCTCACTATCAACAACATCATCACCTAACATTACTGCAAATGGTTCATTCCCAACAAATGATTTTGCACAATGAATTGCATGCCCCAATCCTCTAGGTTCTTTTTGTCTTATATAATGAATATCAACCATATCTGAAATTCTTCTAACCATATCAAGCATTTCTTGCTTTCCTGCTTTTTCAAGTTCCATTTCTAATTCAACAGATTTATCAAAATGGTCTTCTATAGATTTTTTATTTCTTCCTGTTATTATTAATATTTCTTCAATCCCTGATGCCACTGCTTCCTCAATTATATATTGAATTGTTGGCTTATCCACTATTGGAAGCATTTCCTTTGGCTGAGCCTTTGTTGCTGGTAAAAATCTTGTACCAAGTCCAGCTGCTGGTATTATTGCCTTTCTTACTTTCATTTCTTTCCCTCTCTTATTTAAGTAAAATTTTAGTATACATAATTATATAATATCACAATGAATTACTTAAAAAAAGATTAATAAATCTTCTTTAAATTTACAATATTCTCATTTTTAAATTTTTATATAAAATATAAAATTGAAAATTAACTATATAAATGTTATTATATAAATTATAAGTGTTGAATTTATAATTTATAATTTAACATTTAAACTTAAGATTAAATTATAAAAACAGAAAGAGGAATACGTATGAAAAACAAAAGAAAAGATTCTATAATAGTAGGATTCGCCTTATTTTCTATGTTTTTTGGTGCTGGTAACTTAATTTTCCCACCTTCATTAGGAAATACATTAGGCGATAAATATTTATTAGGGATAATTGGATTTGTTTTAACAGGTGTTGGATTACCATTACTTGCAATTCTTGCTTGCTCAAAAGGAAATGGTACATTTGAAAGTATAACAAATAAAATAAGTCCTAAATTTACATTAATTCTTACAACAGTTTTATTCTTTGCAATAGGTCCGCTATTAGCAATTCCAAGAACTGCTGCAACTACCTTTGAAATTTCAATATTACCATTTTTCCCAAACTGGTCACCAGTTATTATGATGGCAATTTACTTTTTAATTAACTTATTCTTTGTATTAAGGCGCTCATCTATTATTGATACAATAGGTAAATTTCTTACACCAGCTTTAATAATTATATTAATTATTATAATTGTTAAAGGTGTTATAAATCCTATTGGAGATATTGCCTCTACAGGAGCAACTAATGTAATTTCTTATTCATTACTTGAAGGATATCAAACAATGGATGCATTAGCAGGTTTATTATTTTCAAGTGTTATTACATCTTCTATTGTTTCTAAGGGTTATAAAGGAAAAGAAATCAATTCTGTATTATTAAAGTCAAGTTTTATTGCTGTTATTGGATTAGCTTTTGTATATGGTGGATTAACTTTCATTGGTGCACATACAGTAAATTTAGTTGATTCTAATATTTCAAATACTGCATTATTAGTATTTATTTCTAAGAAAATTTTAGGAACATCAGGTATATTATTAATAGGTATTGCTATTGGATTAGCATGTTTAACAACTTCTATAGGATTATTAACAACTGGTTCTACCTTCTTTGAAAAAGTAACTAATGGTAAATTATCTTATAAGTTTAATGCAATTGCAATTTCTTTAATGAGTTATATAATTGCTTGCCAAGGTGTTGATAAAATTGTTAAGTTATCTGTTCCAATATTAAATGTATTATATCCTGTAGCTATTACTCTAATTGCAGTTACTATGTTTAATAAATTCTTAACTAATGTAATTGCAGTTAGATTTGCAGTTTATGCATCATTAATATTTGGTGTGTTATTCCAATTATTTGGTTCTTCATTAAACTTCATGCCATTAGCTAACATTGGATTTGGATGGGTTTTACCTACTGTAATTGCTTTAGGTATTGGATGTTTTATAAAAGAAAATAAATAATTAAAATAAAAACAAGCAATTTTGATATGCTCCCTTTATAGTAGACAGTTAAAATAATAAAACTATCATTACTATAGAAGGAGTATATCACTATAATTACTTGTTTTTATTTTACATATATTTAATCTTTTAAATTTTACTTTCTATATTTTTATGAGTAAAATTAAACTTTTTTACTGGTAAAAATATAATTATTATATGAAGTAAATACCACATGATACTCAATCTTGTAGGTATCATAACATCCTTCAGCATTAATATTAATCCATTGAATAAAGTAAAATAAATAGTAAACTTACATAACCATATCTTAGTTTCATCTTTATCTATAAATAAAATAATTATTACTTTATAAATAAATATTGGAACCAATATCATATAGTATACTGCACCTAGAACTATTAATATTACATATATAGATTTTGTTGGCAGAGTATTTAAAAATAATCCTCTAACAAATATATTTTTTATAGTTTGAAATACTAAAGTTATCATTCCTTCTATTCCAACTCCAAAATACTCATGATAATTATATTGCAAATAATCTATCTCTCCTATATTAGTAGGTAATTTATCAAATAAAAACAATCCTACAATAAATAAAATAATAAATGATATATCTAATTTATTTATTACTTTAGTACTCTTTTTAAACGTAAAAATTAATGTAACTATTAATGAAAATAAAGTATAAATTCTAAAAATAGATAAAAATATTATCATTAAAGCTAATATTATTATATTTATATAATTCCACTGACTTTTAATAATTAACAATATAATACTTAAAATAATTGTAATTATTATATTATCTCTAACTAAAGTTGCATTTATTAATATATATGCCGGTGCTATATTGAAAACAATTGTTACTAATAATGAAAGTTTTTCACTTAAAAATCTCCTAGATATGCTATAAATTAAATATGTATTAAAAACTGTAAAAATTAATTTTAAAGTTAATAAGTCTAATAATTTTGTTATTCCTAAACACTTTAAAACTGCTAATATAAATACAAAGTGATTATATATCCCATATGGTTTATTATCAACTTTAAATGGATATGTAACTAATTGTCCATTTAAATATGCCTTAAAGCCCCCAAAACTCTCTAAATTATATACTAAATGTTCCGATTCCATAAAATATTTATATTCATCAGTTGCTAATAATCCTAATTTATCTCCAAAAACGATTCCTTCTTCAAATCCAAGTGATAAATTATTATAATAAATTAAATATATAAAAGCAAAATTTATAATAATAAAAATTAATGAAATTATATATATTTTTTTACTATATTTATATCTCTTATATATAAAATAATTAATTATTAATATTATTGCTAATAATATTAATGATATATTACTCATATATTCCTCCAATAACTTTATGCTATATTATATTATATTATATTATATTACATATAATATAATATGTATACCTTTATAATACTTTCTCATTTATCACATAATTTACCATAAAATAAAAAGGCTGTCTCAATAACAGTTCATATTTTGATATGATACCTCTAAAGTAGACACGGTAAATAACCAAAATCTACTTTGGAGGTATTTTTTATGGGTAGAAAATTTAAGTACTTACCAGAAGATAAAATTCAAGCAGCTAAAGATTATCTTTCAGATAGAAAAAGTACTAAAGAAATATGTAGTAAGCTAGGAATAAGATACAACAGTAATAAGGGAAATATAGTACGTATTTGGGCAAGAAAATATCAAGAATTAGGAGAAATGAGTTTTTATGATAAGCCTCATAATAAATCATACTCTTCTAGATTGAAAATTAAAGCAGTAGAATCTTATTTAAGAGGAGAAGGCAGTAAACAAAACATTTGTTTTAAATATGAAATTTTAAGTCCTAGTATTTTAGGAATATGGATTAATGTAAATGTCAATATATTTTTGTATAAAAAGTGGAAAATAATTATGTACAATAA